>DASUSZ010000287.1:0-14884 GCA_036374815.1 Vicinamibacterales bacterium | reverse complement strand
GGCCGCGCCGGCAATCACTTCCGCGGCGACGGTATCGAGGTTGGCGCGCTCGCGCAGCTCGAGCAGCTGCCGCAGGTTATCGGTGCGCTGCGCTTCGGCGCGCTCCTGCTGCAGCGTCACCTGCAGCGTCTGCAATTCGTGCTTGAGCGCGTTGTTCTCTTCCTGGACCTGCTGCAGCGCGACGTAGCCGGACCACATGCCGCGCACGCCGTTGACGACCGCCATCGTGCCGCGTTGCACTTCGGAAAAACTGCCGAAGGTCACGACCTGCAGCACCGGCAATCCCGACGCGGTGTTGACCTGCGCGGAAATCAGGATGACGTGAAGAAGAATGGCGCCGCCGAGGACCACGCCCGGCCGTTGCTTGATGTCTGCGATCGCCATCGCCAGTTCGAGTTAGTCGATTGCGATCTTCCGCAGCAGATCGAACTCGCCGAGCATCTTGCCGGCGCCGAGCACGACCGACGACAGCGGATCTTCCGCGCTCGATACCGGCAGCCCGGTCTCCTCGCGCAGCCGCTTGTCGAGATTCCGCAGCAGCGAGCCGCCGCCGGTGATGACGATGCCGCGATCGACGATGTCCGCGGACAGCTCGGGCGGCGTGCGCTCGAGCGCGACGCGCACGGCGTCGACGATCACGTTGACGGTTTCCGCGAGCGCCTCGCGGATTTCCTCGTCGGTGATGGTGATGGTCTTCGGCACGCCCTCGATCAAGTGGCGGCCCTTGATCTCCATCGTCATCCGCTCCTCGAGCGGATACGCCGAGCCGAGCTCCATCTTGATCTGCTCGGCGGTGCGCTCGCCGATCAGCAGGTTATAGGTCTTCTTGATGTACTGGATGATCGCTTCGTCCATCTCGTTGCCGGCGACGCGGACCGCCTTGCTGTAGACGATGCCGGCGAGCGAGATGACGGCGATGTCGGTGGTGCCGCCGCCGATGTCGACGATCATGCTGCCGGCGGGCTCGGTGATCGGCAGGCCGGCGCCGATGGCCGCGGCCATCGCTTCCTCGATCAAGTGCACTTCGCTGGCCTTGGCGCGATACGCCGAGTCCTTGACGGCGCGCTTCTCGACCTGCGTGATTTCAGAGGGCACGCCGATGATGATGCGCGGCCGCACCCACACGTTGCCGTTGTGGGCCTTCTTGATGAAGTAGGTCAGCATCTTCTCGGTGACGTCGAAGTCGGCGATGACGCCGTCCTTCATCGGCTTGATGGCGACGATGTTGCCGGGCGTGCGGCCGAGCATTTCCTTCGCGCCGGTGCCGACCGCTTCGACGCGGCCGGTGACCTTGTTGACCGCGACCATCGAGGGCTCATTGACGACAATGCCGCGGCCCTTTGCGTACACGCAGGTATTGGCCGTTCCAAGATCGATGGCCAAATCGGTGGAGAGAAACGAGAGGAGCGAACCCAGACCCATATTTTTAAGAAATACTGATGCTAAACCATGCAGTCCCGGCCATTATCCAGCCTGGGCGATGCGAACTCCGTTTTTCCCCGATTCCTTCACCTGGTACATCGCCATATCGGCGGCACGTACCAACTCTTCAGCGGAAGCAGCCACGTCGGGCAGCGTGGCGACCCCGACCGACGCCGTGAGACGGAGCTTCAATCCGTTGCTTTCGAGGAACGGATGAACGCCCAATCGCTCGCGGACGCGGTCTCCCACCGCCGCGGCACCTTCTGAACCGGTGTCGGGCAGCACGATTGCAAACTCGTCGCCACCAAACCTGGCGACAACGTCGGTTTCACGCGCGCACTTGCGGATCACCGCCGCGGCTTCGACGAGCGCCCGGCTGCCGGCCTGGTGCCCGTAGGTATCGTTGATTCCCTTGAAACCATCGAGGTCCAGGAACAGCAGCGATAGTGGACGGCCTGAACGTGAGGCGCGCTTGGCTTCCCGACGCAGCACCTGGTTCAGGTAACGCGAGTTGTAGAGCTGCGTGAGATCGTCGGTTACCGAGAGAGCTTCCGATCGCCTCAATCGCAGCGCGTTGTCGAGCGCCTGCGCCGGCCCTTCGAGCATGGCGCCCAGCGCCTGGCCGGCGGCCGGCGTGAGCAGCGGCACCTGCGTCGCCGCCTGACGTTCCATCACCACCAGCGCCGCCACCGTCTGGGTGCGGCACCTGAGCGGCCATCCGAGCGCCGCGCCCGCCGCGCCCATCGCGCGCGAGTCCTTGCGCAGATCTGCAGACGCGAAATCGCGTCCATGGCCGAGCACCCATCGCGCGACACCCAGTGCCGCAGGCGACAGCGACTCGCCCAAGCCTTTCGACGCGAGGCCCGCGACCTGCCCGTCGAGGTCGGCCGCAAAAACGCCGCATGCGGGCGCTTTGAACCACTCCTCGGCGCGGGTCACGACGAGTTTGCCGATGCTTTCCGGATCGAGCGATTCGTGTGCGGCGCGAAACAACGCCAGCACGGACTCAGGCCGTTCGAGACGGCTCTTGAGCACGCGCTGGCCGCGGCGCAGACGGGCGGCCAGATCCGGACGGCGAGAACCGCCGTAAGTCATTCAACTGACTGAATATATCACGGCGGCAGTTTGTGTTACGATTTCCTTTTCCCAGAGGATCTCTCAGCATGACCATGCTCGACCGGATGCGGCGTCATAAGGGCTGGCTCAAATGGAGCCTGGCGCTTGTCGTCCTCACTTTCGTCGTCTTCTACATTCCCGACTTCCTCACCACACCAACCGGCGCGGCGCCGGGTGAAGTGCTCGCGGAGGTCGAAGGCGAACCGATCACGGTCGGCGCGTTCCAGCGGCGCTACAACGCCCAGATCAACGCGTATCGCAGCGCTTACGGCGGGCAGATCAACGATCAGTTGATCAAGCAGCTTGGCATCGATCGCCAGATCCTCAACCAGCTCGTCGACGAGGAAGCGATGGTCGCCGAATCGCGCAAGCAGGGCATCGTCGTCAGCGACGTCGAGATCCGCGAGCGCATCCTCGCCCTGCCCGGCTTCCAGGAGAACGGCAAGTTCATCGGCGAGCAGCGCTATCGCCAGCTGCTGCAGTTCCAGAACCCGCCGATGACCACCGCGGAGTTCGAGCGCAGCCTGCGCCGCGCGCTGCAGATCGAAAAGCTGCGTAACGCGCTCACCGGCTGGATGTCGGTGAGCGACGTCGAGGTTGCCGAGGAGTTCCGCAGGCGCAACGAGAAGGTGAAGCTCGATGTGGTGCCGGTCACGCCCGAGGCGTTCAAGACGCAGGTGACGGTCAGCGACGCGGAGATCGCCGCGGCGTTCGAGAAGTCCAAGGAGCGCTATCGCATCGGCGAGAAGCGCAAGATCAAGTACGCGCTGCTCAACGTCGACCAGGTGCGCCAGACGATCACGATCCCCGAGGCGGAACTGAACGCGTTCTACCAGCAGAACATCGCGCAGTACCAGACCCCGGGCCAGGTGCGCGCCAGCCACATCCTGTTCAAGACGGAGGGCAAGGACGAGAAAGCCGTCCAGGCCAAGGCCGAGGAAGTGCTGAAGCTGGCGAAGGCGCCGGGCGCGGATTTCGCGGAGCTCGCGAAGAAGTATTCGGAAGACGAGTCGAACAATTCGGCGGGCGGCGATCTGGATTACTTCGGCCGCGGCCGCATGGTCCCCGAATTCGAGAACGCCGCGTTCGCGATGAAGAACGGCGAAGTCAGCGACCTGATCAAGACGTCGTTCGGCTTCCACATCATCAAGATGGTGGACAACAAGCCCGAGTCGACGCGGCCGTTCGCCGAGGTGCGCCCCGAGATCGAAGAGCAGCTGAAGTGGCAGCGCGCGCAGGCGGAGGCCGAGAAGATCGCGAAGTCGCTCGAAGGGACGATCAAGACGCAGGCCGATCTCGATCGCATCGCCAAGGAGCGCAACATGCAGGTCACCGAGACCGACCTGATTCAGCTGGCCGATCCGATTCAGGGCATCGGCTCGCAGCCGGAGCTGTCGGGGCGCGTGTTCGGCATGAAGGAAGGCGACGTGACGCCGGCGATGCGCGTGGCGACGGGCTGGGTGTTTGCCACGGTGACCGGGCGCCAGGATGCGTACATCCCGCAGCTCGCGGAGGTGAAGGAGCGCGTCAGCGAGGACTTGAAGCAGGACAAGGCCGTGGAAATGGCGAAGCAGCGCGCCGCGACCATCGCCAACGAGCTGAAGACCGCGAAGGACTTTGCCGCCGCGGTCAAGCGCGCCGGGCTTGAAATCAAGACGACCGAACTGGTCACCCGCGGATCGGCGATTCCCGACCTGGGCATCAGCGAAGCGATCGACGCCGCGGCGTTCAGCCTGCCGCAGGGCGGGGTCAGCGACGCGATCGCGACGCCGACCGGCACTGCGATCATCCGCGTTGCCGAAAAGGTCAATGTCACCGACGCCGAGATCGAGGCCGGACGCGATCAGCTGCGCGACGAGATGGTCAACCAGCGCCGCGACAAGTTCTTCGGCGCCTACATGCAGAAGGCGAAGCAGGGACTGAAGATCACGACGCGCGAAGACACGCTCGCGCGAATCGTCGGCTCGTAGTTAGCGAACAAACACGTAGGGCATGTGCGCCAGCACCTGCCCTGACCGGAACAATCGCGAGGGAGCGAGGACGGCGGCAAGCGCCCGCCGCTCTCGCGGCCCGAGCAGCTCCATCAGCGCCGCGGGCGCGGTCGCGGCACGCAACTTCCCCGCCGGCGACGACAATTCATCCGTCAACACCTCGAAGAACGTGCGATGCGGCGGATACGGCACCAGCTCGACTTCCTCGTCGAGCGGGATGCGCGCGCGCTGCTTGGCCAGGTCGACCGCCTTGTATAAGCCGCCGAGCTCGTCGACCAGGCCGATCTGCTTGGCCTGCGCGCCGGTCCACACGCGCCCCTGCGCGATCTCGTCGACCTTCTCGGGCGTCATGTGCCGCGCCGCGGCGGTGCGCTCGATGAACTGGTCGTAGACGACCTGCATCGACTCCTCGATCTTCTTGCGCTCTTCGGCCGAGAAGCGCCGGTCGGGCGAATAGATTTCCGCGTGCTTGCCGCTGCTGGTCGATTCGATGTTCGCGCCGAGCTTGTCGAGCGTGCCGCTGATCACGAACTTTCCCGTATAGACGCCAATCGATCCCGTCAGCGTGCCCGGCTGCGCGACGATCGCGTCGCCGCCGAGCGCGATGTAGTAGCCGCCCGATGCCGCCAGATCCGACATCGACACGATCACCGGCCGGTGATTCTCGCGCGAGATCGACAGCTCCCTCCAGATCACGTCGGACGCCGTCGACGAGCCGCCGGGGCTGTCGACGCGCAGCACGATCGCCTTGATCGAATCGTCGGCGCGGGCCTCGCGGATGTACTTGACGAGCGAATCGGAGCCGATCACCGCCCCGTTGACGGGATCGAAGCCGCTGCTGCCGGAATTGATCACGCCGGTGGCGTGGATGACCGCGATCTTCGAGCGGCGGTCGACGCCGGCGCGCTCCCACGTCACCGACATGTAGTCTTCGGCGTCGACGTATTCGGCCTTCTTCAGCTGCGGCACCAGATCGTCGAGCTCGTCTTCGTAGGCGACTTCGTCGATCAAGCCGACGCGCAGCGCGTCGACCGGCTGGAACGGCCCCTGGTCGATCAGCGCGCGCACGTCGGCTTCGCTCTTGCGGCGCGCATCCGCGATCGCGCTGACCAGCTGATCGTACTGGCTGCGATTGAGCGACTCGCTCATCTCCTTGTGCGCCGGCGTGAACGTCTTTTCGAGATAGGTGTTCACCGCGGTCTTGTAATCGCCGACGTGCAGGAAGTCGGGATACGTGCCGATCCAGTCGAACGTGCCGCGCAGGAACACTTCATAGGTCGCCACGCCGGTGAGGTCGAGCGACGCCGACGGCAACAGGTACACCTTGTCGGCCGCCGTCGCGAGGTAATACTCGCGATCGCCCGCGTACTCGAGCCACGCATGCACGTACTTGCCTGACGTCTTGAAGTCGGCGATCGCCTCGCGCAGTTCCTGCACCTTCGCCCAGAACGGCGAGTTCATCGCGCCGGGCCGCAGCAGGATGCCCTTGATCCGCGAATCGTGCTTGGCCTTGCGAATCAGCTCGACGTAGCCGCGCACCGTCAGATCATCGCCGCCGAACATCAAATCGGGCCGCACCTCGGGCAGGTCGCCCGACGGCTTCAGCACCAGCGTGGCGCTCGAGGGCACGCGCGGCTCCTGCGACATCAGCACGAACAGGAACAGCATCGCCGCCACGGACACCACCGTGGCCACGATCAGAAACCCGATGACGAACCGCAGGCCTTTCACTCGATCAGTATAGGCTTATATCGACTATGGACCGTTCCCGACTGATCACCAGCATTCTCGTGTTCGTCATCATCGTGCTCGCCGGCCAGGTCTACTGGCTGCGCAACCGCCTGGCGCAACAGCAGAGCGCGATGGCATTCCAGCAGCGGCAATTCGACGAGCAGACCGGCAGACTGGCGGCGGAGCGGCTCAAAGGCTACCGGGCCGACGTGATGAACGCGGCGCAGTGGCTGCATCAGTACTACGCGTCGGATGAAGGCTTGCGCCGCGCCGACGGGTTATGGCGCGCCGATCAAAAGCAGCCGGACTTCGAAGCGCTTGGCGCCTGGATCATCGACGTTTATCTCAACGCCCGCGTCGAGGGAAAGACCGACGAAGAAGCGAAGCAGATGATCAGGGACGCGATTCAAGGGAGCGACGAGTGGCGCCGGGTGCACCAGCCGAAGAAATGAGCCGCCCGACCGCGACCGACAGGCCGAAGGCGGCAAGCATGAACAGCAGCGCATCGGCGGGCAGCCGATAGCGGTCCTGCGGACTCTGTCCGATCGCCGGCAGCAGCGTGAAATAGATTGCCGTCAGCGAGATCAGGATGCCCGGCAGCATCGCCCGTCCCTCGTTGGCCAGACACGCGATCACCCCAAGCGCCGCGAGCACTGAGACGGCGTGCATGGGAATCCGGAAATGGCGGAAGTACGCGACCACCCATGGCCGCACCGGTTCGTTGGCGCGGCGAGGGCGGTTGAGAAACGGCTCGCGCGCGTAGCCGATCGTGCGCTTGCTGCAGATGTATTCGCCGTCCACCGAGTCGCAGACCTGTTCGTCTTGCAGGCTGCCAAGCTGACGCCACCACTGCCGGACGGTACCGACCGCGAAATCCACCGGGCGCGCCCGCGCCGCTTCAACCGAGGAGCGGTACATCAAGTCATCGGCCTGGGCGGCCGAATATTTCCGGCGGCTCAACTCGTCGCGCACGAACGTGGCCGGCGAATACTGCGTGCCGCGGGCGCCGAGCAGGATGTCGCGAATCTCCGGGTACTTCGTATCAGGCGGCGGGTCGAACTTCTCGATCTCGAACGTGCGGATGAACAGACCGAGGCCACGCCCCACCGCGACGCCGAAAAAACCAAACTGGCGCTCGTTGAGCGCCGCCCACGGCAGCAACACCGCCGCGTAAACCACGAGCACCGCGGCCGCAACCTTGACGCGATCGATCCAGCGACTGCACGCCAGCATCGCGACGGCGATTGGAATGACGACGAAAAATTCCGCGACGGGGCGCGTCATGGTCAAGGCCACGCACGCCGCGCCGGCGGCCAGCGCCCGAGGGACCGACGGCTCCCGGACCAGCGCGATCAGCACCAGCAGGCTCAGCGCCAGCACGCACACGAAGAACGCTTCGGACAGGATGCTGTTCTCGTAGAACAACTGCGTGGTGTGCACCGCAAACAACAGCGCCCCCGCGAGCGCAATCCGTGAACCGAACGCCACGCGCCCGGCCAGGAAGAACGCCACCGCGGCGATCACGCCAAGACCGTGCTGGGCTCCGACGATCACTTGATCCATCGGCGGCTCGCCGCTCCAGATCAGGAACGCGGTCAGAAAGTACGGATAAAGCAGCGTGCGAAATGGGTCGTGCTCGAGAAAGCGGCCGCTGCGGATGTGGCCGAAGCCCTCGATGAACACGTCGGAGTCGCCCCATAGAATCGCGTTCGACCCCAGCATCATGAAGATGCGCACTGCGACAGCGACGACAGCCACGATGGCGATTGCAACTCCGGGCCGATCGAGTTGCGGGAGCCACAATCGCGCGGCAGCCGGCGTCCGTTTGAGGCGAAGGCGGAGCGCGCTCCACAGCAACAACGCCAGCGTCGCGCCCGCGATGGGAGCGGCGCGTCGCAGCCGATACGCGGCATACGACATCGGCTCCGGCATCAATACCGACGACGGGATTGTCACGAGCGGCGCATCCTCTCGCGCGAATTTCAGTTCGAGCACAAAGCCGCCGCCCGCCTGCTCGTAGCGAACACGGAATGGGTGAATACCGGCGGCGAGAGTGATTTGACCGACGGCCTCCTGCGGCCCATGCCGGCCGCCGTTATCGACGACCAGTCGATCAGAAACTTCCAGCTGAGAGCCATCGTCGGAAACGGTGGCGAAGCGATACGCGCCTGGCTTGTCGATGTAGATGGCGCCGGTCCACTCCACTGAGAATGCCGGCCACACGCCTGCAGTGCCGTTATCGAGCGTGTCGGTGGTGATCGATTGGTCGATGACGATCGCCACCGGCGGACCGCTGCGCGTGAGATTGGTGTAGTAGTGGCCGCGAAGGCCGGCCGGCGGCAGCGCAAATCCGCCGGCGGCCGCGCCCGCGACCGCGACGAGGATCCAGACCGCGATCGTCACGACCCGCTGCACGCCGCGATGATAGCGCGGGCGGCGCGCGGGCGGACTATCTAGGGATTGATCGAACCGAACAGCACCAGCCGCGCCGCTTCGCGGAGGCCGCGCGCGGTGAACGGCTTCTCGAGGAACGCCGCGCCTTCTTCGAGCTCAACGCGATTCTCGAACAGCATGTCGCTGAAGCCGGTCTGATACAGCACCTTGACCGACGGGAAACGCTGCCGCACGTGATCGGCGAGCTCGCGGCCCTGCATGTCGGGCATCGCGTAGTCGGTGACGAGCAAATCGACCTCGCCGGAGTGCGCGGCCAGCTTCTCGATGATTTCCGGACCGCCGCCGGCGGTCAACAGATCGAAGTTTTCGCGCTGGAGGATCCGCGCCAGCACGTCGAGCATCATCGGGTCGTCGTCCACGACGCAGACCGTCTTCTTGACGTTGAGCGGCTTGAGCTCCGCCTGCGGCGGCTTCGGACGCGCATCCTCTTTCGCGTTCAGGGGATTGGTCGTGAGCGGAATGTCGGGAATTTCCATCGGCTCGCGCTTCGCCGGCGGCGCCGTTGCATCCTTCTCGGTGAACGCCTCGGGGGCGACGACAACCTTCTGCTGCGGCGTGGCCGCAACCGGGCGGGGCGGCGCGGGCGGCAGGTCGACGTTCAGCGCCTTGGGCAGCTCGCCGTGGCCGACGGCGGCCCACAACTGGTTCAGCAGGTGCTGCGGCAGGCCGATATCCACGCCGGCGACGAGCACGTCGGTGCACAGGGATTCGAGCTCGCGAATTCTCGCGTGCAGCTTTTCCTGATCCTGTTGATTCGACACAAGTTTGCCGGCCGACCAGACCCGGGCACCGGCCCCATCCTGACCGCCGAAGAAGCTCATCGCCATACTATCCTGCTTCTGCTCCGCTGTGCCGCGCACATCGCCGCACATGGGCGCACACTCAGGGTTGTTTCTCGCTTTCAAGAAATCAGGCCAGTTCCCCGGCACCGCCATGGTTGCGTTAACTCCTGTATCCACACGCATTACAGGAGGCGTGCCATGGCCGCCCGCCGTACAGAACTCTGGCGTTCAATTGGTATAGACGGACACGCCTCGCCGGGTTCTCACTTTGCAATACAGCTGGAAAATTACAATTCCGTTTCTGCGCGCAGATGTCGTGCTGGATGCGTAGATAATCGGGCGAGTTTCCCGAAAAAGTTGACGTGGATTATCAGCGGCTGCTCCTCGACCACCTCGATCTGGTCGATCAGATCGTGCGGACGACCGGCCGGCGGCGACACTTGTCGTCGACCGAACGGGAGGATTTTGCCAGCTTCGTGCGCCTCCGGCTCGTCGAGGACGATTACGCAATCCTGCGCAAGTTCCAGAACCGCAGCACGTTATGGACCTACCTGGCCGCGGTGATCGAGCGCATGTCGCTCGACTTCTGCGCGGAGAAGTGGGGGCGCTGGCGGCCCTCGGCGATGGCGGAGCGGCTGGGTCCTGTTGCAGTGGCGCTCGAGCGGCTGGTGACGCGCGACGCCCATACCGTTGAAGAGGCAATGGAGATTCTGCGTACCAATCACGACGTCGGCAAGACGTACGCCGAGTTGCGCAGAATCTGGGATCAGCTTCCGGTGCGAGTACGGACGACGGAAGTTGGTGAGGAAGCCGCCGCCGCCGTCAGTAGTGGCGATACTTCCGAGATCAAGATCGAAGATTCCGATCGCCAGAAGAGCATCGAACGACTTCAACGCGCTCTGGCGACAGCGTTCGAAAAGATTGCCGCGCAGGATCGCGTGCTGATTGCGTTGCGTTTCGATCAGGACCTTTCCATGGTCGAGATTGCGAAGTTGACTGGCAGTTCCGTGCCGACGCTTCACCGGCGGCTCGACAAAAGCGTGAAGCAACTGCGGCTGGCGCTGACGACGGAGGGCTTTGACCCTCGGGAGGTCGCCGGCCTTATTGGGCATCACTCCATCGCGCTCTCCCCTCTGCTGCGCGCCGAGGTTGAGAGGTTTTTGGGGCCTGTCCGTCTATCCAAGCGAGATGGTTGATCCACACACCAACGGTTGCCCGGAACCCGAGGTCCTGGCGGCATACGTCGACCGGGGATTGAGCCTGTCTGAACGCGCACGCGTGGATGCTCATCTCGCCTCGTGCCCTCAGTGCATTGCGCTGGTGGCCGGGGTCGCTCGAACGGTCGAGGAGTTGTCGGCGCTCAGGCCCGGCGTCGCGTTACCTGCGGAGGCCACTCCGCTCGTCACGCGCCGCGCGATGGCCGGCGCGCTGGCGGCCGCGGCCGCCGTGGTCGCGGTTCTGGCGGCGCCCGCCCTCGTGCGGCCGTTGCTCGAGCGTGATTCGGGACTCGTGAGTCTTGTCGAAAGCGTCGGTGAACAACGATCGGTTCTCGGCCGGTTGACCGGGGGGTTCCCGCATGCCCCACTGGGTGGGCCATCTGCTGGGGGGCAAGATGGCCGGGCCGCCGGGACCGATCGTGTTCAGTTGACGGCCGGCAGGATTCGCGAGTCGTTCGGCGAACGTGAAACGCCGTCACAGCTGCACGTGCGCGGCGTATCACGCCTTTTGGCGGGCGATTACGAGGACGCGGTGCAGTCGCTGCTGGCGGCATCGCGCGAGCAGCCCGCGAACGCGCGCTACCTGAGTGATGTGGCCGCGGTGCAGCTCGAGCGCGCCCGTCTCGGCCTGCGCCCCGACGATCTGCCGCGCGCGCTGGCCGCCGCCGATCGCGCGCTGCGCCTCGATCCCTCATTGAAGGAAGCCTGGTTCAACCGCGCCCTCGCCGCGAGCGCGCTGTCGCTGACGGCGGAGGCGAAGAGCGCGTGGACGGAATACCTCAAACGCGACAGCGCATCGCCCTGGGCGGGCGAAGCGAGACAGCGGCTCGACGAGTTGGCGCGGCCCACGCGCGCAGACGCGTGGGTTGCAATCGAGGGCCGGCTGCAGTCGGCGTTCGACGCGTCTACCGCGGATGAAGCGGTTCGCACACAAACCACCGAGGCGCGCAACTTCATCGAGAACACGCTGCTGGTGAATTGGGCGAACGCTGTAATCGCTGGAGATAACGGCGGCGCAGAGCTCGAGCGCGTCCGCACGATGGCTCATGCGCTGCTTCGCGTGGCTGGTGATGGGTTGTATGTCGAGACGGTGAACGCGATCGATCGCGCCGCTGTCAACGGCGCCGGAAAACTTGGTCAGCTCGCCCAGGCGCATAAGGAATACGCCACCGCGTCCGCGATTTTTGCGGAAGATAGGTTTGCAGCATCGATGCCGGGTCTGGCTGCCGCGCGCACACGTTTTGCGGCGGCGAGTAGCGCGTTCGAACTGCGGCCGATGATCGATCTCGGTGCGGTCGCCTATGTGACTGGTAGAGCAGCAGACGCCAACGCATTGTTCGACGCGGTGCTCGCTTCCCCCAGCGCTCGTAATTCCTTCGTTGCCGCCAGAGCGACCTGGTTCAAGGGATTGATCGCGTTCGCCCAAGGCCGCCTGGCTGAAACACAAGTTTTTTACGAAGAAACGTTGGCGGCCTTCGACAGGATGGGAGACGTCGAGCAGGCTGCGAATGCGCACAACCTTCTTGCGACGCTTGCAAATTACCTGGGCGATGCGGCGACCGCATGGCGGCACTGGCTCCGCGCGTTTGAAGCATTGCCGGCGTCGCAGTCGATGCGATTCAAATACGGCCTGCTTGCCACAACGGCCTCCGCGACTCGTGCGACCGACCCCGCCGCAGCTCTGCTGCTTCAGGACGTAGCGCTCTCGACGGCCAAAGACTGGCGCCGGGACTCCGCGATTGCCGAGTCGATGGCGCAGCGTGCGGCAACACTCGTCGCACTCGGTCGAGAATCCGAAGCCGGCGATGATCTGGAGGGTGCGCGCGAAACGCTATCGCGAGTTCCGGATCCGCAGTTCAGAAGCCGCATCGAAGTCGTCCTGCTGTCGGCGCAAAGTGATCTCGAGCGGCGCCGCAATCCGGCCGCTGCGGTTGCTGCCGCCTCGCGCGCGATTGAGATCGTTCACCAGCGCCGCGATCGACTGCGCCTCGCCCAGCTACATTTGCGCCTCGCGAAAGCCAACATTGTGTGGGGACGCCTGAATGACGCGGATGCCGCACTCGCGCGCGGCATTCGTGAGTTCGACGAGGAGCGCGCCTCGATTTCCGACGAGGGCCGCATCTCGACACTCGACGAATCGTGGGGGCTGTACGACGTCGCGGTTCATCTGGCGATTAGAAAAGGGGATTTGCCGCGCGCCTTCGTAATGGCCGAACGCGCTCGCGCGCGTACGTTGGCGGAGTTCAGGCGAATCGCGGAAGTTCGGACACTCGCTGAAGTCGAAAGATCACTCGGCTCGGATGAAGCCATTCTTGCGTTCAATCAGTTCGACGATGAGCTCGCAATCTGGCTGATCAAGTCGTCGGGAACAACCGTGTCGATGCGAAGCTTGAGCCGCGATGACTCCGAGCGTCTGGTTGAAAGACAGCGCGCAGAAATCAACCTGCAGTCCGCAGTTGCGGACGGGAGCGGTGCCCTCTACAACGAGTTGATTCGCCCCTTGTCGGCGCACCTGAGAGGTGTGACTCGGCTGACTGTTGTCCCCGATGGCCCCGCTCAGACCGCTTCGTTTGCCGCACTGTGGAACCCGGCGACCCGGCGGTTCCTCGTCGAAGACATCGCACTCACCCATGCGACGAGCGTGAATGGCGCCGTAACGATCGGGGACCAACCGGCGCGTGGGGGCGATCCGCTAGTTCTCGCTGGACCCGAGGCGGATTCGAATGGCCGCGGAGTCGCCGCCGCGTATCGAAACGCAGAACTTATTTCCGGCGCCGCAGCCACCCCGTCCCGCTTCCTCGAGCGCGCGGGCGAGAGCGCAATCATTCACATCGCCGCGCCAGTCGCGGAAAACGTCGCGTATCCATTGCTCTCGCGCGTAATGCTCGCGGACGCACCTGGCCGTCGACACTCCGGCGCAGTACTGGGTCGTGAGATTGTGGCGCGACAAATGCCAGCGACCTCGCTGGTAGTCATCGAACAGATTCAGCCGAGCGGCACTACCCGTAGCGACGGCACCCTTGGAATGGCCCGCTCCTTCATGGCAGCCGGAGTTCCTACGGTGCTTGGCACTCTTCCCGGCGCTGACGAGACGGTCACTCGCGAAATGATGGTGGGCTTTCACGAGCTGGTGGCTTCTGGCCAGACCGCCGTGGACGCCCTCTCGACTCTCCAACGCAACGCAATACAGCAGAACGGCCGTCGACTCGGCGCTTGGACTGCGTTGGTGCTTTACGGCTCCGATCGATAGCCCCCCAAAGTAGGAGCAAACAATGAATCGTCGTGCATTTGTCAGTCGAGTTACGCTCGGCGGCGTCGCTGCCGCTTGTACAGGTTTCCGTCCATCGGAGGCGTCCGCTGCTGCGGGGCAGTTCCGGATGCGCTTTGTCGGCATGATGGGCTTCATCGAGCGTGCCGATCGTTCGTTCCTGGTCGCAACCCCCGGGCAGTTGACGGCTCACATGACCCACGTGCCGTTCCTGATGGCCAGGGCCGGAACGCCGATCGCGAAGGCGCTCGGCATGGCGCCCGCCCGCGGCGTGGTGCCCGCGGCTTTCGATACCGAGCTCGTCGGATCGAACCCGGCGGAGTTCGTCTATCGCAACCTCGCAAACACCTCGATCGAGATCATCTCGGGGACTTCCGACGCGGTCAGCAACAGGTCGACCGAGATGGCGGTGCTCAACAAGATCGCGCCAGGCAAGCGCGTTCGCGGCAACATCGAGCGCTGGGCATCGACAACGATCTCGCTGCGCGGCGGCCGCCTCGATGACTCGGCTGCTCATCCAGACGCGCATAAGGTGTGGTCGTTTGGCGACTACAAGCAGCGTCTCACCGACGCAGTGAACTACACGAATGCCGGAGCCGGCACGACCATCCGTCTGACATCCGGCACCGACGTGCGTACCTATACGGTCGCCGCCGGCGAAACCTGCGACCTGTCGATGATCAGCGCGGCGCAGTTCGAACATCGGATGAACGACCCGATGCGCTTGGTGCACAGCGAAGTCGTATTCGAGTATCTCGTCGACGCGAAGCCCGTACTGGCCGAATGCGCAGAGGCGACAGGGCGGGAAGTGCCGCCGTCGGAACTTCCGTATGTGGTCCCAACGAGCGCGAGCACGGGGATCGCAGCGGGCGCGGCATTTCCTCCCTACACGGAATTCTGTTT
>DASUSZ010000286.1:0-2816 GCA_036374815.1 Vicinamibacterales bacterium | reverse complement strand
GAAGCTCGAGCGCCCTCTTCAGCGATCGCTCCGCATCGTCAAACTGGTTGAGGGACATTTGCGCCAGCCCGAGGTTGACCCAGCCCAGCTCAACGTCGGGGAACCGCTCAACGAATTCCCTGAGGACATTGATCGCCTCGGCGTCGCTTCCCGCCGCGGTGTAGCAGGCAGACATGTTGCCCACGGCGCCGGGGAATTCGAAGCCCCGCTCCCTGAGGATGGCGTAGTGTTCAATGCACTTCTCGACCTGATCGGTGCGCAGGTAGAGCAGCGCGAGATTGGTGCGCGACGCGGAGTGGTCGGGGTACATCTCGACGGCCTTCGAGTAGGCCTCGATTCCTCTCGAGGTGTCCTCGATCCGCGACGAGTAGTAATAGCCTTCGATGTAATAGCGCTCGCGCGGCGTCAGCCGGCTCGTGAGATCCATCGCCTTCTTCGCGAACGCATCGCGATCGTTCGAGCGGCCGATGTTGCCGCTCGCCACCGCCATCTTCACGTAGGCGAGCGCGAAATCCGGATCCAGTTCGACGGCGCGTTGAAAATGCGGGATCGCGTCGACCGGCCGGCCGCGCTGGTGCAGCTCAATGCCGGCGGCGTACGCACGATACGCCTCGACCGAAGACGTCGTGACGTCTTTCAAATCGCGATCGAGCACGACAGGGACGGCGCCCGGCCGGTTGAACAGCCTGGCGACCGCACCGCCTGCAGGCGCCGCAAACTGCGCCTTGAGCCGACGGGTCAGGTCGTCCATCGTCGGGAACAGCGACGCTTCATTTGCCGCGTCGACGCGCTCGGTGGAAATGATCTTGCCGGTCGACGCTTCCTGCAATTTCAGGTTGATGCGAATCGCATCGCCGGCCTTGATGTAGCTGCCAAGCATCACGTGCTTCACCCCGGCACGCTTTGCCACCTCCTGCACGGTATCGAAGGAGACGACGCGATCGTCGAGCTTCTGCATCGAGCCGAGAATCTGGACGAGTCGATCGGTGCTGAGCACCTCGACGTCGGGCGACTGCGAGAGATCCGTCACCAGCATGTCGGTGAGCCCGGTGCGCAGCCAGTCCATTTCCTTGTCGCCGGTGTTGTTCTCGAAATACATCACCGCGACCGACGGACGCGAACCGGTCGCTTCGGCCACCTGCGGCTGCCGCGAATTCCACAGCCAATAACCGCCAACCGCGAGCAACGCGACGGTCGCCGCCGCAAACAGCAGCGGAGACTTGCCCGGCTTCGCCGCTGCCGGCGCAATCGGCATCGTGGCGGCAAGCGAGGCATCCGAGTCGAGGCGCCGCCTGGCCGTCCTGAGATCGACCACCAGGTCCTTCATTCCCTGGTAGCGGGCCTCTGGATCCTTGGCGAGGCATTTCTCGATGATCCGCTGCACCTCCGCCGCCGCAACCGGTGGCATGCCCTGCAGTCGCAACGGCGCCGCCGGCTCATGCAGGATCGCGTGCATCGTCTCGATGCTGCTGGTGCCCTTGAACGGCAGCGTGCGCCCGAACATTTCGTAGAGCAGGATGCCGAACGAAAAGATGTCGGTGCGGTGATCGATCGTGCCGCCGCGCGCCTGCTCCGGCGCCATGTAGGCAACAGTGCCGAGCACCAGTTTCGGATCGGTCGCCGCCGCCGTCACCGTATCGCCGTCGACGGGCGCGATCAGTTTGGCGAGACCGAAGTCGATCACCTTCGCATGGCCGTCTTCGGTGAGCATCACGTTCGCGGGTTTCATGTCGCGATGCACGATGCCCTGGCTGTGCGCGCGGGCGAGGGCTTCAGCGATCTCGATGGCGATGTCGAGCGCGCGCGATGGATTGGCGGCGAGCTGGCCGTTGTGAATCGCGGCGCCCAGCTTGTCGCCGCGAATCAGCTCCATCGCGATGAAGCTGACGCCGTCGACTTCACCGACGTCGTGAATGACGGCGATGTTGGGATGTTCGAGGGCGGAGGCGGCGCGCGCCTCGCGGATGAATCGATCGCGGCGATCGCGATCGCTCGTCAGCTCGGCGGGTAGGACCTTGAGCGCGACGTCGCGGTTGAGGCGGGTGTCGGTGGCACGGTAAACGATACCCATGCCACCGCGGCTGAGCTCCTCGACAACTTTGTAATGTGAGACGGTCCGGCCCGCAAGGGACACGCCCGCTATTCTAGGCGAAGGCGGGTCTAAAGACCCGCCTCTACGATCGTTGCGCCATCCGCTCCTGGCGTGCGCGGGTCAGGTGGGGGACGATGCCGACCATGCGCTCGATCAGGAACAGCTGCGCGCGATGATGCATTTCGTGCTCCTTGATGCCGAGCAGCATTTCGAACGCCGACTTGGTGGCATTGGGCGCGGTGATCGGCTGCGCCAGCTGATCCTCGGTCATTGATTCGAGCTGCCGCGCGAATGCCTCGCCATTTGCGCGCAGCGCGGCGACGATGTCGGCCTTGGAGGTGAGGGCCTTCGACTTGGCGCCGAGCTCGCCCATCCAGCGGCCGAAATCATCCATGCCGACGGTGGTCTTCTTCTCGACGAAGAAGCACTGCTGCGCCCAGTGCGGCGTGCAGGCGAGATGCGAAAGCATTTCACCGACGCTCATCGTGTCCGGCGCAGCACGATACGAGTACTTGTCTTCGGGAATGTCTTCCGCCACTTGAATGGTGTTCCTGCGAACGGTGCGGAAGCTTTCCGCGAGTTCCTTGGCGCCGTAATAGGTCATGTCGTTTCTCCAGTCGGCTAGGATGCCGTAACGGATGTTCAGGATACACGTTGTCTGGTGGATCGCCACGTTCCTGTGGAGCGCGGGATGGCTGTTCATCAAGATCGGCCTCGCCGATCT
>DASUSZ010000285.1:0-12406 GCA_036374815.1 Vicinamibacterales bacterium | reverse complement strand
CAGGCGGTGATCGTGACCATCATCTGCCTGGTGTTCCTGTTCCATGCGCGTTCTGCGCTGATCGTGATGATCGTGCTGCCGCTGTCGGTATTGATGTCGTTCATCGCGATTCGCTACCTGGGCTTGTCGTCGAACATCATGTCGCTCGGTGGCATCGCGATCGCGATCGGCGAGCTCGCCGACGCGGTGATCGTGTTGATCGAAAACGCGCACGTGCGTCTCGCCGCTGCGCCGGCACACTCCAATCGCAAGCAGGTCATCGTCGACGCGTGCAAGGAGGTTGGACGGCCGATCTTCTTCTCGCTGTTGCTGATCACGATCAGCTTCCTGCCGATCTTCACGCTGGCCGGCCAGGCCGGCAAGCTGTTCACGCCGCTGGCCTACACCAAGACCTTCGCGATGTTCGCCGCCGCGGTGTTGTCGATCACGCTGGCTCCGCCCTTGATGGTGCTGCTGCTGCGCGGACGGTTTCGCACCGAGACCACCAATCCTGTCAGCCGGATACTGACCGCGGTTTACCGGCCGATCGCCGTGTTGATGGTGCGGTTCCGAATCGCGGTCGTCGCGCTGGCAGTGTTCCTCATGGTCGCAACGGTGCCGGTGTTTCAACGGCTTGGCTCCGAGTTCATGCCCCCGCTCGATGAGGGTTCGCTCCTCGTGATGCCGACCACGTTCCCCGGTATCGCGATCGAGGAGGCGCGCCGGGCGATGACGATGCAGAACCGCATCATCGTCAGCTTCGCCGAAGTGGCTTCGGTGCATGGCAAAGTCGGGCGCGCGGAGACGGCGACCGACCCGGCGCAGCTGGACATGATCGAGTCGGTGATCGCGCTGCGCCCGCGAGACGAGTGGCCCACCAGCTACCGGCCGCAGTGGTACAGCAACTGGGCGCCCGACTGGATCAAGCCGCTGCTGCGCCCGGCCTGGCCGGAACAACGTGCCCGGACGTTGGCCGAACTATCAAAGGATCTCGACGCCGCGTTGCAGATGCCCGGTTATCAGATGGCAATCGCACCGCCGATCCGCACCCGCATCGACATGCTCTCGACGGGAGTCAGGACGCCGGTCGGCATCAAGGTGTTTGGCGACGATCTCACCGAGATCGAACGGATCAGCGTCGACCTGGAGGGCATGTTGCGCCACATTCCAGGTACGCGGAGCACGTTCGCCGAGCGCCAGACCGGACGCGAGTACGTGGATATCACACCGAATCGCGATGCCATAGCGAGATACGGTCTGAGCGTCAGGGATGTCCAGGACGTGGTGGAGGCGGCGGTCGGCGGGATGACCGTGTCGACGGCGATAGTCGGGCGAGCACGTTTCTCGATCAACTTGCGCTACGCCGCCGATCACCGTGCCGACCCGCAGGCGCTTCGCCGCATTCTCGTGCCGGTACAGTCTACGGGCAGCGTGATGGACTTCGGCGGCGCCAATGCCGGTGCCGGTGCCGCAGCACAAAGCTCGCGTATGGTCGATGCGCCTGCGAGCGGCGCCGGTGGAGGAATGGGCGGCTCGATGTCGTCGCCGCGCGGGCGGTCCGGGGCGTCGACGGCAGCAGCACCCGCGATGGGCGCGTTCACGACCCCGCCAGACTTCATGGAGGAGTGGCGCCAACCAGTCGCGGCGGTGCCGCTCGGCGAGCTCGCGGATATTCGCGTCACGACGGGGCCGCCGATGATCAAGGACGAGAACGGCGTGCTGGTGGGGTACGTGTTCGCCGACATCGATCAGACCGAGCGCGATCTTGGCGGATGGGTGCACGATGCCAAGGCGCTGGTCGGTTCGCGCCTGAACCTTCCCGCTGGATACCGGCTGCAGTGGACCGGGCAGTATGAATTCCTCGCCGAGATGGAAGCGCGGCTGCGCTATGTGATTCCGCTGACGCTCGTTCTTGTGGTGGTGCTGCTGTACCTCTCGATGCGCGGGTGGCCGCAGACATTCCTCGTGTTGTCGAGCCTGCCGTTTGCGATCGCGGGCAGCGTATGGCTGCTGGCGCTGATGAACTACAACCTGTCGACGGCGGTCTGGGTCGGCTTGATCGCGGTCGCGGGTGTGGCCGCCGAGACCGGCATCGTCATGGTGGTGTACCTCGATGAAGCGTTCACCCGCTTCGTGCGCGAAGGGCGAATTCAGAAACCTGAAGACGTGGACGCGGCGGTTGTCGAGGGCGCGGCGGCGCGGGTCCGGCCGCTGATCATGACGGTTGCGACCACCGTGCTCGGGCTCTTGCCACTGCTCTCGGAGGCGGGCGTCGGTGCCGACGTATCGGCGCGAACGGCCGCACCCGTGGTCGGCGGATTGTGGTCGTGCATGGTTCTGACCCTGCTCGTTCTACCGGCGGCATATGCCATCTGGCGTCGACGGCAAGTTCGACTCGCCATGCCGTCAATGGTAGTGGACGGTTCCGAACTGCCCTCTGGAGGTGTCGCATGAACCGTCTCAAATCAGCATGTCATCAGTCAGCAGCTGCAAGCCGCCGCTAGACAAGTCGTTTGAACCGGTCGTCGGTATGAAGCGATTCCAGGCGCGGATCAACGTGCAGGTACGCTATCCATCCGGAGCGTTCGGAGACGGCGCGATTGAGCCACTCGAACGCCGCGTCCTTTTCGCCGAGAGCCGCGCGGATGACGCCGATCTCGTATGCAAACAAACCCTGGTTCGCCCGCGCCTTCACGAGATCATCGACGATCCGAAGGGCCTGACGCCGGTCGCCGTTGACGGCCAAGGCGTGGCCAAGCCCTGCCGTCATCACCGGGTTGTTGTTGGACACGCGAGCAGCGTCGCGAAGAGCGCCGATGGCCTCATCCAACCTGCCAAGCCTTTCAAGCGACCAGCCGGCGAACAGATGGCCCCAGTGGAAGTGCGACTCCATCGTCACGACCTGCGAAGCCTTGGCGAGCGCACCCGCATAATCCCTGGCCATGTAGAAATGCCAGGCGAGATGGGCGTGCATCAATGGGTTCAACGGATCGAGCTCGAGGGTGTGCCGGCACGCGGCGAGCGACTCACTAAATCGTCCGGCGGCACACAGCGCATGCGAGTGCCAGTGATGAGCGTCGACCCACGCCGGGTTCAGTGCGAGCGCCTGTTCGAACTCGCGGCAGGCGCGATCGGCATTCCAATCAAAGTGCAGCGTCGCATATGCGCGGGCGCTGTGCCCGGCGGCAAGCTGCGGATCGAGCTCGAGCGCGCGTTGCGCATACGCTTTCGCTTTCGCAAGCGCGTCGGCGGGCGGAAGCACTCCTGATTCCCAAGCCCCCAGTGTCCCGTAGACGCTCGCCAGCGCCGCGTGAGCCGGGGCGAAGTTTGGATCGATTGCCAGCGCCTTCTCGAATGCTTCGATCGCCTGCCACACCACCTGGCCAGGCCGTTTGTTCCAGAGATAACGACCCTCGAGATAAAGCGTGTAGGCAGCGGTATTGGCCGTAGTAGACGTCACCAGCGGCGGGTTGCTCTTGCCAACCTTGTGGGTGAGCGTTTGCGCGATCATCCCCGCGATCTCATCTTGAACGGTGAAGATGTCGTCGAGCTTTCGATCGAATCGCCCGCTCCAGGCGCTGAAGCCGTCGGCGGCGCGCACCAGTTGAACCGCAATCCGGACGACGTCTCCCGACTTGCGAACGCTGCCTTCGAGCAGCCAGCTGACTGCGAGTTCCCGTCCGATCGTTTTCGGATCGACTGCCGTCCCTTTGAAGCGCACCGATGACGTGTATGACGCAACGCGAAGCTCCGCGACGCGGCCGAGGGCATTGATAATCTCTTCGCTCATCCCCTCGCAGAAAAATGCGTGGTCGCGTTCCGCACTCATGTCCGCAAATGGCATGACTGCGATCGAGTTCTCCGATGGGCGCTCCGGTTGCGGAAGTGCGGCCCCGGCTGCCGGAGCGTGCGCTGCGTGCTGCTCGACTGACGCCATCAGGCGGTAGCCCCTTTTCGGCACCGTCTCGATGACCACGCCGTCAGCAGAATCGAGCACCTGGCGAAGCGCGAAGATGCCCTTCGTGAGATTGCCTTCCTCGACGGCGACGTCGGGCCATACCTTCGCCAGCAGCGCTTCTTTTTCCACCAGCCGGCCGGCGTTGGCCACCAGCGCGGCGAGTAGATCGAACAGTTTGGGGGTCAGCGAGATAGCGGTGCCGTCTCGCTTCAACGAACGATCACCGGGATCGAGGGTAAACGGCCCGAACCTGTAGACAGGACTGGTTCGTTCCGTCATCGGGAAGAATTCTACAAGAAAAATTCCATCCGTTCGGAAGGACGCCGGCCTGATGCGTTGACTACCTTCAGCGCATGTTCAGCCAAACGATTCGCCCGACAGACAACCGGAAGCTGGTGTCGGTCGTGGCTTTTCATTGTTGCGACGAGGGCCGGATGCTCACGCTGGCTGCGGCGGTTGCACCCGCGCTGGGGCCGGCGATTGAAACGGCGATGGTCGAAAGCCTGCGTGAACGCGGGATGCAGCCGCCGCCGGTCGGCGACATCCACGAATCCGTCAGTACCGGCGTCGCGGCATCCGTCGATGGACACCGCGTCGTCGTCGGCAATGCCGCCTTTTTCGAGGAACTCGGCATCGCGCTGGACGGCATCGGCGATTGGCCGCAGCGCTTTCGCCAGCGCGGCGAACAGGTGCTGTTCGTCTCGATCGATGGTCGCACGGCCGGCTTTCTCGGTCTCGCCGCAACCCAGTCTCAATCAACCAGCTAAGGCAATGGAGGATGCAATGCAGAAGTCCGGAGTGAACGCGTCAGTGCAGGTACTGGCGGTGATGGCAACGGTGTTTGCCGGGGTACTCAGCGGAGCCTGCGCCGCGCAGGCGACGGCAACCCCCGAACCACCGTTGCCAAAGGTGCGTGTCGTGGCCGCACGTGCGCAAAGCGTGCCCCTCGAGGCCTCTTTCACGGGGCGCATCGAAGCGGTCCACGCAGTCGAACTGCGCCCGCGCGTCTCCGGAGCGTTGGAGGAAATCCTGTTCCGGGAGGGCGCGTACGTCAGCAAGGGGACGCCGCTGTTCGTCATCGACAAGCGCCCGTACGAGATCGCCCGCCGCCGCGCGGAAGCCGACGTGGCCGCCGTCGCCGCGCAGTTGACGCGGGCTCGCGAAGAGGCACAGCGAGGGGAGCGGCTGGCCTTGTCGGACGCCGTTTCGATCGAAGAGCTCGAACGGCGGAGGGCCGAAGTCGCCGCGCTGGAGGCGCGGCTCGAACTGGCTCGCGCCGCCGAGCAGGAGGCGCTGCTGCATCTCGATTTTACGACCGTGTCAGCGCCGGTCAGTGGACGCATTGGACGCGCCGAAGTTACGAAGGGAAACCTCGTCAACGGCACTCCAGGCGCGGGCACGCGTCTCGCCGTTCTGCATTCGATCGATCCCATATACGCGTACTTCGAACTTGATCCCGTCACCGCCGGTGCGGCAATGCCGCACGGCCAATCACGATGGGTTGCCTCTGTTTCATCCTTCGACGGAAACAGCAGGGCCGAGGGCCCGATCGATTTCGTCGACAACGGTGTCGGGCCTCAGACGGGCACCCTGAAGGTTCGCGCGCGGCTCGAGAACCCTGAGGGCAGGTTCGTGCCGGGCGCCGTGGTCAAGGTGTCGTTTCGATTTGGGACGCTGCCCACTGCGACCGTCGTCCCCGAGATCGCGATCGGGACCGATCAAGGCACCCGATTTGTTCATGTCGCGGCTTCGGACGGGACAGTCGAATATCGTCCCGTTTCTCTCGCATCGAAGGCAGGCGCGTGGCGCGTCGTCGACGACTCGATCAAACCCGGCGAGCTGATTGTGCTGCCAGGCTTGCCGGGTCTCCGGCCGGGAATCAAGGTTGCCACCGAGCAGGAGGTGCTGCGGTGACGAACTTCTCACGCTTCTTCATCGAACGGCCGATCGCTGCGATCGTGCTGTCGGGCCTGATCGTCATTGCCGGCGCGCTCAGCTTCGCCGGCCTGCCGTTGACCGAGTACCCGCGCGTCACGCCGCCCACGGTGATCGTCCGCACGGCGTATCCGGGCGCGAATCCGAACGTGATCGCTGAGACGGTGGCGGCGCCGCTGGAACAGGAAATCAACGGCGTCGAAGGGATGCTGTATATGAGCTCGCAAGCGTCGAGCAATGGCAGCCTGACGCTGACAGTCACGTTCGAACCCGGCGTCGATGCCGACATGGCGCAGGTGCAGGTGCAGAATCGCGTATCGAGAGCGGCGTCGCGCCTGCCCCAGGAAGTTCAACGCATCGGCATCACGACTCAGAAGGCGTCGCCGGATGTGCTGATGGTCGTGCACTTGCTTTCGCCGGGCAATCGCTACGACGCCCTCTACCTGTCGAACTTCGCAACGCTGCGGGTTCGCGACGAGTTGGCGCGCCTCAGTGGAGTCGGTGACGTCTTCATCTATGGCGCGGGCGACTACAGCCTGCGCGTCTGGCTCGATCCGGACAAGGTCGCCGCGCGATCGTTGACCGCCGGCGAAGTCGTCCGCGCGATTCGCGAGCAGAACGTCCAGGTCGCCGCGGGGTCGCTCGGCCAACAGCCATCCGCGGGCAGCGCCTTCCAGCTCTCAGTGAATGCAACCGGGCGCCTCTCGACGCCCGAGGAGTTCGCCGACATTGTCGTGCGAACGGGCAGCGACGGCGGCGTGGTCAAGATTCGCGACATCGGCCGCGTCGAGCTGGGCGCCAATCAGTACTCGGTTCGCAGCCTGCTCGACAATCAGCCGGCCGCCGCGATTCAGATCCTTCAAGACCCTCAAGCCAGCGCGCTCGAGGTGTCCGCCGCCGTTCGCGCGGCGATGGATCGACTGTCGCGCGAATTCCCGGACGGCGTCGAATACCGAATCGTCTACGACCCCACCATCTTCGTGCGGGCCTCGATTCGAAATGTGCTGTTGACGCTGTTCGAGGCGACCGGCCTCGTGATCCTGGTGGTCCTGTTGTTCCTGCAGACCTGGCGCGCGTCCTTCATTCCAGTCGTCGCCGTGCCCGTCTCCTTGATCGGCACGCTCGCGGTGATGCATGTGTTCGGCTTCACGCTGAACACGTTGTCCTTGTTTGGACTGGTGCTTTCCATCGGCATCGTGGTCGACGACGCGATCGTCGTGGTCGAGAACGTCGAACGCCACCTGGCGTTGGGCCAAAGTCCGCGGAACGCCGCGCTGTCGGCAATGCGCGAAGTCACCAGCCCAATCCTGGCGATCACCGCGGTGCTCTCGGCCGTGTTCGTGCCAACGGCATTCCTTGGCGGACTCTCCGGGCAGTTCTACCGGCAATTCGCCCTGACGATCGCCATCTCGACGGTGCTGTCGGCAATCAATTCGCTCACCTTGTCCCCGGCGCTGGCGGCGTTGATGCTGCGGCCGCACGGTGCCCGGCAGGACTGGTTGACGCGCGCTCTCGACGTGACGATTGGGCCGCTGACGCGTCGCTTCAACGCGATATTCGAACGCGCGTCGACAATTTATGTTGGAGGCGTCAGCCGCGCGATCCGCTTCGCGGGGGTGGTGGGCGTCGTTTACCTCGGGCTGGTTGCGCTGACCCCCGTTGGTTTCAGCGCCATCCCGTCCGGTTTCGTGCCGGCACAAGACAAGTACTACCTTGTCGGCATTGCCCAATTACCCAATGGCGCATCGCTGGATCGCACCGAAGCCATGGTCAAGACGATGACCGAGATGGCGCTCGAGCAACCGGGCGTCGAAAGCGTGGTGGCGTTCCCTGGGCTCTCGATTAACGGCTTCGTGGCGATGTCCAACGCCGCCGTCATGTTCACGATGCTCGACCCCTTTGAATCGCGGACGAGCGCGGAATTGAGCGCGACAGCGATAGCTGGAGCGCTGAACCAGCGCTTCGCGTCGATCGGTGGCGGCATGGCGGCGATGTTCCCGCCGCCGCCGGTTCCCGGCCTCGGCACGATTGGCGGCTTCAAGCTCCAGATCGAAGACCGCGGCAATCACGGCGCACGCGCGTTGTTCGAGGCCACGCAGCAGGTGTTGTTCAAGGCTTACCAGTCGCCAAAACTGGCGGGGGTCTTCTCCAATTACCAGGTCGACGTGCCGCAGGTGTTCTTTGACCTCGATCGCGAGCGCGCCAAGCACCTTGGTGTTCCGCTCGACCGCGTCTTCGAAACCCTTCAGGTCTACCTGGGTTCGCTCTACGTCAACGACTTCAACATGCTGGGCCGGACCTATCAAGTCACCGTTCAAGCCGACCAGTCGTTTCGCAGTGACATCGACGCGGTCGGCCAGCTTCAGATCCGCGCCGAGGACGGAGGCATGTTGCCGCTGGCAACTCTTGCGAACGTCCGCGCTGCATCAGGCCCTGATCCCGTCTCGCGATACAACGCGTTCGTGTCGGCCGACATCAACGGCGGGCCTGCCGCGGGTGTGAGCTCTGGCGAGGCGGTCGCGGAGATGACCCGCATCCTCGATTCGACGTTACCCGCGGGCTTCGCCTACGAGTGGACCGACCTCACGTATCAGCAGATGCGCGACGGCCGCGGCGCGGTGATGGTCTTCTCGCTCGCGGTGCTGCTCGCGTTCCTGCTGCTCGCGGCCCAATACAACAGTTGGGCGCTGCCGCTGTCAGTGATGGTGGCGATCCCGATGGTGCTATTGAGTGCGATGGCCGGGCTCTGGCTCGCCGGCCGCGACAACAACATCTTCACGCAGATTGGCCTGGTGGTGCTGATCGGACTCGCCGCGAAGAACGCCATCCTGATCGTCGAGTTCGCGCGCCAGCGCGAGGCCGACGGCGCGGACATCAAGACCGCGATCGTTGATGCGTGCCGGCTGCGGTTGCGCCCCGTCCTGATGACGTCGCTGGCCTTCGTCATGGGCGTCGTGCCGCTCGCCACCGCGACCGGCGCTGGCGCCGAGATGCGTCAGGCCATGGGCGTCGCGGTGTTTGCGGGGATGCTGGGAGTGACGCTGTTCGGCTTGTTGCTCACACCGGTCGCGTATTACGTCATCCGGCGATGGACGCTGCGCACGACGCAGCCGACCGCCGTGCGTCTTCCGGCCGGGATCGCGCCGGCGGGTCGCGCGTCGATCGTCGTCATCCTGGCGGCGCTGGCAACGGCCTGCGCCCCGAAATATGTGGTGCCGTCCACGGCGATCACTCCGCCGGCGTCGTTCGCGGTCAGTGCCGAATCCAGCAGCGACTTCGACCCTGCCTGGTGGCGGCAGTTCAGCGATCCCACGCTCGACCGCTTGATAGCGTCGGCATTGTCGGCCAACCGAGACCTGCAGGCTGCCGGCGCGCGATATAACGCGGCGCGCGAGCTCGCCGGGGCAGCGGCGCTGTTGCAGTTGCCGGACGGCGGCGCGGTCGTTGGCGGATCCCGTCAGCGTCTCGCCGAGGCCGAGGCGCCAGCAATGTCCGATCGCGCGCGGTCGCTGGTGCACGCCGGCGTCGGCGTGTCGTGGGAGGTCGACCTCTTTGGACGGTTGCGCGGCCAGCACCAGGCGCTGCGTGCGGTCGCGGCTGCGGCGGAGATGGATGTCCGCGGCGTGCGCGTGGCGATCGCCGCACAGGTTGCAGCCGCATACTTCGAGCTTCGCGGCGCACAGCGCGACCTTCGTCTGCTTGCCGATCTTCAAGCCGGCAATCGCAAGCAGCGGGAGGTGACGCGAGCCCTTGTCGACGGCGGCCGCACCACCAGGCTCGACTTGTTTCGCGTTCAGCAGGTCGAAGAGGAGCTGCTGGTTGCCGCGTCGAATGCGTCGCATCGCATTGAGCGAGCTCGCAATCGCATCGCGACGCTCGTGGCGCAGCCGGTCGAGGCCATGCTTCTTCCCGATGAAGCGGCGACTACGCTCCGAGTTACAGCAGCCGCAATCGGCACACCGGCGGCGTTGCTTCAGCGGCGCCCTGACATCGCGGCTGCGCAGTCGCGGCTCGCCGCGGCAGCGGCGCAGGCCAACGTCGCCCGGGCGGATCTGTTTCCTCGAGTCGAGGTCGCGGGAACCGTTGGGCTCGTTGCGGGCAGCGTCGGCCGGTTGAGCGAGGTGGCCGCGGGATCGTGGCTGGTAGCGCCGCGAATCGCCTGGAACCTGCTTGACTGGCCGAGGCTTCGTCGCCAGATGCGAGCCGCCGGCGCGCACGCCGACGCGACATTTGCGGAATACGAGCAGACCGTTCTACGGGCGCTCGAGGAGTCGCGCACCGCTATCGACGCATACGCCGCGGCCAATCGCGAACTGCAGGCGCACGAACGGCGGGCGCAGGCTGCGGCTGATGCGGCAAACGTGATCTTCATCCAGTACCGCGAGGGTCTGGTTGATTCGCTCGCACGAACCCAGGCCGAACGCGACGCGATTGCCGGCGCGCTCGGTGCCAACGGCGCGCTGACGGCGCAGCGGCTGGCGGTCGTCGACCTTTATCGAGCCCTCGGTGGCGGCTGGTAAGGAAATGTCGAGTACGATGTCACGCAATGCGAAGAACGTTCGGCGTGGCGCTGTTGGCGCTGCTCGCGATTTCCTGCACCGACGAAAAGACGCCGCTCGCGCCAACAGCGATTGCCGCGCCGTCGCCGCCGCTCGTGCCGCCGCCGTTGCCGACGACGGTCCCCGGGGTGCTGGCAGTGTCGTTGCCGATCGCGGCGGGCGATTTCGTGAATACGGCGTTTGGGATGACGCCCTACGGATATCACGGCGGCGAGCACGCGCCTGATGGTCATGCCGGATGGGACATCGAATACCGTGTCGGCGGATTCGTGCGCGCGGCGGCGGCGGGAACGGTGGACGAGGTGTTCAGCGATCCGATTACCGGCCGCTTCACGGTGCAGATCGAGCATCTCGTTGGCGAGCATTACTACCGCACGATCTACACGAACCTGGCCACCGTCGCGGCGGACGTGGCGCCGCGGCAACTGGTGAGCGCCGGACAGGCGCTCGGTACGCCAGGCGCGATGAGCACCCTGGGTACCCCGGGCACCTCAGGCACGTTGGGCATCCACTTCCAGCTCGATGACCTGGAGTTTCATCGTGAGGGCGCGGACCCGAAGGCTGTCAGCCCGGAGCCGTTTCTGAGCCCGCAGGCCAGGCTGCTGTTCGATCAGCTCTGGGCCCAGGCCGTGTTCGCGCACGAACTGGTCGAGCCCTTCGCCACCAATCCTCGCACGTTGTCCTTTCCGGCATCGCGCACGTGGATCCGCGCCGGCGGCGATGGTCCGGCCGGGATCCGATTCACGAGGAGCCGCGCGCAGGCGGCCGAGTATGAATATGCGTTGCTTGCCGAATCCGGCACGGTGATCGAAACCGGAGCCGTCGCGATCGATACCGCGGCGCGGCCGTATCCGACGATCGCGCTGACCTCGCCGACCGCTGTGCGGCTTGGTCTCTACGACATTGTCTCGAATGAGATGCGCCTGTCTTTGTCGAATCCGGGCTCGCCGCGGGCCAACGATCTGAGCGGCGCGGCGATTTACCGTACCTCGCGATAGCAGCAGGTTCCAAAGTTCCAGGGGTTCCATGGGTTCCAAAGGTCTGGTTCTCGGGTCCGGCATCGTGGTGCTCGCGGCGCTTTCAGCGGATGCGCAGACGCCTCGTAAGGTTTCGATCGATGACTTGATGTCGTTGCGCACCATCAACGACGTGAAGATCTCGCCAGCCGGCGATCAGATTGCCTATACGGTGTCCACGCCGTCACTCGAGCGAAACGCGCACGAAGTGGCGTTGTTCGTGATCCCGGCTGGCGGCGGCACGCCGAAGCGGCTCGCGGCGCGATACCGGATCTTTGCGCCGGCATTACCGGCCCCGCGCGTGCGATGGCGGCGCGACGGCAGCATCTCGGTGCTGGCCGCGGAAAAAACCGGGCCGCAAGTCCTGACGATACGGCCCGACGACACCGGCGCGCAGATCGTCACCGCCGCACCGCTGGGCGTCACCGCATACGAATGGTCTCCGGATGGAAAGTACGTCGCCTACCTGATGCGAGACGCCGGACCGGCGTCGCCGCCGGTTGCGAACAAGGTCGGCGCCAATCCACCAGCAACGCGCTTGTGGCTGCAGCCGCTCGATCCCGCCGGCCCTGCGCGATCGATCACGCCGCCCGATCAGTACGTCGACAGCTTTGCGTGGTCGCCGGATAGCAGGGAGATTGCCTACTCGTGGGCGCCCGTTGTCGGTTTTCTCGCGCCGTACCAAACGAAGATCTTCGCGGTCGCGATCGACAGCGGGGCGGCGCGTCCGATCGTCGACCGCGCGGGCATGAACGTGTCGCCGCAGTTCTCGCCCGACGGCAGCAAGATCTCGTTCATCTCGACCAACGAGCGCACCGGCATCATCGCGCCGCGAGGCCTTGCGATCGCTGATGCGTCTGGAAGAAACAGCAACATCCGCTCGTATCCGATGAACGGCGCGTGGATCGCGCAGATCGAGTGGCTGCCGTCGAGCGACGCCGTCGTCGTGACGATGAACG
>DASUSZ010000284.1:0-19230 GCA_036374815.1 Vicinamibacterales bacterium | reverse complement strand
GGTTTTGCTGCAGTTTCTGCCACAATTGGCACCGCCGACCCGGCAAGCAATGAGTACTGAAAGCGATAAGCCGATCCGATCGATCCCGTCGGGCGATCGTCCGTCTGGCAACATCCGCGGCACGCGTTCGCCCGCCGTCGGCCGCCGCGGCATGATCGCGACCAGCCAGTCGCTGGCATCAGCCGCTGGATTGAAGGCGCTGCAGTCAGGCGGCAACGCGATTGATGCCGCCGTGACCGCGGCCGCGGTGTTGGCGGTGATCGAGCCGAGCATGAACGGCATCGGCGGCGATCTGCTCGCGCTGGTCTACGACGCGAAGACGAAGAAAATCCACGGCCTCGATTCGACCGGGCGCTCGCCACATGCGGCCACTCCGGCCGAATACGCGAAGCGCGGCATCACCGAGATGCCGTCCCGTGGTCCGCTCACCGTCGACGTCCCGGGGGTTGTCGAAGGCTGGCACCAGCTGCTCGAGCGATTCGGCACGATCGATCTCGGATCGGCGCTGGCTCCCGCCATCGCGTTCGCGCGCGACGGCTTCGCCGTCGCGGAGCTGATGGCGAACGAATGGAAAGCCCACGAAGAGACGCTCGCGGCGGATCCGGCAACCGCCGCGACCTTTCTGCCAACGGGCGCGGCGCCGAAGATGGGCGAGATCTTCGCCAATCCGCGGCTCGCGCGATCGCTCGAAACGATTGCGAAGGAAGGCCGGGATGCGTTTTACCGCGGCTCGATCGCGCGCGCCATCGCCGCCGACATGCGATCGCGCAGCGGCCTGCTCGACGTGCGCGATTTCGAAGACCACACTGCTGACTGGGTCGAGCCGATCACGACGAGTTACCGCGGCCACGATCTCCTCGAGATGCCGCCGAGCACGCAGGGCTTCGTCGCCCTGGAGATGCTCAACATCATGGAAGGCTTCGACATCCGCGGCCTTGGCCACAACTCCGCCGACTACCTGCATGTGATCAGCGAGGCCAAGCGAATCGCGTTCGCGGATCGATCGACGTTCCTCGCCGATCGCGATCACATGCCGAAAGGCGCGCTGCAGCGCCTGATCTCGAAAGAGTACGCGGCCTCGCGACGGCGCGAGATCGACATGAGCACGGCCGCGGCGAGCTATTCGCCGGACTTTGCGGGCGTCGATCTCGGCGACACGATCTATTTGGCAGCCGCCGACGGTGACGGCAATGTGATCTCGTTCATCCAGTCGCTGTTCAACAGCTTCGGTGCGGGATTTGTTGCGGGTGATACCGGCATAACGATGCACAACCGCGGCTCCGGCTTCACGCTGCAGAGCGGCCATCCAAACGAGATCGGGCCGCACAAGCGGCCGCTGCACACGCTGGTGCCGGCAATGCTCGCCAGGAACGGGCGCCCGCTGATGGCGTTCGGCGTCATGGGCGGCGACAACCAGGCGCAGGCTCACGCGCAGATCGTGGCCAACATCGTCGACTTCGGCATGCACGTGCAGGAAGCCGGCGATGCCAATCGTGTGCGTCATCTGGGACAGGAGCTCGCGGTCGAGAGTGGCATTGGCGAAGACGCACGGCGCGCGCTCGCAGCAAAAGGCCACGTCGTTGTCGACGGCCGCGGCATGATGGGTGGTTATCAGGCAATCTGGATTGATGCGGAATCCGGCGTGTTACTCGGCGGATCCGATTTACGGAAAGATGGATTGGCCATTGGATGGTGAGGCACTGACTATGCGAAGACTGTTGAGCGTGATGGTAGTGGCGGCGATGTTCACGGCCGCTTGCGGGAAATCGGAAGAGCAGAAACAGGCCGAGCAAGCCGCGGAAGAACTCAAGAAGGCGGCTGAGAACGTCGCCAAAGCCGCCGAGCAGGCGGGCACTGCGGCCGCGGCACAAGGCACCAACGACATGGCCAAGGCGATGCAGGGATTCGCGAACGCGCTGAGCGGCGCGGGCCCCGACGGCAAGCCGGTCGAGCCGGTCGCCTTCCAGACGCTGCAGTCGCACCTGCCACAGGTGTCCGGATGGGAGATGGAAGAGCCCGAGGGCGAGCGCATGACGATGCCGGTGCCGTTCTCGCAGGTTGAGACCACCTACAAGAAGGGCGAAGCGCGCATCGATGCGAAGATCGTCGATACCGGATTCGCGCAGATGCTGGTCGCGCCGTGGTCGATGATGCTCGCGTCCGGCTACTCGCGCGAAAGCAGCAGCGGCTACGAGAAAGCGACGACGATCAGCGGCAATCCGGCGATCGAAAAGTGGGACAAGACGTCGAAGAACGGCGAGCTCGACGTGCTGGTCGGCAAGCGCTTCATGGTGACGATCGAAGGACACGACATCGATGACATGAAGCAGCTGCAGGATTTCGCTGCGAACTTCAACTTCGGCGCGATCGCGTCGGCGAAGTAGTCACAGGCGGAAACCGGCTTTCAGCGGATCGTCCCCGTCGATGAGGAAGGCGTGCTCACCTGTAATCCACGCCGACCCTTCGATCTCGGGGACGATCGCCGGCTTTTCTCCCACCTCGACGCGATCGACGACGCGTCCCTTGAACGTCGTGCCGACGATGCTCTCGTGGACGAAGGGCAGATCGTCGAGCAGCAGGCCCATGTCGTTCAGCACCGCCATCACGGCGGCGGTACCGGTGCCGCACGGCGATCGATCGACTTCGGCATCGGCGAACACGGTCACGTTCCGCAGGTGCGCGTCGTGCGACTGCGCCGGCGCGGTGAAGATCGTTCCGTAGATCCCCTCGAGCCCTGAGTCGATCGGGTGCACCACCCGACGCAGCTTTTCAACCTCGCGGGCGATCGTCATGCCGAGCTTGCGCAGCTCAGGCAGATGCGCGCCATCGATCGGTACGCCGGCGGCTTCGGCGTCGACGATCGCGTAGAAGGCGCCGCCGAAGGCGACGTCGACGGGAATCCTGCGGCCGGCGACGGTCACCAGCAGCGACGGCTCGAAGACAAACGACGCCACGTTGCGGAACGCCACCGACTCGACGCGAACGGCGTCGCCGTGATGCGCCAGGTGCGCTCGGGCCTGGACCGGGCCCGCGGGCGTGTCGTAGCGAATCTGGACGGACGTTGGCTTGCCGCCGTTGTCAGAATCCCTGGGCGGCGGCGCGCCGGCGCGATTGCGGTCTGCCGCATTCCAGATCAACCCGCGCTCGATCGCCATCGTCGTCACGGCGATGATGCCGTGGCCGCACATGGTGCTCCAGCCTTCGTTGTGCATGAACAGGATGCCGGCGTGCGCATCGCGCGACACCGGCTCGGTCAGCAGCGCGCCGTACATGTCGGTATGGCCGCGCGGCTCCAGGATCAGCGCCTTACGCAGATGATCGAGCCGCTTCATGGCCCACGCGCGCTTTTCGAGCATGGTGCGGCCTTCCGGCGCGGGCATGCCCTCGACGACCAGGCGCAGCGGCTCGCCGGCGGCGTGCGCGTCGATAGTTCTGATGCGATGAATCACTGTCAAAGAGCATAATCTGGGGCAGGCCATGCGAGCCTTTTATTCCGATCACTTCGTGCTGCCGCTGCCCGAAGGACACAAGTTCCCGATGGCGAAGTACTCGCGGCTGCGCGAGCGCATCCTCGCCGAAGGGCTGATCGCGCCCGCCGACCTGCATGAAGCGCCGCTCGCCGCGCTCGATGACCTGCGCCTCGTTCACGATCCGCAGTACGTCGATGCCGTGATCACGGGAACGGTTGCCGCGGACGTGCAGCGGCGAATCGGCTTCCCGTGGTCGCCGCAGATGGTGGAACGTTCGCGTCGATCGGTCGGCGCCACGATCGCCGCGGCCGCCGCGGCGCTCGACGACGGCGCGGCGGCAAATCTGGCCGGAGGCACGCATCACGCGTTTGCGGATCGCGGAGAAGGCTTCTGCGTCTTCAACGACGTCGCCGTCGCCGCGCGGGTGCTGCAGCGTCAGCAGCATGCGAATCGCATTGCGATCGTCGATCTCGACGTCCACCAGGGCAACGGCACGGCCGCGATCTTCAACGGCGATCCCTCGGTATTCACCTTCTCGATGCACGGCGACAAGAATTTTCCGTTCAGGAAAGAAGTGAGCGACCTCGACATCGCGCTCGACGACGGCACCGGCGACGATGAATACCTGGCGCTGCTCGGCACGCACCTTGACGGCGTGCTGAACCGTTATCACCCGGACTTCGTCTTTTATCTTGCCGGCGCCGATCCGTATGAAGGCGATCGGCTCGGGCGCCTCAAGATGACCATCGCCGGACTGCGCCGCCGCGACGAGATCGTGATGGAGGCCTGCACGCGCGCGCGACTGCCGGTGGCGATTTCGATGAGCGGCGGCTACGCCAACGACGTCGACGCCATCGTTACCATTCACGCAAACACGATTCGCACTGCCGTGAATCTGTGTTCAATCGGTGTTTAATCCGTGGCCCAGCATTTTCGTCTGTTGACCGAGCAGCAAGTTCATTCGCTCCTGCCGATGCCCGATCTGATCGCGGCAATGGAATCGGCCCTCGCCAAGTTCTCGGCGCGGGAAGTGCTGCAACCGGTGCGATCGGTCCTGATGGTCGGCCCGACCAAGGCCTACTTCGGCCTGATGCCGGCCTACGTGCCATCTCCGGCAAGCCTCGGCGCGAAGCTGGTGACGGTGTTCGGCGAAAACCATAAGCGCAACCTGCCGTCGCATCTCGCCACCATCCTGCTGCTCGATCCGGAAACCGGCGCGCTGCAGGCGATCATGGATGGCCGCTACATCACCGAGGCGAGGACCGCGGCGGTATCCGCGGTGTCGACGCGTTTCCTCGCAAAGCCGGACGCATCCACGCTCGCGATCATCGGCAGCGGCGTGCAGGCGCGCAGCCACCTCGAGGCGTATCATCTGGTGCGGCAGCTCGAGCAGGTGCGGATCTGGTCGCCGAAACAGCGCAGCCGCGAACAGTTCGTCGACGACATGAGCGGCCACGTGCCCGTGCCGATCGTGGCGGCGGACTCGGCCGAAGCCGCGGTGCGCGGCGCGGATCTGATCGTGCTGGTGACCTCGTCGCCCACTCCGGTGATCGAGGACGCGTGGGTATCGAATGGCGCGCACGTGGTGTGCGTCGGCGCGTGCCGGCCGAATCAACAGGAGATGCCGCCGGCGCTGGTCGCGCGCAGCCGTTTGTATGTCGATTCAAAAGCCGCCGCGCTCGTCGAATCCGGAGATGTCGTCATGAACATCGCCGCGAAGTTGTTTGACGAGTCGCACATTCGCGGCGAAATCGGCGAGCTGGTGCTCGGCCGCATCGAAGGGCGGCGCAGCGCCGAAGAGATTACGGTGTTCAAATCGCTCGGCATGGCGGTGGAAGACGTGGTCGCAGCCGACCTGGTGTTCCGCCGCGCCTCGGAATCCGGAGCAGGAACGGAGCTGACGCTATGAACGGCGAGACACCCGCACCGAAGAAGCGCAACTGGCTCTACATCATTGCCGGCGTGCTGCTGGTAATGGGCATGCTCAGCGTGGGCTGCGTGGTCGGAACCTTCTTGTTGTTCCGGCAGGCGTTCGAAGTGACGCAGACCAGCGAGCAGTCGGCGCTGCAACAGATGGACGAGATCCGCAATCGCTTCCCGGGGCAGCAGCCGCTGATTCAGCTGGTCGACGGAAAGCCGCAGCTCGTCGAACGCGCCGCGGCCGCCACACCGTCGCAGCCGTTGAAGACGCTGCACGTGATGGCGTTCGACAGCGATGAAGAGAACCTGGTGAACTTCTCGTTGCCGTTCTGGCTGATACGAATGAAGTCAGGGCCGATCCGAATCAGCGCCTACCAGCAAGGGTGGGACGATCGCGGACTGTCGTTCGACGTCGAAGAGATCGAGAAGGCCGGCCCGGGCATCATTGCCGACATCACGCGAGAGCGTGAAGGCCGCGTGGTCATCTGGGCCGAGTAGATCTCGGATTTCGGATTTCGGATTTCGGATTTGTTTTCGGATTTTCGGATTTTCGGATTGGAGGATCTCAGGAAAGGCTCAGGAAGCGGCGCATCCGCGAAATGAAATTGTGCTTCGCTTCCGGCACGACGGTCGCCTCGGCGGCGGCCCTGGCGTCCTCTAACCCGGTGCGGCGCGTCGCCACGATCGTGGACACGTGATCGAGAAGACCCGGATTCGCGACGGCAAGTTCGCGGAAATCTTTCGCTGAAATCTCCAGCACGGTGGTGTCGCCGACTGCCTTCACCGTCGCAGTGCGCTTATCTCCGGTCAGCATCGACATCTCGCCGAAGAAACCGCCGGCGGGAATGACGGCGACTTCCTGGCCCGAAGGCTCGAGCACCACACGCGCCTGGCCCGACAGAATCACGAACATCGAATCGCCATCGGCGTTCTGGCGGACGATCGCTTCGCCGCCGGCAAACAGGTGTTCGCGCGATGCCGATGACAGCGCGTTGCGCGCGTCCGCGGTCAACGGCTTGAACAAATCGACCGCGCCAAGATGCTCCGCCGCCGCGGCGATGTGGCGATCGGTCCTGACCGGCTCCTCATCCCGCTCGTACTGCACCTGGATCGGGAACGGAATCTCGATGTTGTGGCGGCGGAACGTGTACCAGAGATTGCTGCGCACCTGGTCGCGCGCAGTGCGATCGACCGCGTAGTCCTCGATCCAGAACTGCGCGAGGTAAATGATCGCAGAGTCGCCAAAGTCCTTGATGACGACCTGCGGCTCGGGCGCCTTCATCACCAGCGGCGAGTTCGCCATCGCTTCCATCATCGCGCGCTTCACGTCGTTCGGCGGCGCGCTGTAGCTCGCGCCGATCTCGACGTCGATGCGCGTCGGGATCGTCGGCTCCGAATGATTGAGGACCGGTTCCTTCGAGATGACGCTGTTGGGCACGATCAGGAACTGGCCCGACTTGGTGCGCAGCTTGGTGGCGCGCCAGGTGATCTCCTGCACCTGGCCCTCGCGATCACCGAATTGCACCCATTGCCCGACGCGAAACGGCTTTTCGATCTGGATCGCGAGGCCCGCGAACAGGTTGCCGAGCGTGTCCTGCAGCGCAAAGCCGACGACAACCGCGCCAACCGCCGACGTCGTCAGCAGCTGCTCGCGCAGCAGCACCGTGCCGATGATGCCGAACAGGACAATGACGGTGAAGTCCTGGACGATCGCCGGGAAGCGATCCGAGGGACGATCCTGCCGCCATGGATTGGCGAGCAGCGTGACGACGGCGTTGACAATCGCGAGAACGATCGTCAACCGCGCGAGCGTGTAGAGCAGCTCGACGTCGCCCAGCCCCTGCCGCGCGGCGACCTCGAGTACGGCGAACCCGAGGATCAGCCACGCGGAAAACTGGAGACGCCGTCGGATGAAGCGACTTACGAGAGGCCTCCCTCTTTCTTGAACGCCGCCACGTCAGTCGCCGCGATGCGCACGGTGACGATGGCCGGGTTCGGACCGCCCTTCGAATCCTTCTCCGGGTCCAGTCCTCGAGCGCCGCCGGACGACACGACCTGCGCCTGCTTCTTCTCGCCGCCGCTGGCCGGCATCATCCGCGACAGGCCGCCGAACCGGCCGCCCTTCTTCGGCTCTTCGGCCTTCTTCTCTTCGGGTTTCGCTTCCGCCGGCTTGGCGCCGCCGCCGGTCAGGCCGGCCGAGCCCTCTTCAACGGTGGCGATCACGGTCGGATCGACCGGCTTGTACGAAATGTGCTTCGCATACCGGGGCTGCAGCGTCGCCGTTGCCGTCAGCTTCTGCGCGGCAATCTGCTTCGTCATGCGATCGAGGCGTTCCTGCATTTCCGGATGCGACGCAAACAACCCGCGCTTCTCCGTGGCGCCCTTGTTGCGCTCCTTCAACGTGGTCAGAAATGTCACCAGGCCGTTCGCCGCGTATCCGGTCTTGTTGGCGATCGCGGCGCCCTTCTCGTCGGCCTCGTTCTCGTCTGCCCGGCCGAAGCCTTTGTTGATGATGTTGTCGTAGGTCGCGGATACCGCACGCTGCATCAGGCCGGAGTCGCCGGCGAACGTCTGCGCGCCCATCGTGACTGCCTGGCTCTTCTGGATCTCGCGAATGGTGTGCTTCTCGGTGATGTGGATGATTTCATGCGCGAGCACGCCGGCCAGCTCCGCCTCGTTCTTGATCAATCCAAGCAGGCCCCTGGTGATGTGCACGTAACCGCCGGGCGCGGCAAAGGCGTTGGCACCGTCGGTGTCGAGGACGATGAACGTCCACGGCAGCGCGGGCCTCGTGCTGCCCTGCGCCATCGCGAGGCCGACCAGGCTCACGTAGCGGTGCACGTCGGCGTCCTGCACGACGCCGTAGCGCGTGCGGATCTTTTCGCTGACCAGCTTGCCGAGCTCCTGCTCCTCGGCATCCGTCATGCGCAGCTCGCGGACGTCGTTCGCCTTCTTGGCGATGCCGAGGCCTTTGCTGATTCCACCCAGCTGTTCTCCGCCTCCGCCTCCGGCTACGGCGGGACTCGGCTCTGCGGGCTTCGCCGCGCGAGCCTCGGCGCTGAACAGGCACAGGCAAACGATCGCAATTACGACAGGCAGCTTTCGCATCATGTTGGTTTGACCTCAAATATCGCGACGGGCAGGCTTTTGCCCTTCACGATGACGTCGCCGAGGGGATGAATATCATACCGCCCTTTCAGCCGCTCGCGCGTCGCCTGGCTGATGATGATCCTTGTTCCGTAGTCCTTGTTCAATGACTCCAAACGGGCACCCAGGTTCACGGCGTCGCCGATCACCGTGTAGCTCATGATCGACTCGGAGCCGACGTTGCCGGCGATCATGTCGCCGGTGTTGATGCCGATGCCGATGCCGAGCTGCGGCTTGCCGGCGCGGGCCCATTCCTCGTTCATCTGCTCGAGCGTCTTGATCATCGCCAACGCGGTCTGCACCGCGTGCTCGGCATGGTCCTCGTCGTCCAGCGGCGCGCCGTAGAGGGCCATGATCATGTCGCCAACGAACTTATCGACCGTTCCACGGTGCTCGAATACGACCGCGACCATCCGCGTGAACAGCTCGTTCAGCTGGCTGACGACGTCTTCCGGCGTGCCCTTTTCCGACATGGTCGTGAAGCCGCGGATGTCGGAGAACAGCACGGTCATGTGGCGCCGGGCGCCGCCGAGCGCCGCCAGCGACGGATTGGCGACGAGCTGGTCGTAAACGTCCTTCGATACGTAACGCGAGAACAGTTTCTTGACCTGCCGCTTCTCGCGCCCTTCGACGAAGTACTTCCAGGCGAGATCGCCGACGTACGCAAACACGAGCGCGAGCATCGTGATGGTGAGGTCGATCCAGACGCCGCGCGAAAACATCCGGAACGATTGCCAGACGAACAGCGTTGCGAACATGAGCGCCACAATGCCGGTCAGCCACGCATTGAGAAACGCGCCGGCCACGCCGACCACGGCGACAGCGAGCAGCACGGTGATCACCGTCATCGACGGCTTCGCCCGGACAATCAAGCGCTGCGAGAGCGATGCGTCGACCAGGTTCGCATGCACCTCGGGGCCGCTGATCATGCCGCTCGGAAACGGCGTCGTGAACACATCCTTCAAGCCCTCGGCGGTCGCGCCGACGATCACGATGCGGTCCTTGAACAGCGCAGGATCGACCGCAGGCTGGACGCCTTCGAGAATCTGCTGCTGCGAATAAAACAGATCGTAGAAGGAGTACGAAGTGAAGGACGGGTAACCGCCCGGGTTCTCGGCGGGCCCGCGCCACGGAATCAACATCGAGCAGCCAGGCGCGCCGTCCTGACGAACCGCGAACGACGGTGTCGCTCCCGCCGTCATCGTCGTCGCCAGCGCAAACGACGGCACGCGCCGCTCGCCCACCTGCACGATCGGCGAGGCGCGCCGCAGGCCGCCGTTCGAGTCGTAGGCAAAATATGAATGCCCGATGGCGCGCGCAGCCTGTGCGAGCGCCGGGAATGGCGGCGTCAACACGGGCCGCAGCTCCGCGCAACCAATGTCCGGCGGGCGGACATTCAGCGCGGGCGCGCTGAGATCCGGGATGACGGCCTTTGACGGATCGATCAGCTCCGCACTCGATGCCTCGGCAATGTGGACCACGTTGCCCGCTTTTTTCGTCGACTCGACGAGCGCCGCGTCGGACTCAGTGCCGGTCCACTCTTCGTCGCCGACCATGAATTTACGGATATCTCGCTCGGCGAACAGCACGTCGTAACCGATCACCTTGGCGCCGGCGGCGGAGAGGTAATCGATCACGGTCGCGTGCACGAGACGCGGCCACGGCCATCGGCCAACCAGCGGCTCGATGCGGCGGATGCTCTCGTCGTCAATGGTGACCAGCACGACGTTTTCTGAAGGAGCCAAGGGCCGCGCCGTTGCGGCGACGCGTAGGTCGTAGGTCTGCAGCTCGATGTTGTGAACGAAACCGAGGAGCCCAAAAGCGCCGGCCAGCAACGCGGCGGCGACAGGAATGGCTCTCTGCATCGCCCGTTAGCTTACGACAGACGATTACGAAGTCGAGGCTGTCGCGCCGAAATGGTGATCAATTCCGCGACGGCTCGCGGCGGCATTTCGCCAAATCGCGCGTCTTTGCGGATGGCGTCGATCTTGCGAAAGCCACATCGGGCGCAGTCTGCCCCCCCACTCCCCAAAAGGAACGCTGACGATGCCGACATCGAAAGCACGTGTGACGCGCCGCCATTTTTGTGCCGGCGCGTGCCAGGCTGCGTCGGGTGCCGCGCTGGCGACGTTCGTCTCAGGCTGCGGCGGGTCTCCGACGTCGCCCGGCGGATCCGGAGCGCCGCTCGCGGTCGTTGCCGGACGCTTCACCAATGCGGGCGTTGAAGTCACGATCGCCGGGTCGCCGCTCGCCGACGCGGGCGGTGCGGTGCTGGTCGAATCAACGGCCGGCGTGTTCCTCGTATCGCGAAACAGCGACAGCTCGTTCAGCGCGATCGACGCGGTCTGCAGCCATCAATCCTGCACCGTCACCAGCTTCGAAGGCAGCGCCTACGTGTGCCCGTGCCACGGCTCGCGCTACGACCGCAACGGCCGCGTGTTGAATGGTCCGGCCGTCGCGGCGCTGCGCCGCTTTCCAACGACGTTCGCATCCGGCGTCGTCACGATCGCGCTCTGATATGGCGCAGCTCGATCCGGACATCGATCACCTGCTGCGACGCGCCGGTTTCGGCGCGGGTCCGGTCGAAGTCGACACCTTCGGCCGGATGTCGCCGTCCGCGGCGATCGCGCACCTCGTTGATTACGAGGGCCGGCCGGACGACGTGGATGCGCGCATCGGGCGACCCGATCACGCGCAGGTGGTCTCGAAGGATCTGTTCTCTCCGGATACCGACATCGAAGACGCCAGGCAGCGCTGGCTGTTCCGAATGATTCACTCGCGCCGCCCGCTGCAGGAGAAGATGGCGCTCTTCTGGCACAACCACTTCGCCACCGCCTACAGCAAGTTGAACGTCGACTCGGGCGCGATGCAGGCCGCGAAGATGATGGCCTGCAGGCCGGGCGCGCTGCGCGGTCCGCAAGGCCAGCTCGAGCTGTTCCGCCAGAACGCGTTAGGCAGCTTCCGCGAGCTGGTCATCAAAATCGCGCAGGACCCCGCGATGCTGGTGTGGCTCGACGGCAAGAGCAACACCGCAGCGCGGCCGCAGGAGAACTTCGGCCGCGAGGTGATGGAGCTCTTCACGATCGGCGTCGGCCACTACACCGAATCCGACGTCTACGCGGCGGCGCGAGTCTTCACCGGATGGAACCTCGAGCGCTCCGAGGGATATCGCAAGGACGATCCGCAGTCGTACCAGGCGTTCCGCTTCAGCGCCGACGATCACGACGCCGGCGCCAAGACGTTTTCGTTCCCGATCTACGGCGATGGCACGCGGACGATTCCCGAACGCGGCGGCGCGGCCGGCATGCAGGACGGCATCGATCTGATCACCGCGCTCGCATCGCATCCTGAGACGGCGAGGCGGCTCGCGCGCAAGTTCTGGAGCTTCTTCGTCAGCGAAGTGCATCAGCCCGATCCGGAGTTCGTCGAGCGCACCGCGGCGTTGTATCTGCAAGCCAATACCGAGATCAGGCCGGTCGTGCGCTTCATCCTGGGATCGCCGTGGTTCCGCGATCCGTCGGTGCGCTTCGCGCGCTACTCGTGGCCGCCGGAGTTCGTGGCGCGGGCGATCAAGGAAGTTGGCTGGCAGGGGTTCGCCCTCGATCAGGTGAGAACGCCGCTCGCCAACATGGGGATGTTGTTGTTCGAACCGCCGAACGTCGGCGGCTGGCCGGTCGGGCCAGGCTGGTTCTCGACGGCGACGATGCTGGCGCGCAGTAATTTCGGGTCGCAGCTGGTGTCACAGCAGAAGGCACCACTCGCGGCGTCGATCGCGCCCGAGGCGCAAACGCAAAACGGCTTGATGGCGGCGATGCTCAACCGCATTACGACGGCGCCGCTCGATTCGAATCCGCGGCAGGTGTTGTCGTCGTATCTCGCCGCCGGCGGCGCGTGGACGGGAAGCGAAGAGCAGATCTCGACGCGAGCGTCTGGGCTCGCCCGGCTGCTCGTAGGGTCAGCTGAGTATCAACTGATCTAAAGGCAAAAAGGCAAAAAGGCAGAAGGCAAAAGGCAGATGCGCATCTCACGACGACTCTTCATTCGCGACGGTGTGGCCACGGTCACGCTCGGGCTGACTGCGCCGGCGTTCCTGACCGCGATCGCGCAGGCGCAGACGCTGTCGTCGCGACGGCTCGTCGTGGTGTATCTCGGCGGCGGCAACGATGCGCTCAACACGTTGATTCCGTATCAGGACCCGAACTACTACAGCCGGCGTCCGACCATCGCGATCCCGGCAGGCCAGGTGCTGCAGGTCGGCGCCGATGCGGCGGGCCGGGTGCTCGGTCTCCATCCGCGGTTGGGCGGACTGCGGAACGCGTTCAACGAAGGCCGCCTCGCACTGGTGCAGCGCGCGGGATATCCGAACTCGAGCCGTTCGCACTTCGAAGCGACCGACATTTTCGGCACCGCGAATCCCAACACGTCCACCGGTTCGGGATGGCTTGGCCGTTATCTCGACACGCTACCGCGGCCGGTCGATGCGCTGGCCGCGTGGAATACGACCGGTGATACACCACGTGCGCTGGTGTCGGGACAGGTGGGCGTGCCGGCGATTTCGAACGCGAGCACGTATCGGTTCGCCAGTCCGAACCGCGGCGCGGCGGCCACGCAGGAACGCGCCGCAGCGCAGGCGATGGCAGCGAATCCCGCGCCGGGCCGGCCGCACCTCGCGTTCGTGAACAGCACCAGCCGTTCGGCGATCGAGACGATCGATCGCGCGGCGCAAGCGCTCGCCTATTCACCAACCGTCACGTATCCCAACAACGGCTTCGGCCTGGCACTGCGGACCGTCGCGGGAGCAATCACCGTCGGCATCGGCTCGAAGGTCTATTGGGTGCAGACCGGCGGCTACGACACGCACGCCGACCAGGGCGCAGGCGGCGGCGCCTACGGCGGGCTGATGGGCACGCTCGGCGACGGGCTGTGGGCGTTCTACAGCGACATCCGCAATCGCGGCCTCGCCAACGACACCACGGTGATCGTGTTCTCGGAGTTCGGCCGGCGCATTTCCGAGAACGGCAGCGGCGGCACCGATCACGGCGCCGCCGGACTGATGATGGTGCTTGGCGGCTCGGTCCGCGGCGGTCTCTACGGCACGGCCGCGTCGCTGCGGCCCGGCGATCCCACCCTGGAAAACAACTCCGGCGACGTTCGCTACGAAACCGATTTCCGCTCCGTGTACGCGCGAGTGCTCGATCACTGGCTCGGCGTGAACTCGGTGCCGATCCTGAACGGTGACTTCCGCGCCGGCGCGCCGGCCGTTTTCTAGAGGACCGCATGCAGAGACCCAGACAGCCGTGGCTAGTCGTGTTGATGTTGGCGCTGCTGCCGCGCATCGCTCTCGCGCAACCGGCGCAGGATCCGAACACCAACACCGCCAATGACGGCCGCGTCACGTTCGGCGTGATCTCGTTTCTGCAATACGGCTACGAGCTCCACGAGCGCGACGGCTACAACGCGTTCGAAGTCACGCGCGGATACCTCGACGTCACGGGACGGCTCTCGGACCGGATGAAGGTGCGCTTCACGACCAACGTCCGGCCGACGACCGACGCGAGCCTGGACGCCAACCTGACCGCGCGCCTCGAGTACGCGTATCTCGAAGCCGCGTGGACGCCGGAACGGACGTTCATGTTCGGCATGCAGCCGACGCCGTGGCTGACGTTCGAGGAATCGATCGATCGCTACCGCGTGCAAGGGCCGATGTTCGCCGAGCGGGAGGGCCTGATTCCCGGCCCGAGCGATCTGGGCGCAGGGCTGCGCTATGCGAAATCGAGCTTCGAGGTGCACGCCGGCGTGTACAACGGCGAGGGTTACGGACGCGCCGAGCTCGACAAGTACAAGAGCGTGCAGGGACGCGGCACGATCACGGTGTTCTCGAGCGACGCGTCGCGGGCGCGCCTGTCAGGTTTCTACACCTACGGCTGGTACGCCAGGGATCGTCCGCGCAACGTCGGCATCTTCATGGCCAGCTACCAAAGCCCGCACCTCGCCGCCACCGCGCAGTATCTGTCGGCGACCGATAATCCGTTCGTCGTGACCGACATCGAGCGGCAGGGCATGTCGTTCTTCGGCGAGGGCCGGATGGGCGAGACCGGCTGGGCGGGTTTCGGCCGCGTCGACATGTTCAATCCCGATGCCGATCGCGAGGGCGACGACATGCGCCGCTACATTTTCGGCGGCGCTCACTGGAGCCAGTTGTCGCACGGCCGCATCGGGTTCGTGGCGTCGCTCGAGCAGGTGTTTCGCGTCAGCAGCGGGCAGAAAACGGAAAGCCGCCTGCTGGTGCAGACGCAGGTCGAGTTCTAGGCGAGCGCCTTTTCGCAGACGACGACCGAAGACAGGCGCGGCACGTTCACCGATTCGAGGTTGATGACGCGCAGGTTGAGCGCCGATACGAACGCATCGAGACTCAGCTTCCAGTTGACGCCCGCGACGGAGGCGAGCGTGCCGACCGCGGTGTTGATCAAGTTCGACGTGGCGCGGATGCCGTCGAAGTGATTCACGAAGACGATGCGCGCGTCCGGTTTGCTGACGCGCAGCAGCTCGCGGCCCGCCGCCACCGGATCGGGCACGACGTTAATCGTGTACGGCACGTAGACGGCGTCGAACACGCCGTCGGCAAATCCCAGGTTGGTCGCGTCCATCTGCGCAAACGCGAGCGCATCGAGATGTTCGCGATCGACGCGCCGCGTCGCACGCTCGAGCATCGGCCGCGACAGGTCGATTGCCATCACCCGGCAGCCGTCCGGGTAGTGATTGACGCCGTAGCCGGTGCCGACGCCGACTTCGAGAATCAGCTCTCCCGGTTGTGGATTGAGCAGCGACATGGCGCGGCGCCGCCCCGGCTGCAGCAGGGCGCCGCAGACGGCGTCATACATCGGCGCCATCGATCCGTAAATCAAATCCGAGACAGCCATGGGATGCCCTCGATTGCAAGAGTCACGCCCCGCGCTCCCCGCTTGCCCTGCGGCACGCCGGCCGATAGAATTAGAGGTTCGTAGCCCACGTGCCGGTATCGTCTAGGGGTTAGGACACAAGGTTCTCAACCTTGGAACCGGGGTTCGAATCCCCGTACCGGTACCATTCAATTTCCCCCCGCCGCAGCCGCCACGCCCGGCGGGACATAATGGATTCATGCACCTCATTCGCGCGGGTCTCGCCGCGGGGTTTCTTGCGATTACGCTCGCATGCGGAGGCGGGTCCGCGCCGCCACCGGCTGCCCCGACCGGTCCCGCCGTCGACCCGGCAACCGCCGGCACCGTGACCGCGACGGTCAAATTCGAAGGCCAGCCCCCGGCGCCGCAGATGATATCCCTCAACGGCGATCCAAAGTGCGTGACCGAAAACGGTTCTGCGCAGCGCGCCGACGAGCAAATCGTCATCGGCGATAACCAGGCGCTTCAGAACGTGTTCGTATACGTCAAGGACGGGCTGGGCTCGTACGGATTTCCGATTCCTGCCGAGCCGGTCGTGCTCGATCAGGACAAATGCCGCTACACGCCGCGCGTGCTCGGCGTGCGCGTCGGCCAGCCGCTGCAGGTCAAGAACAGCGATCCGCTGCTCCACAACGTCCGCTCGAACGGCGTGATCAACCAGTCCTTCAACAAGTCGACCCCGCTCGAAGGCATGAGCTTCAATCACCCCTTCGCGACGAGGGAAGTGATGGTGCCGTTCAAGTGCGACGTGCACGGCTGGATGAGCGCGTATGTCGGCGTGCTCGATCATCCGTACTTCGGCACCACGTCATCTGATGGCCGGGTCGTGCTCGGCAACCTGCCGCCGGGGACCTACACGATCGAAGCCTGGCACGAGCAGCTCGGAACGAAGACGCAGCAGGTGACCATCGCGGCGAAGGAATCGAAGGATGTCAGCTTCTCCTTCGCACGCTGACGCCACGGCGCACGTCGTCGCGAAAACTCATACGCGTGCCGGCGATTTCGTCACGCTGACGAAGCCGCGCCTCAACTTCCTCGTCCTGCTGACGACGGCGGCGGCGTATTCGCTTGGCGCGCGTCCTGATTCAACGCTGATCAATCTCGTGCACACGCTGCTCGGGACGTTTCTCGTCGCCGGCGGCGCGGCGGCGCTGAACCAGGTGTGGGAGCGGCAGACCGACCGCTTGATGCGCCGCACGCAGAACCGCCCGATGGCCGACATGCGGATGACGGTGGCGCAGGGCACCGGATTTGGCGTGGCGCTCACGATCATCGGCGCCGCCGAGCTCGCCTACTTCATCAACCCGCTCTCGTCGATCGTCGCGCTGCTGACAACGGCGAGCTACATCTTCTTGTATACGCCGCTCAAATTACGCTCGTCGCTGTCGACGATCGCCGGCGCGGTGCCCGGCGCGCTGCCGGCGGTGATCGGCTGGGCCGCCGCCACCAACACGCTGTCGATCGAGGGATGGGTGCTGTTCGGCATCGTCTTCATGTGGCAGATGCCGCACTTCCTCGCCATCGCGTGGATGTATCGCGACGAATACGCGCGCGCCGGCATGCCGCTGCTGCCGGTGATCGAGCCCGACGGACGATCGACCGGGCGGCAGGCGGTGCTTTACACGGCGGCGCTGATTCCGCTCAGCATGATGCCGACCGGCGTGGGACTCGCCACCGCGTGGTACCTGGTCGGCGCGATCGCGCTCGGTGCGGTCCTGATGGTGCTGAGCCTCGAATTCTCGGTGAAGCGCAACATCGACACCGCGCGCCGGTTGTTCTTCGGATCGATCCTGTATCTGCCGATCCTGTGGGCGCTGCTGGTCGTCGATCATCGATCGCGCTGACGCGCGCATGCTTGCCGGCTGCGGGCTTGCGGGCTTGCGGGCTTGAACAGAACATGTCAGTAACCGACCTTCCCACACTCAACGCGACGCTGAACGCGATTTCGACCGTGCTGCTGATCACCGGGTGGATCCTGATCAAGCGCGGCGAGCGCAAACGGCACGAGCAGGTGATGCTCGCCGCCGTGCTGACGTCAACGCTGTTCTTGATCTCGTACGTGATCTATCACTGGCAGGTCGGCTCGGTCCCGTTCAAGGGCACGGGCTGGATCCGCACCGTCTACTTCGCCGTGCTGATCCCGCACGTGATCCTCGCCGCCGCGATCGTGCCGCCGGTGCTGATCACGGTTTCGCGCGGCCTGTCGAAGAAGTACGACAAGCATCGCCGCATCGCGCGGTGGACGCTGCCGCTCTGGCTCTACGTTTCAATCACCGGAGTGATCGTCTACCTGATGCTCTACCAGATGTGATCGCGCGGTAAACGCGGCGCTAGACGGCCGCCGCCAGATCGCGACCTGCCTCATTCGTTCGCCGGATGCCGCGGCGGAAAAAATATCTCCATTGGCCAGGTTTTTCTGGAACGTTGCCTGCAGTGCGGGAGGCATGTGGCAATACCGCTACTGATAGAGGAGAGAACGAACAATGGTAAGAACCCTTAGTGGCTGGTCACTCGCAGCCGTCATTGCAGCACTAGTCACGTTGCCGGCCGTCACTGCGAGCGCGCAGGGCACCGGCAATCAGAATCGCAACCGGCTGGAAGTGCCCGTCACCGGCACCGCGGCCGGCGTCGGCGCCGTAACAGGCAACTACTCGATCAGCGAGTTCAAGATCGCCGACGGCAAGCTCGTTGCGGTCGGCACGGTCACGGCAACGGTCCGCGACGCGGCCGGCAACATCGTCCGTAACTTCGTCGCGCCGGTCGCGATCCCCGTCAACAACGGCGGCAGCGCCGTTGCGAAGAAAGCAGCCGCCCTCGAAGCGATCGGCGGTTCGTGCGACACCGACGCAACTGAGGCCGGTGCCGCGCAACTCGGTTCGTGCGACATCCTTTCCCTCGTCCTCGGTCCGCTGCATCTCGACTTGCTCGGACTGCAGATCGATCTGAATCAGGTGGTACTCGACATCACCGCGCAGACCGGCTCGGGCAACCTGCTCGGCAACCTGCTCTGCGCAATCACCGGACTCCTTGATGCGGGCAGCCTGGGCCAGCAGGTCGTGAACCTGCTCAATCAGCTGATCGGCATCCTCGGTTCGCTCTAGTTCGCTCTTCGCGGGCCCTACCCCGCCCGCACCTTTCCCCTCCAGCCGCCAGTTGGCACGCTCCGCGGTGTTTCGCGTATCCTGACGCGACTCGCCTTGCTGACCGATACGGCCCGGACGATCGCTCGCGCGACGCTGCTGGCTTTGTGGCTGCTGCCGGCCGCACCCGCCCTCGCATTCGCGCATCAACCGGACAATCCACCTACGCCGTCCGAACGCCTGCGGAGCGCCGAATGGTCGCTGGTGCGGCCGACACCGATGGTCACGCTGCACGTGCGGCGGATGGTCGGTTACGCGATGCTGGTGCCGGCCGGCACGTTGTTCATGCTCTACATGTTCCGGCCGCGCGCCTACGTCATCGCCGGCGCCACGGCATGGGCGGCGGGCAGCATGATGCTGCTGGTGCTCAGTTTTGATTCGGGAGCGGCCGGCAGCGCCGATCCGAACACCATCACGGCCGGACGGCTCGGCGTTGGCGGCTGGTCATTCGCGGCGTTGATCTTCGGCGCATCGCTGCGTTTGGCGAGCGGCTGGTTTCGCGGCCCATCGACGATCTCCCGATCGATGTTCTGGGCCGTGATCGCCGCCGAAGTGTGGGTGATCTTCGGTGCGGCACTGCTCCGCCGCCCGGGCGCGATCCTGATCCCGGCCTTC
>DASUSZ010000283.1:0-4443 GCA_036374815.1 Vicinamibacterales bacterium | reverse complement strand
ATCCGTGGACACAATCGCCGACGACGAGACTACGCCTTTCACGGCTTTCCTGCCGCGCATGCGCCACATCCAGAACAGCATCACGGCAATCGGCGTCAGCACCGGGATCGGCAGCAGCGCGGGAATGCGGATTATCTCCGGCACGCGGTTCGGCGGACCCCAGAAGAAGGATGCGGCCGCGACCCACATCGCGAAACACAGCCGCCACAAATGCCGCTTGATGCGTGGGCGGCCCTCGATGCCGCCGGCGCGCATCATCCTGAAGTCGCCAATCGCGCCGCCTATCGCCATCGCGCTGAACAGGAACATTGGATACGCTTCGGGACGCCCGCGCCGAGCGAGCCACGAGCCCGCCCAGATCGCAAACAGGCCAAGAACGAATCCCGCCGCCATCATGACGATCTGGACGCGTTTGTGACCGGGCACTTCCTTCACCGTCATCAGTCCCGTGATCACGAAATAGAACGTCAGCAGCCCGGCGATGATCGAGCCGCGATCGGGCTTCACCGTGGCGATCAACGCGCCCGACAGCGACATCACGACCATCGCAATCACGAATCCCATTCCGGCCTTGCGGTGGACGGTGGCGCCTTTCTTCGCGAACAACGCGAAGTATCCGAACAGTAACGCCAGCATGCCGGCGAGGATGTGAACGGGCAGGATCACCATTGCGTATTCCTTTCGACTATTCCGATCGCAGCGCCTGCAGCACGTCGACGCGCGATGCGCGCGCCGCCGGCATCAACGATGCGGCCAGCGCGGCGGCGATCAGCACCGCGGCGGCGCCAAGCAGCGCCGGCAGCCCAGGCATGCGCAGCTGCTGGATGTAGCTCGACGCGATGCCGGCAAACAGGTACCCGAACGCCGTGCCGGCGATGATCCCGACGCTGACGATCACGGCGCCTTCCGACAGCACCTTGGTCAGCAGCAGGTACGGTGTCGATCCGATCGCGAGCCGCACGCCGAATTCACGCGTTCGCGCGCTGACGCCGAACGCAAGCACGCCGGCGACGCCGACCACCGCAATCAGCAACGCAACACCGGCGAATCCCGAGAACACGAACGCGTTCAGACGCTCGGGCGCGAGTACCTGGGCGCGAACGTCCTCGAGCGTCGCGGCGCGCTCGACCGGCTGGTTGATCGACAACCCCTGCACGATGCGAGTCACCGGCTGCACCAGCGCGTACGGATCGCCGGAGGCGCGCACGAACAGCCGTCCGGCCACGCCCATCTGCTGCACTGGGTGATAGACCGTCATCACCGGTGCCCGCGTGATGCGCTCGTCGTCCGCATCGGCGACGATGCCGACGATGCGGCGCGGGAACGGCTTCGGCCCGAAGTACGGATCGATCCACCAGACCTTGTGATTGAGCGCTTCGCCGTTCGGATAGAGCCGCTGCGCGACGCTCTGGCTGACGATCACCACCGGCTCGGCGCCGCGGCGATCCTCGGGCGTGAAGTCGCGTCCCTGCAGCAACGGCACGCCAAGCACGTGAAAGAAGTTCGGCGCGACAATGCGCAGCCTGGCGCGCGGATTTTCCTCGCCGTTCTCGGGCGTGAACCCATCAGCTCCGAACGGAATGCCGGCGGCGCCGCCGAACCGTCCGGCGTCGCGCCACGGCGTGAAGTTGCCCATCGACACGCCTTCAACCCCAGGCAGTGCGGCGATCTTTTCGGTGATCTGGTTGAAGAACGCGAAGTCCTTCTCCGTCGCGGCGGCGAGCGTGGGCTGTGGCAGGTCGATCGCGAGCACCTGCGTCATGTCGTAGCCGGTGTTGACGTTGCGAAGCGCGATCAGCGTCGCCAGCAGCGTTGCCGCGCCGGCGAGCAACACGAAACAGAACGCGACTTGCGTCGTCGCAAATATCTTCAAGCGGCGATTCGTGGCAGGGGTAACACGAATGCTTCCGGCTGCGAGACCATTGCCGGTCGGAGATTGCGAAGACGGCAGTTTCGGAACATAGGCAAGCAGCACCGCCGCCGCCATGGCGAGCGACGCGCCCACCCACAACATGCTCGAGTCGACCGTCACTTCGAGCGCGCGCACCGAGAACCTGGCCGCGAAGCCGGCAACGACGCTCACCATCGGCCGCGCGAGCAGCACACCGAGGACCGCACCGGCGCCGCACAGCACCAGGCTTTCGGCCAACAGCGTGCGTCGCAGCGCGGCGCGGCTTGCGCCGAGAGCCGCGCGCACCGCGAGCTCGCCCTCGCGGCGGACCGACCGCGCGAGGATCAGATTCGCAACGTTGGAGCACGCAATGATGAACACCACCGCCGCTGCCGCCAGCAACACCAGCAGGATCGGCCGCGCCGGCGCGGCGATCTGATCGCGGAGCGCCGCCACATCGACGCGCATGTCGGCGCGCTCCGGATACGAGTCGGGATGCTCCGCTTTCAGCCCCGAATGAATCGCGCTCAGCTCCGATCGCGCGGTGTCGATCGTCGCGCCTGCCTTCAAGCGCCCGAACAGCTGCGTCATGCGATGCGTGCGCATGGTGATCATCTGCGCGCCCAGGTGATGCGGGCTGGTGACCACGTTCGCGATGATCTCGGTGTCGGCCGGATAAGGCACCGACGGCTCCAGCACGCCGATCACCGTGGCGCTGCGCGTGCCGAGCTGGATGGTCTTGCCGACCACCGACGGATCGCTGTTGAGCGACTGGGTCCAGAAGCGATTCGTCAGCACGGCGACGCCCGCTGCCTTTGGACCGTCATCCGACGGCTCGATCAGGCGTCCGTGACTCGCGCGCAATCCGACGACGTCGAAGTAGTGCCCGTCGACGACGCCGGCCTGGATCACGCGCGGATCGCCGAGCCCGATCAGCGTGAACTCGACGGTCGAGAACTCGCCGAACGCTTCGATGGTGGTGGCGCGCTCGCGGATGTCTTTGATCTCGGGGACTGAAAACGCGACGCTGTCGACGCCGAGGCCGGGAGAGGCATGGCGGATGTAGACCAGCCGCTCCTCACCGCGATTCACCAGCGGGCGAAGCAGCACGCCCTGCACCACGCTGAAGATGGCGGCGTTGGCGCCGATGCCGAGCGCCAGCGTGATGACGACCGTCGCGGCCAGGCCCTTTGCGCGCATCAGCGAGCGCAGGCCGACGCGCATTTCCTGCACCAGCGCTTCGCCCATGTCGTACCAACGGCCGTACCACACGCGATGCATTTCCTCTTTCATCTGCGGCAGGTAGCCGAACTGCCGCAGCGCGTTGATGCGTGCCTGCTGCGGCGATTCACCGCGATCGATGCGCTGCTGGATCTCGATCGCCAGGTGGCCGCGGATTTCGTCGTCTAGTTCGCGATCGTCGGGACGCATGGCATTACTCCGCGGCCGGGTTCATGATCTTGCCGATCACGTCGACCAGCTGCGTCCAGCGATCGCGCTCGCGCAACAGTTGCGCCTTGCCGGCGGCCGTGAGCTGGTAGTACTTCGCCTTGTGATTGGCTTCGCTGATGCCCCATTCGGACTTCAGCCAGCCGCGTTTCTCCAGGCGGTGCAGCGCGGGATAGAGCGAACCGGTTTCGACCTTCAGCAGGTCGTCGGACTGCGAACTGATGGCCTGGCCGATGCCGTGGCCGTGCTGCGGACCCCACTGCAGGGTCCGGAGAATCAGCATGTCGAGGGTGCCTTGGAGCAGTTCCAGGCGCTCAGGTTCGGTATTCTTTGGCATGTGTAGACGCTCTACGGGTTCATACGTAGACGGTCTACGGATAGTTCCGGGGGGTCAGGGGGTCAGGGGGTCAGGGGGTCAGGGGGTCAATCTACTTCGAGGTCCGCGACGACCGGAAAGTGGTCGGATGCGCTGGGGGCGGGTTCGCTTCTCAGCACCTCGCACCTCATCACCCGGCCGGCCTGCGCGTGGGGGACGAACACGTAATCGAGGCGAATGTGCGGATCCTTGGTTGGCAGCGTGCACCCGGGATCTTCCGGATGCAGCATGCGGAACGAATCGACGTAACCCGCATCGAGCACCGTCTGGATCGTGCGCCAGCGCACCCGGCCGCCGGTCATCCACAGCAGCGGCCGGAGGCGGAACGGCAGCGTGCCGATGTCGAGCTTTGCGCCCGGCGCGATGGTGTTGAAGTCGCCGGCCAGCACGTGAAAGCGATCGCGATGCTGGATGATCTTCTTCAACAGCGCGCGCAGTTCCATCACGCGGCGCTGTTCGGTCCACGCCGCGTGGACCGCGCTCAGGTGCACGCCGAACACGCGAATCTTCTCGCCCGCCGGAACGATGTCGATGAAGGCGTGACGCGAAACGCGCGGCCGCACCCACTCGCAGAATGCGACCTTCCTGCGGCTGACGAACGCGAGGGACTGCCGGCGCACCGAGCGGAAATCGGCCATGCCCGCGGCCTCGGCGATCTTCTCGACGTTGGCCGGATCGGTGGCTTCCTGCAGCAGCACCAGATCCGGATCGCATGCCTTGATCACGG
>DASUSZ010000282.1:0-2659 GCA_036374815.1 Vicinamibacterales bacterium | reverse complement strand
GTTCATCGGCTCGTGCACCAACGCGCGCATCGAGGATCTCCGCGCCGCCGCGAGCGTGGCGAAAGGCCACAAGGTCAACAGCCGCGTGCGCGCGATGGTGGTGCCCGGCTCGCAGAAGGTCAAGGCCGACGCCGAGCGCGAGGGGCTCGATCGCATCTTCGCCGACGCGGGCTTCGAGTGGCGCGAGCCCGGCAGCTCGATGTGCCTCGGCATGAACGACGACATTCTCGGGGCGGGCGAGCGCTGCGCCTCGACCAGCAACAGGAATTTCGAGGGCCGGCAGGGCCGCGGCGGACGCACGCACCTGGTGAGTCCGGCGATGGCGGCCGCAGCAGCAATCGAAGGCCGGTTCACCGACGTGCGCCACTGGGAGTACCGCTGATGTCCGGGATCCGGAAGCAGGGAACCGGGAGCCGTCAACCGTTCACCGTGCATCGCGGCCGCGTTGCTCCGCTGCGCCGCAATCACGTCGATACCGATCAGATCATCCCGAAGCAGTTCCTGAAGCGCATCGAGCGATCGGGGTTCGGACCCTTCCTGTTTCACGACTGGAAAAGCGAGCCCGCGTTCGTGCTGAACGATCCGCGCTACGCCGGCGCGTCGGTGCTCGCGGCCGGGGTGAACTTCGGGTGCGGCTCATCGCGCGAGCATGCCGCGTGGGCGCTGCAGGACGCGGGATTCGCCGTCGTCATCGCGCCATCGTTCGCGGACATCTTCCGCAGCAACGCGATCGGCAACGGCATGTTGCCGGTGGCGCTGCCGGAGGCGGCGGTCGAATTGATTCTCGATCGCGCGCAGCGCGAGGACGGCTACAGCGTCGACGTCGATCTGGAGCGCTGCGAAGTGCGCGATCGCTTCGGCTTGAACGAGCCGTTCGCGATCGACGGCGCGTCGCGGCAGCGGCTGCTCGAAGGCAAGGACGAAATCGATCTGATCCTCACTCACGAATCGGACATTGCCGCTTACGAGCGACGGAGGCTGGACGGCTTGGCGTAGGGGCGGCGCAGCAGCTGCCGGTTAACTCTTATGAAAAAAATGAAGGGCGCGCATGTGATCTGGTCGGTCCTGGTCGAACAGGGCGTCGACACGGTGTTCGGATATCCCGGCGGCGCCATTCTGCCGGCCTACGACGCGCTGCTCGATCACCCGATTCGCCACGTCCTGGTCCGCCACGAACAGGGCGCCACGCACATGGCCGACGGCTACGCGCGCGCCAGCGGCAGGGTGGGCGTCGCGGTCGCGACGTCGGGACCGGGCGCGACCAACCTCGTCACCGGCATCGCCACCGCGATGATGGATTCGATCCCGCTGGTCTGCATCACCGGCCAGGTCGCCGAGGCGTTCATCGGCACCGATGCGTTCCAGGAAACCGACGTCACCGGCATCACGCTGACGATCACGAAACACAACTTCCTCGTGACGAAGGCGGCGGACATCGCCCCGACGCTGCGGCGCGCGTTCGAGATCGCGACGTCGGGCCGGCCCGGGCCGGTGCTCGTCGACATTACGAAGAACGCGCAGCAAGAGGACACGGAGTTCGAGCCGGCGCCTGCCAAGGCGCGCGCCGGCCGGCCTACGGAGCGCACGGAGGGAGCCGCGACCGCGGTTGCCAAGGCGGCCGAGCTGATTGCCAGATCGAAGAAGCCGGTCATCCTTGCCGGCCACGGCGTCCTGAAGAGCGGCGCGTGCGAAGAGTTGCTGCTGCTCGCGGAACGCGCCCACGTTCCGGTCGGGATGACGCTGCTCGGCATCGGCTGCCTGCCCGCGCATCATCCGCTCAACCTCGGCATGATGGGGATGCACGGCGAGCACTGGGTGAACGAGGCAATCCAGGAAGCGGACCTGCTGATCGCGCTCGGCATGCGCTTCGACGATCGCGTCACCGGCAAGCTCGCGTCGTACGCGCCGCACGCGAAGAAGATTCATATCGACATCGACCCGTCCGAGCTGCACAAGAACGTCCGCGCCGACGTGGCAATCGCCGGCGATCTGAAGATGGTGCTGAAGGATCTGCTGCCGCTGGTCGAATCGGCACAGCACGACGCGTGGCTGACGCGGATCGGCGCGCTTGCGGGCGGCGAAACCGTGCGCGACATCGCGGAGTTACCGGATGACGGCCGCCTGTGCGCGGCGCACGTGATTCACGACATCTGGAAGGCGACGGCGGGCCGCGCGATCGTCACCACCGACGTCGGCCAGCATCAGATGTGGGCGGCGCAGTACTACAAGTGCGCGGAGCCCGGCCAGTTCATCACGTCCGGCGGCCTGGGCACGATGGGCTTCGGCGTGCCGGCCGCGATCGGCGCGAAGATGGCGCGCCCCGACCGCGAAGTATGGGCGATTGTCGGCGACGGCGGCTTCCAGATGACGCAGGCCGAGCTGCAGACGCTGGTGCAGGAAAACGTCAAGATCAACATCGCCATCATCAACAACGGCTACCTCGGGATGGTGCGGCAGTGGCAGCAGTTCTTCCACGATCGCCGCTACTCCGCGACGCCGATGTCGTCGCCCGACTACGTGAAGCTGGCCGACGCGCACGGGCTGTCGGGCATTCGCGTCACGAAACGTTCGGAGATGGCCGACGCGCTGCGTCACGCGCGCGCCGCCGCCGGATCAGTGGTGATCGACTTCCGCGTCGAGCAGGAAGACACCGTCTATC
>DASUSZ010000281.1:0-3026 GCA_036374815.1 Vicinamibacterales bacterium | reverse complement strand
CGCGCTGGCGATCGAAGTCGGCGAGCACGCCGAGCCGGTCGGCGAGATGAAGCGCATCTACTACACGACCGGCCGGCGGCTTGGCTATCGATCCTTCTCGCGCGTCGAAGGCAACGACGTGATCGAGCTGAAGCGGATGCTGCACGCCCTCGGCTACTGGCGTCCATCGCTCGCGTCGTTCCCCGACGCGCCGCCCGGCACGAACACGGCGAAGATGCAGGAGCTGCGCAAGACCAATCCGGCCGCGTACGACAAGGCGATCGCCGAGTCGCGCCAGGCATCGGCAAGCTACAACCGCGAGTATGCGCTGTATGACGAGGAAGCGATCGCCGCGGTGGACAAGTTCCGCGCCGATCGCAAGATGAATTACCAGGGCACGCCACCCGGGCTCGTCGATCAGCGGTTCGTCGATGCGTTGAAGGCGGCCTATCTCGAAAAGCGCAAGAGCGCTAAGTGATCACCAAGCGTGATCGCGCGATGGCGGCGCTGGTCGCCATCGCGACGCTCACCTTCTTCGTCATTACCCTCCGGCCGGACGTCGGCGGCACCGAAGACTCACCCAAATTCCAGTTCGTCGGCCGCGTCCTCGGCACGTCGCATTCGCCGGGGTATCCGTTCTACTCGATGGCGACCTGGGCGTTCGGCTGGCTGCCAGTCGGCAATCTCGCCTATCGCATCAACCTGTTCTCCGCCGTGTGCGGCGCGCTGTCGTGCATGTGCATCTTCCTGACGGCGCGGCGGCTTGCCGTCACGCAACTACTCTCGGTCGCGGCGGCGCTGGCCGCGGCGACGAGCTATCCGGTGTGGAGCAACAGCATCACCGCGGAGGTCTACACGCTTGCGGCGTTGTTGTCAGGCTTTGCCGTTTACTGGCTGATCGCGTTCGCGCAAACCGGCGCGGTGTGGCGGCTCTACGCCGCCTGCGCGATGTGGGCCTGCGGCTTCGGCAACCATCTCACCATCGTCGGCATCCTCCCCGCTGCCCTGATCTACGGGATCGCCAGGGACAAGTCGGTGCTGAAGCCGCGCGTGGCGATTACGGCGGCAGTGATCGGCATCATCGGCGTGCTGCAGTACGCGTTCATCGCGATTCGAACCATCCAGGGCGCGCCCTACCTCGAGGCGCGCGCGGACACGATCATGGGGGTGTTCGACGTGATCATCGCGCGCGATGTGTCATGGGCACGGTTCTACCAGGCGCAGAGCGCGGTCGCGGCGATCGAGGTGCCGATGCTGCTGAACGGCATCCGCGTCAACATGGGCACGATCACCATTGCGCTCGTCGCGATTGCGATCGTGATCGGCATCAAGCGCCGGCACGCCGAGGTGCTGCTGATCCTCGGCGCTGCCGGCGGCACCCTCGCGATGATCGCCAACCTGTGGGGCGACGTCGTCGGCTTCATCACGCCGGTGTGCGTGCAGCTGTGGCCGCTTGCGGCGCTTGGCATGCAGTGGCTCGTGCACGCGATCAAGTCGGGCATGCCCGCCGGCACTGCGCTTACCGCGGCTGGTGTCGCGGCGATGGTGCTGACGCCGATCAACTACGTGAACAATCGCGATCGCATCGCAGTGCTGCGCGCGCCTGGCGAAGGCCCCGGCGTTCGCGCGCTCTACGAGAAGCTGCCGTCCAGATCCGCCATCGTGGCGGAAAACTACTGGCTGGCGCGATTGGTGAACTACATGCACTTCTCGGGCGACGTCATGCCCGATCCAAATCCGCGCGTGCTCGACAACGACGACACCGAGGTCAGGGCCGCAATCGCGGACGGCCTCGAGGTGTATGCGTTCGAGGGCGCAACGCATTGGTTGACCGCGCGGGGGCTTCGATTTGAGAAGACCGCCATCGCCCGGCAGCCGTTTGAAACGTGGCTGGCGGATCAACCGCGCGGCACGCTGGTCGTTGCGGCCAGTGCGGGACGTCCGCTGCCACTTGAATGGTTGCCGCTGTCCAGCAGGACGGGACGTCAGGATAACTTCGGCGTATTCGCTTTGACGGTCGGCGACAGCGACGCAACCGTCGCGCAACAACTCTCGCTTGCGCGAATCGACGTTGCCGTCACCGGTCAGGCGCGCCCGCTCACGGTCACATCGAGCGACGAAGGCCCGCAGATCATATGGGGCGAAGACGTGTTGACGGCAATCGATCGCGGGCTGGCCGCCGCGGCATTCTCGCCGGCAGGACAGCTGATTGGACAGTGGGCTTTCTCCCTCGACGAGCAGCCGGGCGTGCAATTGCCGCCGGCGCCGTACGTGCTTCGCCGCGAGGCGCCATGCCAGGTGCTGCGTCCGGGAGAGCGCGTCGACGTCGCTGAAGTCCTGGGCGACGGCGGATGGTGGGCGACAGTTGAAGGCAAAGGGACCGCAACGGTCGCGATCGAATCGGGCGCGCCGCCGGCAACGTGGCGTCACTTCGTCTCGAGCGGGCGCGGCGACGCATCGATCGAGGCCGAGCGGTCGCGCCTGGTATTCACCGCCGTCCCGGGCACGCGATCCGTCTTCAGGTTTTCAATGCCGCCTTCGGCGACCGCGGCCACGGCGGTGCTCGAACCGGGTGACATTACCGCGGTGCGCGTCTGCGGAGCGTCGATTCCGCCGCTGCCCGCGACCGGCGCACTCGAAGTCACGGCGCTGAATGATGGATGGTTTGGCGCAGGCTGGCACTTCGCCGAGCGCGGCGGCACGCAGCGCTTTCGATGGTCGCAGCGCTCGTCGACGCTGCTCTGGCGGATGGATCAGCCGTCGCAAGTGCGGATGCTGCTGCGGCTGCGCGCCGCGAACGCGAACGGCGCGACGATCCAGGCGAGCATCAATGGCACGGCGTTGCCCGCTTGCTCGCTGCCCGCGGGCGCGTGGATCGATTGCAGGTTTGAATGGCCGGCAAACGCGAGCCGCGCCGGCATCAATCAACTGACGTTGACTGCCGACACCGTCTCACCCACGGCAGATCGGCCCGGCGATCCGCGCGAGCTTGCGTTCGTGATGCAGGCTAGCAGGGCGCGCATTGGCTCCTGACTCCCCGCCCCCCC
>DASUSZ010000280.1:0-16699 GCA_036374815.1 Vicinamibacterales bacterium | reverse complement strand
AACCGCCGGGTGGCGACGTTTAGAGAGTGATCAGATTCTCAGTGGAATGTCAGTGCCTCGGTGCACGGGTGCCTGGGTGCCAGGGTGCCAGGGTGCCAGGGTGCCGAGGTGCGCGGGTGCGCGGTGCCACAGGGTGCTGTTCGGCGCGCGCACGAACTCGATTTTTGCGGTGCTCGGCCGGGCCGATTCGACGACGGGGCAGTCATCGATCGCGCTTGCGGACATCGCGCGGCGGTCGTCCTCCGATTCCTGGGTGGCGCAATGCGGTGTGGCCGCATCAGCCGACGGGAGCAGGCAGCTCGCCTCGCACCAGGCGCGCGCCGGCGCGGCCGCGCCCAGCAGCAGGGCGATGACGAGAATTTGCGCGCGCTTCACCGCCTACCAGTATATCGCCGCGCCGCGGAGTGGATAAGCTAGAGCGCGATGCCAAAGAAGCGCCTGGTCGAACGCCGCAACCCCGTCTTCCAGTTCCGGCCGCACCCGTGGCACGGCCTCGAGGTTGGTCCCGAGCCGCCGGGCGTGCTCAATGCCTACATCGAGATCACGCCGTTCGACCTGATGAAATACGAAGTCGACAAGGTGTCCGGTTACCTGCGCGTCGATCGGCCGCAGCGAACGTCGGCACAGCACCCGGCCCTCTACGGCTTCATCCCGCGCACCTACTGCGCCGAGCGCGTCTGCAAGCTGGCACCCGGCGCCAAGCGCGGCGACGGCGATCCGCTCGACATCTGCGTGCTCAGCGAGCGCGCCATCACCCGCAATGAAATCATCGTCCGCTGCCGCGTCATCGGCGGCCTGCAGATGATCGATCGCGGCGAGGCCGACGACAAGATCATCGCGATTCTCGAAGGCGACTACGTGTGGGGCGAAGCGCGTGGCCTGAGCGATGTGCCGGCGGTGCTGATCGAGCGGCTGCAGCACTACTTCTCGACCTACAAGATGGCGCCGGGCGTGGAAGCGCCGATCAAGATCAATCGCGTCTACGAGCGCGATCACGCGCAGAACGTGGTGATGGCGGCGATGGCCGACTACGCGGAAGCGTTCAAGTGATCTGACTGTTCCGCGCCATCTGCGGCCCTGGTTATTTCTTGTGGGCCGCGTGCGGGTCTGGCGGGGGCGACGGCGTTTCGCCGCCTTTCAGGAACTCCTCGATCTTCCGTTCTTCCTCGATCTGCGCCCGCGACGTCGGATTGAACTGTTCCATGATCGCGATGTCTTCCGGCGTCAGCTTCGGCAGCCGGCGAATGAAGTGCACGAGCTGCCAGCTGGCGGTTTCGCCTTCGGGTGTGCCGGTGCTCCATCCGGGCATGCCGGTCAGCATGATGCCGTTCTCGATGAAATAGAAGATCTCGCCGTCGCTCAGGTTCTGCGTGCGCGGCAGGCGCATGTCCGGGGCCTTCGGATAGAGGCCGCGTCCCATTTCGGTGTTGCCGCTGCCGTCGTTGGCGTGGCAGCTGGCGCAGTGATCGGCATAGTGCTCGCGCGCCGCCACGAAATTCTCCTGCGTGTCGGAGATCGGGTTCTTGAGGCCCTTGTAAGTCGGCGGGGTCAGCCAGCCGCGCATGAACAGCGATACGCGCTTCTCGATCGCCGAGGGCTCCGGCCGCGCGCTGACGCCGCGCCCCTGCACCAGCAGCATCACCACGGCGATCGCCACGATCGCCAGGAACGCCAGCCAGGCGATGGCGCGCATCAAACGCTTCATCAGGGCAGTTTCGAGGCCGCGGTCTTCACCTGCAGTGCGCCGCCGGCGGCGGCTTCGGTCCACGCGAACACCACTTCGCCATTCGCGATTGCCGCGCGCGGGTAGCCGCTGGCGCGCGAGCCCGCGAGTCCCGCCACCGTCACGGGCGTCGATCGGTTGCCGTTGCGATCGATGCGGCGCGCCATGAACTGCGCCTTTTGATTAGCGAACTCGATCCAGGTCGCGAGCGCGGCGCCGTCCGGCAACAGCTCGAGATCAACGCGGCCCAGCGTGCCCGCATCGTCGATGCGAATCGGCTTGGAAAACGTCTTGCCCGCGTCGGTCGAGAATGCCGCGAGCGCCTGCGGCTGATCGTTCTTCGCGGTGAACCACGACATCGCGACGAGATTGCCCTTGGCGCTGAGCGCCGGCCCGTTGACCGGGCACGCCGCGATTTTCCAGTTGTCGTTGAACACTGCCTGTGGCGTTGACCACTTGCCGTTGACCAGCCGCGCCACGTAGTTGTCGCGAATCTCGTCCTCGCTGCGATTGCGATACGCGGCGATCACGCCCTCGCTCGTCACCGCGGCCGTCGTCGGACAACACTCACACACGCGCGCATCGATTTCGGTCTCCTCCACCTGCTTGAAGGACTTATCGAAACGCGCGAACCGGACGGTCATCGATCCGCCGCCGCCGTGATCGTTATGTTCGCCGCCCTTCATGTTCCGGCCATCGAGCCAGATCAGGCCGAGGCCATCGCCCATCGGGAAGAGCGACGCGAATCCATGCTCGGTCGGCGTGCCGTCGTGATGCGGCGTGAACGACGGCGACCACGTCTTGCCATCGTCGGTCGAATAGGAGAGCCGCACGTCGTAGGCGTATGTCGAAGCGGCGCTCTTTTGCAGCCAGTGCGCGACGATGGTGCCGGAGGGCAGGCGCAGCGCCGATGGCACATCGGCCCAGTTGACGAACCAGTTGCGTCCGCTTGCGATCGTTTTCGGCGTCGACCAGCCGGCAGCCGTCCGCTCGGCGAACTTCAGCGTCGCGAGATCGCCATCGCGCTCGATCCAGCTGAGAAGCACGCCCCGGCTCGACACCGACAACTGCGGCTGTGCGGAACCAGCGGCAGCCGGAGAGGCGATGGCTTGCGGCGTGGGCAGCAACGATTGGGCAACGCCGGTGTTAACGGTCGCTGAAAATGCAGTGATCGTCGCGCTGATCGCGAAGGCTGAAGCGGTCGCTTTCCAAGCGAAGCTGAATGCGGACATGTTCATTAACTCCCACAGCTTCCGGCGCCGCGCGGATCGCCGCACGCGCCACAAGGCGACACCGGAGAGGCCATGCGCGGCGACGATGAGGGCGCGCTGACGGCGAATACCGACAATTGCTTGTCGAGCCGAGCGCTTGCGCACTTCGGACACTCGAGCTTCGTCGACTCGCGCACGAGGAGCTCAAACTGGTGATTGCACTCCCGGCATGCGTACTCATATAGCGGCATGGCTAATGATACGGGAGAACCATCGTGCTGAACCACCGTCCTGAACCACCGTCCTGAACCACCGTCCTGAACGCCCGTTTCGAACCGTTGGTATACTGGTGAGATGCCTTCGTCAGGAAAGACCGCTCCAGTAGCCAACCCGCTTCGCCGCAATGTGGCCATCATCGCCCACGTCGATCACGGCAAGACCACCCTCGTCGACGCGATGTTCCGCCAGGGCGGCGTGCTGCGGGCCAACGAGCGTGTTGCCGAGCGGGCGATGGACAGCAACGAGTTGGAGCGCGAGCGCGGCATCACCATCCTCGCGAAGAACACCGCCGTCCATTACGGCGACACGCTGATCAACATCATGGATACGCCCGGCCACGCCGATTTCGGCGGCGAGGTCGAGCGCGTGCTGTCGATGGCCGACGGCGTGGTGCTGCTCGTCGATGCCGCCGAAGGCCCGCTGCCGCAGACCCGCTTCGTGCTGCGCAAGGCGTTCGAGCGCGGGCTGCCGCCGATTGTCGTCATCAACAAGATCGATCGCGCCGACGCGCGCGCCAAGGAAGTGCTGAACGAGGTCTACGATCTCTTCATCGATCTCGACGCGACCGAGGATCAGATCGAGTTCCCGGTGCTGTTCACCAGCGGCCGCGCCGGCACCGCGAGCACCGACCTCGACAAGCCGGGCGAGGACCTGCGCCCGCTGTTCGACGCGATTCTTTCGCACGTGCCGCCGCCGAAGGGCGACCCGTCGGCGCCGCTGCAGATGCTGGTCGCCAATCTCGATGCCAGCGATTACCTGGGCCGCATCGCGATCGGCCGCATCTTCAACGGCAGCGTCAAGCTCTACGATCCGATCACCGTCTGCAAGCTCGATGGCTCGCGCCAGCAGACGCGCGTCACCAAGCTGTTTTCCTTCGAAGGCCTGAAGCGCGTCGAGACCGAGACGGCGGCGGCGGGGGACATCATCTGTCTCGCCGGCATCGAGGACATCACCATTGGCGAGACCATCGCCGACGCCGAGAACCCGACGCCGATTCCGCCGATTGCGATCGACGAGCCGACGGTGTCGATGATCTTCGGCATCAACAATTCGCCGCTCGCCGGCAAGGACGGGCAGTTCGTGACGTCGCGCCATCTCAAGGAGCGCCTCGACAAGGAGCTGCTCGGCAACGTCTCGTTGCGGATTGAACCGACCGATACGCCCGAGCAGTTCAAGGTGCTCGGGCGCGGCGAGCTGCAGCTGGCCATCCTGATCGAGATGATGCGGCGCGAAGGCTTCGAGCTGCAGGTGTCGCGTCCCGAGATCGTCGTCAAGGAGATCAACGGCGTCCGCATGGAGCCGGTCGAAGATCTGGTGATCGACGTCGCCGAAGATTACCAGGGCGTCGTCATCGCGGGCTGCGGCACCCGCCGCGGCACCATGACCAACCTGGTGAACCACGGCAGCGGCCGCGTGCGCATGGAATTCCGCATTCCCGCACGCGGCTTGATCGGCTTCCGCTCCCAGTTCCTCACCGAAACGAAGGGCACCGGCATCATGAACCACCTGTTTGCCGGCTGGGAGCCGTGGCACGGCCCGATTCCGTCGCGCGAGACCGGCGCGCTGGTCTCCGACCGCGCCGGCATTGCCACGGCGTATGCGCTCGCGAACCTGCAGGAGCGCGGCGTCATTCACATCGAGCCGGGCACGCAGGTCTACGAGGGCATGTTGATCGGCGAGAACTCGCGCAACAACGATCTCGACGTCAACGTGACCAAGGAAAAGAAGCAGACCAACATGCGCGCTTCGTCAGCGGACGAAGCGATTCGCCTGGTGCCGCCGATCATCATGGGGTTGGAGCAGGCGATCGAGTTCATCAACGACGATGAGCTCGTCGAAGTGACGCCGAAGAGCATCCGCCTTCGCAAACGCGTCCTCGCCAGCAACATGCGCCCGAAGAAGGGCGACGACTAAAGAACGTGAGCCGGGAGCCGGGAGCCGGGAACCGGAAATACGGCTCCCGGTTCCCGGTTCCCGGTTCCCGGTTAGAAGCCCAGCCGGAAGTTCAGCTGGGCCGTCCGCGTCGGTCCCTCGTCGCTGACATCGCGCAACCGCAGGAACGTCGCCGGCAGGCGCTGGTCGGTCGACGGGTTCGCGAAGTTGGCGCGGTTGGTGACGTTGAACACGTCGAGGAACGCGTCGAGCGTTCGAGCGCCGCCTAAACGAATTCGATAGCCCGCCCGCAGATCAAACTGCGCATAGCCGGGACCGCGTCCGCCGGCACGGCCGCCTTCGTACTCGACGGTGTAAGGAATCACGTGCGGCGCGTTCGCATCCGGCGCGGCTCCGGTGTAGGTGCCCGGCGCCAGGTATTCGTTGGTCACGGCGCCGTTGCTGTCGCTGTCGAGCGCCTGGTTGGTCAGCGTGATCGGCGTGCCACTGCGCGCGCGGAACACGCCGCTCAGCTTCAAGCCGCCGGTGCGCGGCACATCGTAGCTGCCCGTCAGCGTCAGGATGTGCGGGCGATCGACGGCGGTTGGCCCGTAGTCGTTATCGAGCCGCAGGTCGCCGAGAAACTGCGATATTGCCGTATCGGCCTGCCCGGTCGGCACGTTGCCGCGGCCGCGCGAGTACGCATACGAGATGCGGGCCTGCCAGTTGTTCGAGTAGCGCTTCGTGCCCGAGAACTGGACGCTGTTGTAGTTGATCTCGCCAACCGGCTCGATCGTCAGCACGCTCGCGGCCCAGTCGCCGACGCGACCGATCAGCGGATTGGTGCGCGTGTTCGGGTTGGTTGCCAGCGTCCCGTTTCGCAGCAGCGGATTCAGCTCTTTCAATACGTACTGATTCCGCTGCTCCGAGCGGATGAAGTCCACCGACAGACCCATCGTCGCGCCGAGCTGGCGCTCGTAGCCGACGCTGTAGGTGCGCGAAAACATGTTGACGCGATCCGGGTTGTCGAAGCGGACCGTGCCGCCGTTGCGCACGCGAGTGCCCTGTGGGAACAGCTGGTTGAGCAGCGCGCGGTTGACGACCGGGCCGTTCACCAGCATTGGATCGGTTGGGAAATTTCCCTGCCGCGGGCCGGGATCGATGTTGTTGGTCGGGAAGTTGACGACGAATGACTCCGAGAAGCGCGCGCCCTGCGCGTACATGTTGGTCAGGAACGTGTAGGAGGTGCGCTGGTAGAAGATTCCGGCACCGCCGCGCAACGCCGATCGGCCCGCCTCGTCGATCGACCACGCGAAACCCACGCGCGGCGAGATGTTGTTCATGTCCATCGGGTATTCCTCGTCGCGCCCGGCGAACAGCGGGTTGTCCTCGTTCGGCGTCGGCAGCACCTCGAGGTCGTAGCGCGCGCCGGCGTTCACGGTGAGCTTGTTATTCAGCTTCCACCGGTCCTGCGCGAACATGCCGATGAAGTGGCCCTTCATCGTGAAATCGATCGCTCCGGGGACGCGAATCTGCAGGCGCTCCGGAAAGGTGCGCGGGTTGCTGGCGTTGAACGGCAGATCGGTGTTGAACACGAACGTGCCATTCATGTTGCCGAAGTCCTGCACCCGCAGCTCTGAGTAGAGATAGTTGACGCCGAACTTGAGGTCGTGGTCGCCGCCCTTGCCGGGGATGAACCAGGCGAACACGTTGTCGGCGCCGTACGCCGTGTCGAGGCGCCGGTTGGCGCGCGCGCTCTGCTGGTCCTCGAACGACAGATAGTCGAGCAGCGGCGGCAGGCTGTCCTGCGGCTCACCGGCGTTGAACCGCGGGTTGCCGAAGAACACGTCCTCTTTCACCGCCGACACGCGGAACGTGTTCACGCGCGTCGAGCCGATCACCGAGGTCAGGTTGCCGACGACGGTCCAGTCGATGTCGGTCTCCGCTTCGTGCCGCGACGGCGTGTGGTTGGTGTCCTGAATCTGCAGCGGCTGCGGCGACGTCTCGCGCAGCCAGCGGATGCCCCACGTGTTGGCCTGGTTCAACTGATGATCGGCGCGCAGGTAGGTATTCCACACGCGCGAAATTTCCACGTCCGTGCGATTCAGATCCGGGCGCGTCGGAATGTTGGTGGTCACCGATGAGTCGAGCGACACACGCTCGAGGCTGCCGAAGAAATGCGCCTTGTCGCGGACGATCGGGCCGCCGAGCGTGCCGCCCCACTGCTGTTGCTGCGACGGCGCCTCTTCGAGCCCTTCCTTTTCCGCGAAGTACTCGAGCGCCGACATCCGCTGATCCTGGAAGAACATGAACGCGCTGCCGTGCAGGTTGTTGGTGCCCGACTTCGAGACGGAGTTGACGATGCCGCCGGAGGTGAGGCCGTATTCGGCGTCGAACTGGCTGCTGAGCAGCTGGAATTCCTGCACCGCTTCGACCGGCACGCGCGCCTGCGCGCCGCCGTTGCCGCCGTTGAACGTGTCGTTGTTGTTCGACCCGTCCATCGTGTAGTTGACGTTGCGCACGTTCTGGCCCGCGACGCTGATCGAATCGGCGCCGAACGTGGTGGCGGAGATCGTTGCGACGACACCCGGCAGCATGCCGAGGTAGCCGGCGAAGTTGCGATTGAACGACGGGGTGTCGACAAACTCCTGCGACGAGATGCGGCCGCCGATCTCCTGCGAGGTGGTGTCGACGAGCGGCGCTTCCGCGGAAACGGTGATTGCCTCCTCGAGGCCGCCGACTTCGAACTTCAATTCAATGGGCGTCGTGCGTCCCACTTCCAGCCGTACGTCGCGCTGCGTGTACTTCTTGAACCCGGACAGCTCGGCCGACACTTCGTACACGCCCGGTGTCATGCCGCTCATCAGGAACGTGCCGTCGCTGCCGGTCACGGCCTCGCGGAACAGGCCGCTTTCCTGGTGCCGTACCACTACCGAGACGCCGGGCAGCACCGCGCCCTGCTGATCCATCACGCGGCCACGAAGTTCGGCCGTGCCTTGTTGAGCTAACGAAGGACTTGCAAGAAGGAGCACCGCACATAACGCGGATGCAATTCGCCGCAGCATGACCACCTCCAGGAGAATAACGGGGCAACAGCGCGCGCCGGATGACGTAACCGAATGTCACGCGCACGATACATGGCAAAGCGTGCGGGATCAATACGGTTAATCACCGGATCCCAACGCTCGTCCCCGGAGGATTCCCTGGACGTCTTTCGCGCTTACGGGAAGATGCCCATCTCCATGTAGCTGCGCGCGACTTTATGAATCGCCGTTACGAACGCGGCGATGCGCAGGTCGGGAATCCCTTTCGTCTTTCGCTGGGCGGCCAGCAGCTCGTGGAACGCGGCGATCATGGTCTCTTCGAGTCCCGAGTTCACCAGGTCCTGCTCGTCGGGACCCTTTGCCATCGACGCGCGTTCGGCCTCGGTGAACTTGCGGCCCGTTGCCGCTTCGATCGCCTTGAGCATCGCCAGCTCGTTCGCTTGCTCGTGACGCTTCTGCATGCGTCCGAAGCGCACGTGCGACAGGTTCTTCAGCCACTCGAAGTACGACACCGTGACGCCGCCGGCGTTGCAGTAGATGTCGGGGATGACGAGCATCCCTTTCTGCCGGAAAATCGGATCCGCCTCCGGCGTCGTCGGACCGTTCGCGCCTTCGAGCAGGATCTTCGCCTTGATGCGCGGCGCATTCTCCTTCGTCAGCACGCTTTCGAGCGCCGCCGGCAGCAGCACGTCGCAATCGAGCTCCAGCGCCGCCGCGCTGTTCTCGATGTTGGTGGCGCCGGGGAAGTTGAGGATCGATCCGGTCGCCTTGCGATGGGTGAAGACTTCGTCTTCATTGAGACCGCGCGGATTCATGATCGCGCCTTCGCGCTCGGCGATCGCAATCAGCAGCGCCCCGCCCTCGCGGCAGAACTTCGCGGCGTGGTAGCCGACGTTGCCGAGCCCCTGCACGACGATGCGCTTGCCGTCGAGGCCGAGGGGAAGGCCGAGCCGTTTCATCTCGTCGGGCTCGTTGCACGCTTCGCGCAGCGCGTAGAACAGGCCGCGTCCGGTCGCTTCCTTTCGGCCGCGTACGCCGCCCTGCGTCACGGGTTTGCCGGTGACGCAGCCGAGCGCATCGAGCTGCCCCGGATTGAGCGCCGCGTAGGTGTCGGCGATCCACGACATCTCGCGCTCGCCGGTGCCGTAATCGGGCGCCGGCACGTCGATGCCGGGCCCGAGGAAATTCTTCTTGGTCAGCTCGTGCGCATAGCGGCGGGTGATCCGTTCGAGCTCGTCGAGCGAGTAGTTCTTCGGTTCGATCTTGATGCCGCCTTTGGCGCCGCCGAACGGCACGTCGACGATGGCGCATTTGTAGGTCATCAGCGCGGCCAGCGCCATCACCTCTTCCTCGTAGACCTCGGGGCTGTAGCGGATGCCGCCCTTGACCGGCAGCTTGTGCTGGCTGTGCTCGACGCGCCAGGCGTGAATGACTTCGATCTCCCCGTTGGCGCGCCGCAGTGGAAAGTCGAAGCGATAAATGCTGTTGCAGACACGAATCTGCTCGAGCAGGCCTTTCGGGTACTCGGTAAACGCCGCCGCCTCGGAGAAGTATTGCGTGACCTGATCGAAAAAATTCGCTTGTCCGCTCATGCGCCGATTGTAACGAAGACTGACATCGCACCCCCGGTTTTTGATTCATTCCCTGCGATGGGTGGCCCGTACGCCATCGCAGTTTTTGCGATGCCGTCAACAGGTACGCAGGAACTGAATCAAAAACGGCCCCTGCGATGTCAGTCTTCGTTACAACTGCGGTACACTTGTGCGTCTATGTCGTCGTCTCCCGAAGAAGTACGCCCGGCGCGGATGTGGCGGCAAATGCCGTCCGAGCTGCGCACCTCGGCCGCCAAGGCCTTCTGGGCGGATGAGCAGGCCGCGCTCGAGCAGGCCGAAGCCGTTGCGCTGATTTCCCGTCAGATCAAGTTCCGGCCGAAGAGCGTCATCTCGCTGCCGCTCGACAAGAAGGCGAAGCACCTCGCCGGACTGGCGCAGGTGTCGGACCTGCTCGCCGCGCGGCTGATGATCGCCTACCACCTCGAGCACCAGCGGCCGATGATGGGCGCGTTTCTCGATCTGCTCGGCATCGCGCACGAGGACGGGCTGATCAAGGACGAGGAGCCCAAGAAGCCCGAAGATGCGACGCTGGACAAGGCCGTCAAGGAGCTTGCCGCGAAGTATCCCAAGGCGGACGTGTCGCGATACTTCTGGGCGCTGCTGTGGCAGGATCCGGAGACGTGGGGCGGTCTCAAGGGCCGGCCTGAACTCGCTCTCGACTGATGCCCCCTTTCGACAGGCACCTGTTCATCTGCTGCAACCGCCGCGAGCCCGGCCACCCGCGCGGCAGCTGCGACCCAACCGGAACCGAAGCGCTGCAGAAAGCTTTCAAGAAGGCGCTCGCCGAGCGCGGCGTCAAGCGCGTGCGCGCCAACAAGTCGGGCTGCCTCGATCAATGCGAGAAGGGCCCGAGCGTTGTCGTCTATCCTGAAAATGTCTGGTACGGCCGCGTGACCGAGGCCGACGTGAACGCCATAGTCGAGGAGCACATCATCGGCGGCCGCCCCGTGCAGCGCCTGCTGATGCCTGAGTAGCCATGGACGCATTCCTGACCGCAGACGGATTAGTCGCCCTCCTGACCCTGACCGTGCTCGAGGTGGTGCTCGGCATCGACAACGTCATCTTCATCTCGATCCTGGCCGGCAAGCTGCCGGCCCACCAGCAGGAGAAAGCGCGGCGCATCGGCCTGATGGGCGCGATGGTCATGCGCATCCTGCTGCTGCTGTCGATCACCTGGATCATGCGGCTGACGGCGCCGCTGTTCACCGTCTTCAATCACGACTTTTCGGGCCGCGACCTGATTCTTGCCGGCGGCGGCCTGTTCCTGCTCTTCAAGGCGACGCGCGAAATCCACGAGCGCCTCGAAGGCGAGGAAGGCCACGTGGCCGCGCGCGTGGCGCCCTCTCTGGCTGCCGTGATCGGCCAGATCATGCTGCTCGACATCGTCTTCTCGCTCGACTCGGTAATCACGGCGGTCGGCATGGCCGACGATGTGGCGGTGATGATTGCCGCGGTGGTGGTGGCGGTCGCGATCATGATGTTCGCGGCCGGGCCGGTCAGCCGCTTCGTGGAGCAGCACCCGACCGTGAAGGTGCTGGCGCTCAGCTTCCTGTTGCTGATCGGCGTGTCGCTGATCGCCGACGGTTTCGGCATGCACATTCCGAAGGGCTACATCTACTTCGCGATGGGCTTCTCGATCATGGTCGAGGTGATCAACCTGCGTGCGTCGAAGAAGGGGAAAGCCGTCAAGCTTCACGACGGCTATCACGCGGTAGAGGACTAGCGCGGGTGTTGCGGGCTTGCGGGCTACGGGCTTGCGGGCTCTCGGGTTTATTTCTGCTTTTTGATCCACTCGGCGACCGCGTCCTGGATCTCGGCGTGCACGAGGTTCTGATCGCGGCCGCTTGACTTCAGCACGGCAAAAGAATGATCGCCGCCTTCGACGGGCAGGATCTCGATCGGCGGGGTGGCGTTGCCTTCCGAGATCGCTTCCTTCACTTCGTCGGGCGCGCCAAACGGATCGCGCGTGCCCTGGACGATCAGCGTCGGGATGGTCAGCGTCTTCAAATGCGTCACGCGATCGCCGGTGCGTTTGCTGCGCGGCGGCGACAGGGGGTAGCCGAAGGCGATGATCCCCGAGGGCTTGCGCGGCGCGGTCCACTTATCAAGGTAGGCGCCGACGTGTGTCGCCATCCGGCCGCCCATCGACTTGCCGCCAATGAACAGCTTCGAGGCCTTCACCTGCTTGTGCTCGATGGCGGCCGCGACGGCGCGGCGGAACGCGTCCTCGAGCACCGGCGCGCGATCCGGCGTGCGCCGCTTCTTCTCCATGTACGGGAAATTGAAGGTGACGACCGTAATGCCGCGGCTGGCGAGGGCGCTGGCGTAACTGGTCATGAACGGATGAGATTGCCCGGCGCCGGCGCCATGCGCGAAGACGAGCAACGCGTCGAGCTGGCGATCGCCCTCGGGCGCGTAGAGCGCGGCGGCAACGGCGGCATCGGCATCGACAGGAAATTTGAACGCGACAGGACTCACAACCTACGTTTATAACACTCTGCGAAAGGCCGAGCTTGGATACGAGAACGATTTCCACCGGAACGCATGGACGCTACCTCGTCGACATCGGCGATCACACCCGGGGCACGCTGGTCGGGTTTCACGGCTACCAGGAGAACGCGGCGATCGCCTTCGAGGTGCTGAAACGCATCGTCGACGGGCGATCGATGGGCCTCGTCAGCGTGCAGGGCCTGCATCGCTTTTACACGCGTGGCAACGATGTCGTGGCGAGCTGGATGACCAAGGAAGACCGCGATCACGCGATCGCCGACAACGTCGCGTATGTCGGCAAAGTGTTAACGGCGATCGCGGGTGAATACGGCATGACGCGCCCGCTGATCTATGCCGGCTTCTCGCAGGGCGTGGCCATGGCGTACCGCGCGGCGGCGCTGGCGCAGCGCCCGTGCGACGGCGTGATCGCGCTGGCGGGCGACATGCCGCCCGACGTTGCGCCGCTCGCGTCTTCGTTGCCGAGGGTGCTGATCGGCCGCGGCACCGGAGACAAGTGGTACGACGAGGAGAAGGCGCGGAAGGATCGGACCGTGCTGCAACAGGCGGGTGTGGTGGTGACCGAGCACGTGTTCGATGGCGGCCACGTGTGGGCGCCCGAATTCATCGCGAAAGCCGGCAGTTTCATAGATGAACTGTTGTCGGGCGGACCCCGTCTAACGCCTTGATGTCCACCCTCCTCGCCGACCTTCGCTATTCCTTCCGCTCGCTCCTGAAAAATCCCGGGCTGACGCTCGCGGCGATCCTGTCGCTCGGGCTCGGCATTGGCGCGAATACCACGATTTTCACGTGGGTGCAGGCGGTGCTGTTCCGGCCGATTCCGCTCGCCGCGGATCCGGGATCGATTCGAATCGCCGCCATGGAGAATCGCGAAGGGTCGAGCCGATCGTGGTCGTATCCCAACTTCCGGGATTTCCGCGATCGCGCCACGTTGATGGACGTCGTCGCGCAGGACGATCAGACCTTCAACTTCGCCGTCGATGAGACGGCCGATCGCACGTGGGGCGGACTGGTCAGCGGCAACTTCTTCGAGGTGATGGGCCTGCGTCCCGCGGCGGGCCGCTTCTTCACGGCGCAGGATGACGTGACGCCCGGCGCGCATCCGGTCGTGGTCATCAGCTACGCCTACTGGCAGCAGCGGTTCGCCGGCAGTCCCGCCGCCATCGGCAAGCAGGTGACGATCAACAACACGCCGATGACGATCATCGGCGTCGCGCCGGAAGGTTTCATCGGCGCGTTCCTCGGCATCGCGTCGACGGCGTGGGTGCCGATGGCGATGCAGCGCGAAATGATGGGCGGCAACCGGCTCGAGCAGCGCGGCAACGGCTGGTTCCAGACGCTGGTCCGCCTCAAGCCGGGTGTGTCGCAGCAGCAGGCGCAGGCCGAAGCGACGTCGATCATGTCGCAGCTCGAACAGGAGTACCGCGACTTCAACGACGGCCGCCGGCTGCGCATCGTGCAGACCTGGGAGGCGCCGTTCGGCGCCGCCACCGTGTTGACGCCGGTGCTTGGCGTGTTGACGGTGCTCGTCGCGCTGGTCCTCGTGATCGCCTGCGCGAACGTCGCGAACCTGTTGCTCTCGAAAGCGGTATCCCGCCGGCGCGAGGTCGCCGTGCGCCTGTCGCTCGGCGCCAGCCGCATCCGCTTGATCCGCCAGCTGCTCACCGAATCGCTGGTGCTGGCCGCGCTCGCCGGCATCAGCGGCGTGGTGATCGCGTACTGGTCGATGGACGTGATCATGGCGTTCGTGCCGCCGATCGACATGCCGTTCGATCTCGGGTTGCGCATGGACGCGACGACGCTGGTGTTCGCGGCGATCGTGTCGCTGGTGACCGGCGTCGTGTTCGGGCTCGCGCCCGCGCTGCAGGCGTCGGGTTCTCAAACGATCAATGCGTTGAAGGAAGAAGGACGCAGCGGCAGCGGCGGACGGACCAGCGGCCGTCTGCGTAATGCGCTGGTCGTCGCGCAAGTGGCGGTCTGCATGGTGCTGCTGGTCGGCGCCACGTTGTTTCTTCGAAGCTTCATCGCCGCGCAGTCGTTGTCGCCCGGCTTCGAGCCGAATGGCGTCGTCACGGCGTCGATGGACATGTTCCAGAGCGGTTACACCGGCGATCGGTTGCGGGACTTCCGCCGGCGCGCGACCGAAAGCCTCAGCTCGCTACCCGGCGTGACCTCCGTTGCGTTCGGTTCGCGGCTGCCGCTCGGCATCGGCGGCACGAATTCGATGGGAGTGGCGATCGACGGCTATGCGCCGCGCGAGAACGAGGAAGTGGTCATCACCTACACCACGGTCGGTCCAGGCTACTTCGGAACCATGGCGGTGCCGGTACGACAGGGCCGGGAGTACACCGATCAAGACACACCTGAGGCGCCGAACGTGCTGGTGATCAACGAAGCCATGGCGCGCCGCTACTGGCCGCAGGGCAACGCGCTTGGCAGCCGCGTCCGCATGGGCAAGGACGTTGCCGAGGTCGTCGGCATTGTCGCCGACACGAAGTACAGCAGCATCAACGAGCGGCCGCTGCCGCAGCTGTTCCTGAACATGAATCGATTCCAGGGCAGCACGCTGCGCGTGTTCGTGCGCGGCACCGGCAACACGTCCGGCTTGGTCGGCGACGTGCGCAACGCGATCCGCGCGATCGATCCGGCGCTGCCGCTCTACGACGCCCGCACGATGAACGAGCACATGCAAGTGGCGGTGTTCGCGCAGCGGATGGCCGCGAACCTGCTCGGCGCGATGGGCGCGCTGGCGCTGCTGCTCGCGTCGATCGGCCTCTACGGCGTGATGGCCTACGCCGTCACCCAGCGCACGCAGGAAATGGGCATCCGCCTCGCGCTCGGCGCATCGCCGGGGTCGCTGCTGAACATGATCGTCGGTCAGGGCATGAAGCTGACAACGATCGGCCTCGTCATCGGCCTCGCGCTATCGCTCGCGGCATTCGGATCGATCGGGGCGGTCAGGACGCTGCTGCCCGGCATCTCGCCGCTCGATCCGATCACGTTCGTCGCGGTGCCAATCGTCCTCGGCCTGATCGCCCTGCTTGCGAGCTGGATACCCGGCCGACGCGCGGGCAAAGTAGACCCACTAGTGGCGTTGAGATACGAATAGCGGCTTTGGCTGCCCAAAACGTTCACGGAAACACGGAAACACGGAAACACTCTTTTAGGGGACTCGCTTAGCGAGTTCCGTACAAAAAGGAGTTTTTCCGTGCTTCTGTGTTTCTGTGCTTCCGTGTATGTTTTTGGCGCCAAAGTTACTCGTAGCGTAGGGCCACCATTGGATCGACGCGTGCCGCGCGGCGGGCGGGTAAGTAGCCGGCCGCGAGCGACACCAGCGCGGTGACGGCGATCGCTGCGCTGATCGTCACCGTATCCGTCTTCGACAAGCCGAACAGCACGCTCTCGACGAACCGTCCGCCCGCGATCGCGCCGGCGAGGCCGAGGACCACGCCGATCGCGACCATCACCATCGACTCCTGCAGCACCATGCCGACGACCCTGGCACGCTGCGCGCCGAGGGCCATGCGGATGCCGATCTCGTTGGTGCGGCGCGACACGCTGTACGACATCAGGCCGAACAGGCCGATGCACGCGAGCAGCAGCGCCAGCGCGCCGAAGAGCGAGTAGGCCAGCGCGAACAACCGTTCCTGCGCGAACCGGCCGTTGACTTGCTCCGACTGCGTGGTGATGCCCGTCATCGGCACGTCGGGATCGATCTGTTGCATTGCCGAACGAACCGTCTCGGTGAGGCTGGCGGGATCGGTTGCCGTTCTCACCATCACGGTCAGGGAACGCGTGCCGGGGCGAATCGGCGTGTACATGGTCGCCGGTGCGGCGTCGCGCACGCTGTCGTACTTGGTATCGCGGATGATGCCGATGATCTCGGTCTTGCCGCTGTCTTCGATGTTCTGGCCGATGCGTTGGCCGATCGGGTTTTCGTTGGGCCAGTACTTCTTCGCGGCCGTCTCGTTGATGAGCGCCGACGCATCCGGGTTGGCGACGTCGCGCTCGTCGAAATCGCGACCCGCCAGGATGGGAATCTGCATAGTCGCGAAGAACTTCGGCGCGACGCCCATGTAATAGATGTCCTTGGCTTCCTTTTCCGTCTGCCCCTGCTTGTAAATGCCGGTGATGCTGGTGCTGCCGGACAACAACGCGTTGCGCGTGAACGTCACCGATTCGACGCCCGGCAGCGCCTCGAGCGAGGACTGCATGCGCTCGTAGAGCTGGTTGGTGCGCTCCTGCGAGTAGCGATTGAGCGCCGGGTTGACGCGGAACATCAGGATGTTGCCGGGATTGAAGCCGATGTCGACCGAGCGCAGGTTCTGCAGCGTGCGCACGAACAAGCCGGCGCCGATCAGCAACATCACCGAGAGCGCGACCTGGGTGACGAGCAGCGCCTTGCTGAGCCACGTGCGCGTGCCGGCCACGCTGCGGCTGTTCTCTTTC
>DASUSZ010000279.1:0-2332 GCA_036374815.1 Vicinamibacterales bacterium | reverse complement strand
GATCCGTCCACCTCCTGGTACGGCGCCTATGGCCGCTACAACGGGTTGGCAACACAGCTGACGCTGTTGGCTCTGGGCGTCATTGTCGCCACGCTTCCGGGTGACGACAGCGCCCGCGAGCGCCGGGCCGCCGTGCTCGTGTTGACCCTTTTGCCCGTGGCGGCCTGGACAATTCTGCAGTTTCTTGGCTTCGATCCGCGGCCATGGCCGAACCCGCGTCCAGCATCGACGATCGGTCATCCGGTCCCGCTCGCCGCGTCGTTGGCGCTGGTCGCGCCGCTCGCGGCCGCGTTCGTGTTCGCCGAAACGGACCGCGCGAAGCGGCGCACCGGCGCCGTTGTACTTGCCACACTCGTCGCCGCGATTCTGTTGACGCTCAGCCGCGGCCCGTGGGCAGGTGCAGCGCTGGCGCTCGTCTTCCTGGCCGCATGGGCATTGAAGCAGCGCCTGGTGCAGGGTGATCGGCAGCTGGTGATTGTGTTGATTGTGCTGGCCTGCGTGGGAGCGATCCGTGTGGTCTCGGGGGATTCGGGTTCCTTGCTGCGCGCGCGGTTCGCATCGATCTTGAACGTCTCTGACGACCCTTCGTTCGTCAATCGCTTCACGTATATCGACGCGGGGTGGCGCATGTTCCAATTGCATCCGCTGCGCGGCACCGGCTTCGATCATTTCGGCCTCCTCTACCCGCGCTATCGCGGCGTCGAGCCGGCGATCGTGCCGATCGACCAGTTGCCCACGAAGGTGCACAACGGCTATCTCGATCGCGCCATCGCCACCGGCGCGCCCGGTCTCATGCTCCATCTTGGTCTGATCGGTTATGTACTGTTCGCGCTCTGGCGGCGCGGTCACATGCGTGTGCCGCCGCTGACCGATCGCGGCCGGCTGCTGGCCATCGCGCTGTTCGCCGCGATCGGCGGCTTTTTGATCCAGGATCTTTCGGGCTGGGAAGAGTTGCCGCTGCTCGTGTACTTCTGGATCACGCTCGGCCTGGCTGTGTCGGTTGCCTCGGCAGGCGACGAAGCGCGATGGCGGCCGTCTCCACACGCCACCCGCGCGATTGCTGCCATCGCGATCCTCGTGGCGGCAGGTATGGCGTGGCAGGCGACGCGCTCATGGCGTCACCTCACGGCGGAGAGCGCGCTGATGCTGGCTTCGTCCGGGGATATCGACAGCGACTGGCCCGCAGTATCGCGCCATCTCGACAAGGCGCTTCGATCCGCAGAGGACGTCGCGCACTACCTCGACGTCGCAGGTCGCGTTCTGTTTCGTCGGTTCACGGCAACTCGCGATCTTGACGCCTACACGCGCGCTGCAACCGTGTTCGATCGCGCCATCGCGATCGATGGCTACGATCCCTACCTGCTGCTGCACCGCCTCGAGCTCGAGGCCGCGGCGCTGCAGTCGAAGATCGTGGATGAGCCGGGCGCCTCCGCGATGCGCGCGGCCGCGCTCGTAACGGCGATCGACCCGAACAACGCCACCGTGCACGCGTCGCTGGCGCGGTTTTATCTCGCCGCCGGGCGCCTCGAAGACGCGCTGGCGGCGAATCAACGTTCACATCAGCTGCGACCATCGCAAGCCCGCACGCATCTTGTCGACGGCGATATTTATGGCGCAATGGGGAAGCTGCCGGAACAAGTGGCGGCTTACCGCGCCGCGCTGGGCGGAAGCGAAGCTGCGTTGCGGCCCGAGGTCGTTCGCAAGTACATCCTCGCGTTGATCTCGGCGGGCGATACGGCCGAAGCGGTGACACAGTCGCGCGCCGCCCTCGATCAGGCGCCAACGGATGTGCTGCTGCACAACCTGCTGGGCGTCGCGTACCTCGAGGCGCGGGAAGGGGCGTTGGCGGCGGACGCATTTCGTCGCTCGCTCGAGCTCGATCCGCAAAACGCCACGGCACGGCAGGGGTTGTCGGAAGCGGATCGGTTGCGGTCCACTCAGCCTTGATGAGGCTAACGACTCTGGATCAGGTTTTGCTATTCCCGCAGCGTGGGATACCGAACGCTGCGATGCACACTCGGGCTGGCGCTGATCGGGGCGTCGTTTATCGACGCGCGGGCGCAGTCGCTACCAGACCTCACTCCGACGCGAATCGAATTCTGCACCTCCGATGGCCACTGCTCGGATCATTTGTCATCTGCGGCGCAGACTTTTGTCACCGTGCACGTGAAGAACATTGGCAGTGTCGGTGTCAACCGGACCGACGGCGCAATTGCAGTCGAACTGGTGATCAACGGCTCGAGCGCCGATGTGCAGCACCTCGCGCCGGCTCTGCAGATCGGCGAAGAACGCTCCGTGACCTTCCACGTTCCACAACTTGCGGCAGCGGGTG
>DASUSZ010000278.1:0-15123 GCA_036374815.1 Vicinamibacterales bacterium | reverse complement strand
CGCTACGTCGGCGACAAGATCAAGGTGTTCTACGAATACGCCGACGATGAAGCGAACACCGAAACGAAGACGACGGTGCGATTGCACGTCGGCGGCGCCGTGTCGGGCACCGGCGGCGGCGGCGGCATTCACTGGCACATGAACCGCGCGAACGCGGTCGAGTATTTCGCCGCGGACGAAGGGCGCGAGCAGATCACCTACGTGAGGAGCACGGGCCGCGACGGCGCGGTGCGCGAATACTTCGCCGAAGGCGTCACGCCCGCGGAGATCGCGGGCAAGCCGCTGCGCCGCATGGACTGCACCGACTGCCACAACCGCGCCGCGCACACCTTCGGCACGACGCCGGAGCGTGCCGTCGACGCGGCGATCGGCGCCGGCTTGATCGACGCGAAGATTCCCTTCATCCGCCGCGAAGCGGTGCGCGCGCTGCGCGCAAGTTACGCCAGCCACGATGCCGCCGATCAGCAAATCGATCGGGCGATTCGCGACGCCTTGAAGGCGAGCCTGCCGCACGGATTCGAAGAAGCAGCGCTGCGCCGATCGATCGGCGTCGCCCAGGCCATCTACCGGCGCAACGTCTTTCCCGAGATGAACATCGGCTGGGGCACCTATCCCAACCAGAGCGGGCACACCACTTCCAACGGGTGCTTCCGCTGCCACACCGACACCCACAAGACGCGAGAAGGACTGGCGATCAAACAGGATTGCGAGAGCTGCCACTCGATCGAGTGAGCGCGGAGGAACAGCATGGCACTGCGTCGCGGCATTTACATGGTTCCGATCAACGAGTGGTACATCGAGCGGACGGTCTGGCTGATCGCCGGGCTCGTGCTGCTGGCGTCGACATCGCTCGCGCTGCTGGTGCACCCGCTGTGGGTGCTCGGCGTGATCGCCACCGGTGCCGTGTCAATCTCCGTTTCACTGACGGGGTTCTGCCCGGTCGGCAACCTCCTGCATCGTCTCGGATTCGAATCGCGGCTGGGTGAGCGACACGACGCAAGCCGCCCGAAGTTCTATTTCATGCGCACCGACAGCTGGTACCTGGAGCGCCGCATCTACACCGCGGTCGGCATCAACATTTCGATCGCCTCGGTGTTGTCGCTGGTGCACAGCCCGTGGTGGCTGTCGTTCACGGCCTTCGTCGGCGTTGCGATGGTGTGGTTTGCCGCGACGGGCTTCTGCATCATGGCCAACGGGTTGTACTGGCTCGGCGCCGAGCCTCGATTGGCGCCTGAGTTCGGTCACGCGCCGCGCGCGTCCGACGTTCCCGTCAGGAGCACGGCAGGCTGATCTCGAACAGTTCGCGCTGCGTGTTCCTGATCGCGCCGTACTGACGCTCGATGACCGGGCGCGCATTCGGCGGCAGCAGGCTCGAGATCGCGTCCTTGTAGGTGTCGATCGCGGCGGCCTCGCCGCGCTGCGCCTCCTCGAGCACCATGCGCTCGTCGTACCCCGATACCGCGTCCTTGAATCGCATCCAGCTGCGGTGCAGCGCGCCCTTGGCCGTGCCGGCGGCGTCGTTGTCGCCGCCGAGCCGCTGAGCGTAGGGCAGGAGTTCGGCCGCAAACAGGTTGCGTTGTCGAGACGTCTCGTTGAAGAGGCGCTTCAGCTCCGGATCGGCGACATGATCGGCGGCGAGCTGGAATCCGCGCGCGCCGTCACGACAGATCTCGATCAACCCGTTCAGTGTGTCGCGTTCGGTTCGAGCGGCCATGGCCTTCTCCTTCGAACTGCGATAGTGCAGGTTGCGTGCCGCGCGTTTTCCGGCCTGATTAGCCTCGGGCCGGGCTTCGGGCGGGGAAAAGTCCCGGCCGCGGCCATTTTTCGCTCACGTCAGCGACCCCTCCACGATCTTCGCGTTCGGATGGCTGGAGCGGATCGATTCGAGCCACGCCGCCCATTCGGCGACGCCGTGGCCTGACTGCGACGACAGCGGCAGGAACAGCGGACGCGGCATGACGCGCTCGAGGTTGCCGATGATGCGGTTCAGGCTGACGTGCGGCAGGTAGGCGAGCAGATCGATCTTCGTGATCAGCACCAGGTCAGCGGCGCGGAACATCACCGGATATTTCAGCGGCTTGTCTTCGCCTTCCGTCACCGACAGCGCGACGACGTTGGCTGCCTGGCCGAGGTCGTAGATGGCCGGACACACCAGGTTGCCGACGTTCTCGATGAACAGGTAATCGAACCGCTTCCACGGCACGTCATGCATCGCGCGATGCACCATCTGCGCGTCGAGATGACACGCGGACCCGGTGGTGATCGCCGCCGCGGTAATGCCGGCGTTGCGCAGGCGCACCGCGTCGTTGTCGGTCGCAAGGTCTCCGGCGAGCGCCGCCATCTTGCGATCCTTGAGCACGCCGGCCGTGGCCTCCAGCACTGCGGTCTTGCCCGCGCCGGGACCGCCCATCAGGTTGATCGCCACGACGCCGGCCGCGCGGAAGTGCTCGCGATTGTGCGCCGCCGCCTTCTCGTTGCCGGCCAGGATACGCTCGTGCACGTCCACCGGCACGAGCTCGTGATCGCCGCAGCCGCAGGTATCGCACATCACGCCACCTCCATCTCGATGCGATCGAGCATGATCTCGTCGCCGCCGATCAATCGCGCCGGGCGCAAACACGCGGGACAGCGCAGCGGCTGCCCGCTCTCGATCCTGCCGCCGCACGTGCCGCAGGCCCACTGCGTGGGGATGACATCAATCTCGAGCTCGGCGGCCTCGCAGATCGTTCGCTCGCGAAATGTCAGGTACGCGGTCCTGAACAGCTCGATGTCGACGCCCGACTGTTCGCCGATGCGCACGTTGAGGCGGTGGACCGCCGTCGCCGATCGCGCGCGCGCTTCCGCCTCGACGCGCTCGACCAGCGATTGAATCAGCGAGTACTCGTGCATGGCTGGCCGGCCCTCACGATGACCGCGCGAAACGCGGCGCGCGCTTCTCGAAGAAGCTGTTGATGCCCTCGGCAAACTCGTCGCCGTTGGCAATGCGGCTCAATTGATCGAGCTCGCGATCGAGGTGCACGTCGAGGCGATCCATGCCGGCCGCCTGGCCGATCAGGCCCTTCGCAATGCTCCACGCTTTCGGCGGGCCGGCGGCGAGCTGTGCGGCAATCGCCATCACCGATGCTTCGAACGTGTCCTGGGGGAACGCGGCGTTGACCAATCCGAGATCGACCGCGCGCCGCGCATCGAGCTTCGGGTTCAGCAACACCAGCTCCATCGCGCGGTGGAAGCCGACCAGCCGCGGCAGCATGAACGTCGAGCTCTCGGCGCCGGTCAGCCCGGTTTTCCCGTAGGCCCATTCGAACGCCGCGCGCTCCGACGCGTAAACCAGATCGCAGCACATCGCCAGCCCGAAGCCGCCGGCGGCCGCCATGCCGTCGACGGCGGCAATGAACGGCTTTGGCGCGCGGCGGATTTCGGCAATCGTGCTGTGCAGGTATTCGAGGATCTGCTTGAAGCGCTCGCCCGATCCTTCCGGCGTCGGTCTCGCATCCGGCGTCAGGTAACCGAGGTCGGCGCGCTCGCCGCCGGCGCGGATGTACTTCAGATCGGCGCCGCTGCAGAAGATGCCCGGAATTCCCCATAACACGACCACGCGCGCCTCCTCGTCGCGCGCCATCGCCAGTCCGGCCTTGCGGAGGTCCTGCGCGGTTTCGACGTCGAGCGAGTTGAATCGCTCCGGACGCTCGATGCGAATGTGGCCGATGCCGCCGTCGATGCGCGAGTGAATATGTGTCGGCATGATCAGCAAATCCTCGGAAGCGGTTCGCCTTCCGGTTCGGTGACGAGACGGCGTCCGAAGCCGGTGTCGAGAATGACCGTGCCCGGGCGCTCGGACGTGCAGGTGCCGATGATCGCGGCATTGGCGCCCAGCGGGTGGTGGCGAAGAGCGGCCAGCACCGCGTCCGCGGCGTCCGGCCGCACCCCGAGCAACGCCTTGCCTTCGTTCGCAACGTGCAGCGGATCGATGCCGAGCAGCTCGCTCGTGGCGCGAACCGCGTCGGTGATCGGCAGCGCGAGCTCGTCGACGATGATGCCGACGCCGCTCTTTTCCGCCATCTCGTGCAGCGCCGAGGCGACGCCGCCGCGCGTCGGATCCTTCATCGCGGCAATCTCGCCGGGCGCTCCGTCGAGGGCGGCGCGGATCAGTGAATTGATCGGCGCGACATCGGACTCGAGCGTGCCCTCGATGGCGAGGCCGAGCCGCTGCGCCATCACCGCCATGCCGTGATCGCCGATCGTGCCGGTCACGATCAGGCGATCGCCGTCGCGCAATGTGCAATCCGGGATGACGCGATCGGTCAGGGCGACGCCGGTCGTATTGATCACGATGCCGTCGATTTCACCCTTGCCCATCACCTTGGTGTCGCCGGTGACGATGCGCGCGCCGGCCTCTTCGCACGCGGTCCGGATCGAGCGCTGGATCCGCGACAGTTCCGCGCGGCCGAATCCCTCTTCGATGATCACCGCACAAGTCAGCGCGAACACCTCGGTCGCGCCCATCATCGCGAGGTCGTTCACCGTGCCCGAGACGGCGAGCCGCCCGATGTCGCCGCCCGGAAAGAACAGCGGATGCACCACGTGCGAATCCGTCGTCATCACCAGCCAGCGGTTGCCGAAGCGCAGCGCGGCGCCGTCGTCCATGGCGCGCAGCGTGATCTCGCCCGGAGCATCTTCGACGAGCAGGCCGTCGTGGAAGACCTCCTGGATCAGCGCGCGCATGGCGCGGCCGCCCGCGCCGTACTTCATCGTGATGCGTTCATCGCGCACAGACAGCCCCACGGCGCCCTCCCAGATCCGGATGTCCTCCGTATTGATGCCAGATGCGGCACGTGCCTTCGCTGCTGACCATGCACGCGCCGACCGGGGAGTCGGGCACGCACTGCCTGCCATACAACGTGCAGTCGGTCGGCGACTTGATGCCCGCCATGATGTCGCCGCAGATGCAGTCGCGGACCAGCGCCGGCGGGGCGAAGTCCCACAGCGACTCGAGATCGATGTCGAAGGCGCGGCGGGCGTCGAGCCGCGCGAACTCGTCGCGCAGCCGCAGGTTGCCGTTCGGCACGTGCGCGATGCCGCGCCAGTTGCCGCCAATCGGCTTGAACACGCGCCAGAGCTGCTCCTGCGCGCGCAGGTTGCCGCTCCGGGTGACGCAGCGGGGAAACATGTTTTCAACGGCGGGACGTCCGTCACGAACGAGCTCGACCAGCCGCACCAGGCCGGCCAGGATGTCGAGCGGCTCGAAGCCGGCGACGACGACCGGCAGCTGATGACGCTCGACGAAGGGTTCGAACAGGCCCCAGCCGGTAATGGTCGCGGCGTGGCCGGCGGCGAGAAATCCCTCGACGCGGGTGTCCGGCATTTCGGCGACGATCTCCATCGCCGGCGGGATGTACTTGTGCGCCGACAGCACGAAAAAATTCGGCGGCGGATCGTCGAGCACCGCGGCCGCGGTGGCCACCGCGGTGGTCTCGAATCCAGTGGCGAAAAACACGAGCGGCTCGTCGATGGCGCGTGCGAGGTCGACGGCTTGCGCGACGCTGTAGACGATGTCGATGCGCGCGCCTTCGGCCTGCGCGTCCGACAGCGACAGCACCGTCCCAGGCACCTTGAGCATGTCGCCGTAGGTCGCCAGGCGCACGCCCTGCCGCGCGAGCGCGACGCCTTCGTCGACTTCGGGGACGTCGGTGATGCACACCGGACATCCCGGCCCCATGATGACGTTGAGTTTTTTCGGCAGCACCGCTCGCAGGCCGAACTTGGCGATCGCCTGCTCGTGGCTGCCGCACACGTGCATCACCGACACCGGATCGCGGCCGATCGCGTCGACGGTGTGCGCGAGCGCATCGGCAAGCTCGCGGGCGCGGCGCGGATCGCGGAACTTCAGCTCGGTGGCGCCATTACCGATCACGGCGCGCCCCCTCGATCTCCGCGCGCACGTCGGCGGCCATCAGGTCCGGATCGTTCTCCGCATGCCGCAGCAGCTCTTCGTAGAGCGCGAGCGTGGCGCCGATCTCTTCCGAGGGAATGCGCCGGATCGCGTAGCCGACGTGATTGAGGATGTAGTCGCCGGGCTGCACCGGCTCGTCGACGACGTCGAGCCGCACCTGCCGCTGCACGCCCCAGAAATCGACCGTGGCAATCGCGCCGTCGACGCTGACAATTTTTCCCGGCACACCAAGACACATGACTAGCGTCCTTTCGCGATCGCGGCGGCAACCACCGCCTGTCCCAGTGCCACGCCGCCGTCGCCGGCCGGCACACGCCGATTGATGTAGGTGTCGAACTGCGGCGAGAGCCGCGTGATCAGCGACTCGGCCAGCCGCGGATTGTGGAAGCAGCCGCCGCTCATCGCCACGGGCAGGTGTCCGTGAGCCATCGCGGCGGATTCGATCGTCAACGCGGTCGCTTCGACGAGCGTGTCATGGAAGCGCGCCGAGATGATCGGCGCCGGCACCCCGGCATCCAGATCGTCCGCAATCGAGCGCACCATCAGGCGCAGGTCGATGGTCCACGGCCGCGACGAGTGATCGATCGTGAACGCATAGCCGCCCTTCTCCATCGGATCGGCCACGCCGTTCCACGCCAGCGCGATCTGGCCTTCGTAGGCGGACTCGGTCCGGCCCAGGACCAGCGCGCCGATGCCGTCGAAGTAGCGGCCGGCACCGTGCGCGAACGGCGCGTGCACGCCGTCGTCGATCATCCGCGCGACAGCGGCAATCTGCCGATCGGAAATGCCGCTCAGCCTGGCCGCCAGGGAGGCGGGCACTTCACCATCGAACGCGTCGAGGAGCAGCGCCACCGCAATCCGCCACGGCTCGCGAATCGCCGCATCGCCGCCGGCCAGGCGAATCGGCCGCAGTGTCGCCACGCGATCGAAGCGATCGAGATCGGCAAGCAGGATCTCGCCGCCCCACGCGGTGCCATCGAGTCCGTAGCCGGTGCCGTCGTAGGCGACGCCGAGCACCGGCCCGCGCAGCGCGTGCTCGGCCATCACGCTGGCAATGTGCGCGTGATGGTGCTGCACGCCGATCTTCACTGCTTCGGGGCGTGCGAGCGCGTAGCGCGTGGAGAGGTAATCAGGATGCAGGTCGCAGGCGATCACTTCCGGCTCGACGCGAAGGAAGCGCGTCATGCGATCGATCGCGGCGACGAACGCGTCGTGCGCGGCCACCGTCGAGAGGTCGCCGAGATGCGGGCCGGGATAGGCGCTGTCGCCGAGCCCGAAGCAGAACGTGTTCTTCAGCAGCGCGCCGCAGGCGAGCACCGGGGCGCTGAAGGGCGGCAGCACGCGGACCGGCCGCGGCACATAGCCGCGCGACCGGCGCAGCACCGACGGCGAGCCGGCAATGATACGCGTGACCGAGTCGTCGCAGAACGTCTCGATGTCGCGATCGTGGAGCAGGAAATAATCGGCCAGGCCCGAGAGGCGCTCGAGCGCATCATCGTTGCGGAACGCCAGCGGCTCGTCGCTCAGGTTGCCCGACGTCATCACCAGCGGCGTCGAGACCGCGCGCATCAGCAGGTGATGGAGCGGCGTGTACGGCAGCATCACGCCGACGAGCGGCGCATCAGGAGCGACGAGCGCCGCCAGCGGGGAATGCTGCCGCGGCTGCGCCAGCACGATCGGCGCGATCGGCGACGACAACAGCCGCCGTTCGTCGTCCGACAGGATGGCCAGCCGCGCGGCGGCGTCGAGATCGGCCGCCATCACCGCGAACGGCTTCTGCTCGCGTCGTTTGCGCAGCCGCAGCCGCTTGACCGCCTCGCTGTCGGTGGCGTCGCACGCGAGGTGAAACCCGCCGAGTCCCTTGATCGCAACGATGGCGCCGCGCTCGAGCAGGCCGGCAGCCTCTTCGATCGGGTCGCCGCAGTCGATCTGCCGGCCGCCGTTGGTGGTCAGGGTCAGTCTCGGACCGCAGGCGGGACACGCGTTCGGCTGTGCGTGAAAGCGCCGGTCCGACGGATCGTCATATTCGCGGCGGCACTCTTCGCACATCGCGAATCGCGCCATCGTCGTGGCGGCGCGATCGTACGGAACATCGACCGCGATGGTGAAGCGCGGGCCGCAGTGCGTGCAGTTGGTGAACGGATACCGGTAGCGTCGATTCGCCCGGTCGAAGATCTCCGCCAGGCATTCCGGGCAGATCGCGAGATCCGGCGGAATCGACACGCGTAATTCGTCGGCATCGGCGCTGGCGGTGATGGTGAATCGATCGAGCTCCTCGATCGGAATCGCGTGCCAGTGCACGTCGACGATTTCCGCGGCAGGCGGTTGATCGGCGAGCAGCCGCTCGGCAAAACGATCGAGGGCGGATTCGGTGCCGAACGCGTCGATGATCACGCCGGCGGCGTCGTTGTGCACGCGGCCCGTCAGGCCGCCGTCGTTGGCCAGCTTGAAGACCCACGGCCTGAAACCGACGCCCTGGACGATGCCGCGAACTTCGATGCGCCGGCCGGCGATGCTCATACGCGCGGCCCTTCGAGCCAGCGGGCGATATCGAAGTCGATCTCGAAGCTGGCCTTTGGCCACAGCTGGTGGCCGCACGCGGCGGCCTCCGCGCAGATCATGTCGATCAGATCGGACATCGATGCCGCGACCGGCGCGGACAGGCCGGCGCCGAGCTCGATCGACTGCGGCACGATGCCGAGCAGCACCACCTGCGCGGGCTCGCGATCGTGCCAGCGCGCGCCTTGCAGCATGTCGGCGACGCCGATCTGATGGGGCGACAAGCGCGTCGCGACCGCCGGACCGACGTCGCTGCCGCGCAGCCGCACCAGCGTGCCCGGCGGTCCGTCTTCGAGAACGGCATCGACGAGGATCACCTTGCGCGCGTCTTCGAGGTAGGGCAGCAGCGACAGACCGAGCGTGCCGCCATCGAGGCAGAGCACGCCGTCCGGAATCAGGTAAGACCTGCGCAGGTGCGCCACCGCCGCCGGCCCGACGGCGTCGTCGCTCAGCAGCACGTTACCGAGGCCGAGCACGAGCAGGTCTGCGCGCGTGCTATTCATCGACCACGCCCTTGTTGTTCCAACGGTACGGTCCCGGCTCGAGGTCCCTGCGCGGCACCCACTTGTAGCCGGAGACGATCGAGTCGATGGTGCCGTTCTTTTCGATCATCGCGACGAGGATCGCGCTGTAGACGTGATGCACGGTGAAGCCGAGCAGCAGCCACATGATGATGTGATGGATCCAGCGCGTCATCGCGAGGCCGCCGAACAGCCACGCCCAGGATCCGAACACGCTCACCCATCCCGTCGGACTGCTCGCGCCGCGCATCACCAGGCCGGTCGCGACTTCTAGGAAGCACAGCCCGTAGACGAGCGTGTAGGCGCCCGCGGCGACAGGATTGTGGCCGACGTAGGCCGGCGGCTTGTCGCGGAGGAACGAATAGAACGCCGTCACCGGCCACATGCCGCGCTGGCGGACGCGGTGAACGGGGATGAACTTGTCCCAGTGCGAATACTTGTTGCCGGTGAACATCCACACCATTCGCATCACGAGCGCGGTGATGAAGGCATACGCGGCATAGCCGTGAATCACCTTCATCCAGCCCATCACGAAGGATTCGGTCGCCGGACCCGAGACCGTCATGAACGGGCGGCCCATGTAGATGCCGGTGATCGACAGCACCGCGATCGACAGCGCGATCAGCCAGTGGGCGATGCGCACGGGGATTTGCCACACATACACGGTGACGATCTCGTCGCGTGACGGTGCCCGCGTGTCGACGGTAGTGACGGCGCTCATACGGCCCTCACGTTCACGATTTCGCGGCCGCGCGCGTCGAGCACGTGCACGCCGCACGCCATGCACGGATCGAAGGAATGGACCGTGCGCAGGATCTCGATCGGCCGGTTGGCGTCGGCGACCGGCGTATTGAGCAGCGCTTCCTCGTACGGGCCGCGCTTGTTGTTGGCGTCGCGAGGGCCCGCATTCCACGTGCTCGGCACGACGCACTGGTAGTTGGCGATCTTGCCGTCGTGGATGTTGACCCAGTGGCTCAGCGACCCGCGCGGCGCCTCGTGGAGGCCGAAGCCGACCGCGTCGTCCGGCCATGACGACGGATCCCACTTGGAGTTGTCGTGGATGCGCAGATCGCCGGCGGCCATGTTCGCCGCCAGTGCGTCGACCCACTCGCCCATCTTGTCGGCGAGGACCTGCGTCTCGATGCCGCGCGCGGCAACGCGGCCCAGCGTCGAGAACAGCGCTTCAGGACCGACGTTGAGCGTCTTCAGGACCGCGTCGACGAGCGTCTTCACCGGCGCCACGCCCTTGCTGTAGCTGACCAGCATTCGCGACAGCGGCCCGACTTCCATCGGCTCGTCGGCGTAGCGCGGCGACTTCAGCCACGAGTACTTCTTTTCGGTGTCGAGCTGCTTGTAGGGCGGGTTCGGCCCCGTGAAGTTCGGCTGCGTCTCGCCTTTCAACGGGTGCAGCGCGTGATCGTCGCCCTGCTCGTACGAGTACCAGGAATGCGTGATGTACTCCGCGACCTTGGTCTGATCGAACGGCTCGACGGTCGACAGATTGCGCCCGCGGATGATCCCTTGCGGAATGAATTGCGGCGCGTCGAGCGCGCCGTCGAGCGGATATTCACCGAACGACAGATAGTTGCCGACGCCGCGGCCGTGGCCGGCCCAGTCCTTGTAGAACGACGCGATCGCCAGCAGATCCGGAATGTAGACCTTCGACACGAACTCGCGCGCCGAGGCGATGAACGACTTCAGCTGCGCGACGGTGTGCATGTTGATCGACGCCTGGCTGTCGGGATCGACCGGCGTGGCCATGCCGCCGACCAGGAAGCTTTGCAGGTGCGGGTTCTTGCCGCCGAGCACGGCGTGCATCTTGATGAACTCGCGCTGCCACTCGAGCGCCTCGAGGTAATGCGCCACCGCCAGCAAATTGGCTTCGGCGGGCAGCCGGTAGGCGGGGTGTCCCCAATACGCGTTGGCGAAGGGACCGAGCTGGCCGCGATCGACGAACGTCTTGATCCGATCGCGCACGCCCGCGAAGTACTTCGGGCTCGACAGCTTCCAGTCGGAGATCGATTCCGCGAGCGCGGAGGTCTTTGCCGGATCGGCCGACAGCGCCGACACGATGTCGACCCAGTCGAGCGCGTGCAGATGGTAGAAGTGGACGACGTGATCCTGCACGCACTGCGCCGCCATCACCAGGTTGCGCAGCAGGACCGCGTTGGCCGGAGGAGTTGCGCCGATCGCATTCTCGACGGCGCGGATCGACGCGATCGCGTGCACCGTCGTGCACACGCCGCAAATGCGCTGCGTGAACGCCCACGCATCGCGCGGATCGCGTCCTTTCAGAATGATTTCGATGCCGCGAAACATCGTCGAGGACGACCACGCGTCCTTGACGCGGCCGCCGTCGACCTCCGCCTCGATGCGAAGGTGGCCTTCAATGCGGGTTACCGGATCGACGATGACTCGGCTCATGATGGCTTCTCCGTCTTGGGCCCTTCGACCGGTTCCAGTTGATCCGATTTACCGACCCGTTTCATGAGCTGCAGCAGCCCATGTCCCGCGAACGCGACGCCGACGCCGGCCACGGCCGCCGCGCCGATGGTGTCGATGTTGGTACCGGCGGCGTACCCGGGAATACCGGGGACGTGCTGGTAGAACGGCGTCATCGCATCCCAGAAGTTCGGCTCGGAGCAGCCGATGCACGGGTGGCCGCAGCCAATCGGCCAGTTGGTGCCGTCGTTCCAGCGCACGTTGGGGCAGTTCTGCGACGCGACGGGTCCCTTGCATCCCATCTTGTAAAGGCAATAGCCGGCGCGATGCCCATCGTCGCCCCACTGCTCGACGTACTGGCCGGCATCGAAGTGCGCGCGGCGCTCGCAGTTGTCGTGAATGAGTTTTCCGTACGCGAACATCGGGCGCCGATAGTGATCGAGCGGCGGCCAGTGCTTGAAGGTCAGGTAGTAGACCAGGAGCGCGGTGAGGTTCTCGACGTTGGCGGGACAGGCGGACAGGTTGATCAGGTTCTTGACGCCGGGCACCGCGTCGCCGACGCTGAGGGCGCCGGTTGGATTCGGCGCTGCCGCCGGAATTCCGCCAAACGCGGCGCAGGTACCGATCGCAATCGTCGCCGCCGCACCGCCGCAAACTTCCCGTGCAATGTCGACGGCGGCGCGGCCGCCGATCGTGCAATAGCCGCCATTGGCGCCGGTTGGAATCGATCCTTCGACGATCGCGATATAGGCGCCCGCGCGATCTTTCACGGTGCGTGCGAGATTTTCCTCAGCTTGATGGCCGGCGGCCGCCATCACGGTCTCGTGATAATCGAGCGACAGCACGTCGAGGATGACTTCCGCGGCCGACGGCCGGCTCGCGCGAAGGAAACTCTCGGTGTTGCCCGCGCAGTCCTGGAATTCGAGCCAGACCAGGATGGGCTTCTCGACTTTCCGGATCGCGTTCGCAACTTGCGCAACCGCGTGATCCGGCAACGCGAGCGTGGCCGTGATCGTTGCGCAGAAGCCCATGAAATCCCGACGCGATACGCCGCGGCGGCGCAGTTCGTGCGCCAGCCAGTCACGGTTGTCGTTCATGGCCTGCCTCCGAAGGTGTCGCCGATGCCGATGCCGACTGCTGCAGCGCAAGCCAACGTGCCCACAGCCCGCCGGCGACCGGAATCACCATCACCAGCGCCGACACGATCGCTGACGTTGTTTCGTGATGGCGTCTCATGAGCGCGTGCACAGCAAAGCGCGTTCCGCGCCGTCGCGCCGAAGGCACCGCTATTGCACGATGCAGGGCGACGACGCCTGCGCGTTTGCGCCCGACCGTCGCGACTGCGCGTTTTCAATAGCGGATTCGCGGTTCGGCCGGGCGCGCCGTGTGACGGGATTCCGGCAGCCGCCAGAACCCCGGCAGCGCGTTCGAGGAGAGCTGTCATGCGATGGCCGAGACCTGTTAACTGCCTGAACCTGATCGCCGCGTTGCTGTTTGCTGCCGCGATGGCGATGAACGTGACCCGGCCGGTGGCCGTCGAGGCCGCGCCGGGTCCGGACGGGCGTGCGACGACGGCGCCGCAGGCGGCGCCGCAAAAGGGCTACGTCGGGAGCGAGACGTGCGCCACCTGCCACACCGGCTACGACGCGTCGATGAACGCGAGCAAGCACGGACAGGCAAAGAACCCGCGCACGCCGGCGGCGGCGCAGGGCTGCGAGAGCTGTCATGGGCCGGGTGAGGCTCACGCCAGCGATCCCGAGAAGATCAAGCCGGCGCTGTTCGACCGGATGGCCGCGGCCGACGTCACCGAGACCTGCGCGACCTGCCATAACCGCGGCGTGCACGCGCTGTGGCAGGGCAGCCAGCATGAACAGCGCAACGTGTCGTGCGTCAGCTGCCACAGCATCCACAAGCCGCGCTCGACGACCGCGCAGCTCAAGGCGATCAACCAGCAGCAGACCTGCATGTCATGCCATCGCGACAAGGTCGCCAAACTGGATCGCTCCGGTCACATGCCGGTTCGCGAAGGCAAGATGGAATGTGCGTCGTGCCACAATCCGCACGGCTCGACCAACGTGCGGCTGCTGAAGGTCGGCAACACCGTCAACGAATCGTGCGCCTCATGCCATGCCGACAAACGCGGGCCATGGCTGTTCGAGCATGCCGGCGTCAGCGGTGAAAGCTGCGCGACCTGTCACGATCCGCACGGGTCGAATAACGACCGGATGCTGGTCGCCAAGCTGCCGTTCCTCTGCCAGCGCTGTCACAATCACACGCGCCATCCGTCGACCATTTACGACAACCGCGTCCTGCAGAGCAGCAACCGGCTGTTCGGCCGCAGTTGCGTGACTTGCCACTCGGCGATCCACGGCTCGAACCACCCGGCCGGGTCGACCTTCCTGCGGCAGTAGCGGAGGCACATCATGCGTCATTCCTTATTCATAACCGCCGCGCTGCTCGGTGCTCTTGCGACGACCGCTTCAGCGCAGGATGCGCCGACGCTGCCGGCCCCGACCGACCCGGTCGAAATCGGGCGCAGCGCGAACGCCGGCAAGTGGTATGGCACCGTCGACTTTGGCGCGCGCGCCACTCAGATCGACGGCGATGAAGCGCGCTTTCAACGCTACCGCGATCTTCGCCCTGGTATCTACGGCACCAACGCCGTGCTCGGCCGGCGCACGCCGGACTGGATGATCGAAGGACAGGCGTGGAATGCCGGTTATCGCGATCAGCGATACCAGCTGGACGTGCAGCGGGTCGGACGCCTGAACGCGACGTTCCTGTGGGACCAGATCCCGATGTTCATCAGCCGCGATACGCGGACGCTCTACGCCGAAACCGCACCCGGCGTGTTCCGCATCGAGGACGCAGTGCAGCAGGGCATTCAGAGCGGTGGACTGACGCTGCGCAACTTCGAAGACCAGGCGGCGCGGTTCGACATGCGCACCCTGCGCAAGATCGGCGAGGCCGACATCGTGTTCAACGCCGATCGCAACTCCGACATCGCCATCCTGTTCCGCTCCACCGAGCGCGATGGATCGATCCCGTTTGGCGGAACGTTCGGATTCAACAACGCCGTCGAGCTGCCGGTGCCGGTCAACTACCGCACCACCGATGTTCGCACCTCCTTCGAGTGGGGCAACCAGAGCGGGATGCTGCGCCTCGGCTGGGACGGCTCGATGTTCGATAACCATGTCGAGAGCGTCATCTGGGACAACCCGCTCCGCTTTGGTCCCGACATCTCGGGCAATCCGACGCAGGGCCGCATGGCGTTGTGGCCGAGCAATACGCTGACCTACCTGCACGGCACCGGCGCGTACGCGCTGCCGGCGCGCGGCAGGTTGACCGCGTATCTCGCCGTCGGTCAGGGCCGTCAGAACGAGGATCTGTTGCCGTTCACCATCAACACTGCCGTCACGCAGCCGGCGTTGGCGCGCCCGACCGCGGAGGCCGAGACGCGCATGACCATTGCGCAGTTCACCTACGCGATGCGCCCGATGCGGCGGCTGGCGCTGAATGCCAAGTACCGCTACGCCGACGTCGACGTCCAGACGCCGGTCTTCGAGCGGTCGACCGGCTCGGTGAGCTACGACGCCAACTTTACCGCCAGCGCCCACGGCTCGGAATACCGCAGCGTCAAGCGCGCGACGT
>DASUSZ010000277.1:0-5662 GCA_036374815.1 Vicinamibacterales bacterium | reverse complement strand
ACGTTGGCGGTGTATTCGCTGATCCGGTACGGCACGAGACCGACGTCGAAGTGCTTGACGTATGCCGGCAGCTCCGCGTGCTGCTTCTGTCCCAGCAGATGAATGTTCTTCACGCGCTGCAGGCGCGACACGTCGACCTGGAACGGGCCGACCATCACGAAGCTGATGTCGGGCATGCGCTCGGCCACTGCGGCGAGCAGCTCCTGATCGACCCATTGATGCAGGCCGCCGACGTAGCCGGCGATCGGACGCGGCAACGCGGCGATGTCCGCGGGCACGGCCGTCTCGGCGTCGCGGACCTTTTCGAACGTGCCCATGTTGACCGCGAAGGGAAACAGGTGCACGCGATCGCTGTACTGGGCCGCGCGCGAGCGCAGCTTCTCCGAGGTCGTGAACACCAGATCGGCGGACTTGAACATCTGCTGCTCGCTCGGCGCGATGCGCCTGGCCTGCGGCGAGCTCGATGCCAGGTCGTCGATGCAGTAATAGATCGTCAGCGCCGGATCGAGCGAGCTGATCACGTCGCGCGCCAGCGGCGTCGGCAGGAACGTCCACACCACCGGCCGGGCCGCGCCGACCGCCGCCATCCAGCGCGTGATGCTGCGCGTCAGCATCCAGCGGTTGATGCGGCGCGCCAGCCCGAAGTACGGAAACGGCAGCACCAGCGGCGACTGGACGAACAGGTTCGGCCGCTCTTCGCGGAAGCCCTTGGTGCCGCGGCGCCAGTTGCGCACGCGCGATTTGAGGCGCGGCAGGTCCGACCAGCGCAGCGGCCGCACGCCGGTGTTCTCGACGAACAGCACGCGATGGCCGGATGCCGCAAGCCGCGACATGATCTCCTGGTGGCCCTGCCAGATGAAGTCCCAGTCGATCGACGAGATGCAGATGACGTCGCGGCCGCTTGCCATCAGCCCTGGTGATCCATGTAAGCCCGGAACCACAACTCGAGCATCAACAGCACCCAGAGGTGATGCGCGTAGTCGTGAGCTTCACGCTGGTGATCGTCGAAGATGCGGCGCACCTCGGCGGGCCTGAACAGGCCGCGCGCGTTGAAGCGATCGCTGAGGATGTGATCGGCGAGAAAATCGCGGAGCTCGCCGCGGAACCAGCCGCCGATCGGCACGGCAAATCCCATCTTCGGCCGGTGCATGTTGTCGGGAGGCACGATGTCGGCGATCGCCTTCTTCAGGATGTACTTGGTCGTCGACCCTTTCAGCTTCAGGCGGCTCGGCAGCTTCGCGACGAACTCCGTCAGCCGCCAGTCGAGGAACGGCGAGCGCGCCTCGAGCGAGTGCGCCATGGTCGCGATGTCCATCTTCACGAGGAGGTCGGTGGGAAGGTACCACGCCACGTCGCCGGCCAGCATCGCGTCGACGCCGTCCAGATCGGTACGCTCGGCGAACACCTGCGCCAGGCGATCGATCGGCGAATGCATCGCGGGATTCGCGTAGAGCGCCGTCTTGAGCTCGGGCGTGTAGACGGAGAGCCAGCCGCGATAGCGCTCCGCGCGCGATCGTCCCGCCACCTTGAGGAAACGCGCCGCGCGTGCCGGGGTCGACCGGCGATCGCTGCTGGCCGGAATCAGCGAAGCGGCCGCGGTTTCGACGAGCGCACGGAGCGGCCGCGGCACCATCTGCCAGCGTTCGGCAAGGCGCCCGGCGTAGTGCCATCCGTAGCCGGCGAACGACTCATCGCCGCCGTCGCCGTTCAGCGCCACCGTCACGTGCCGTCGCGTCAGCTGCGCAAGGTAGAAGCTTGGAATCGCCGACGAGTCCGCGTACGGCTCGCCGTAGTGGCGCGCCATCTGCGGCAGGATCTCGATCGCCTTCGGGTGCACTTCGAATTCGTGATGCTCGCAGCCATAGCGCTGGGCGACGCGACGGGCGTGCGCCAGCTCGTTGAAGCGGGGGTCGTCGAAGCCGATCGAAAACGTCTTGACCGGGGCCGATTGCAGTCCCGCCATGATCGCGACGACGGCGCTCGAATCGACGCCGCCGCTCAGGAACGCGCCGAGCGGCACTTCGCTGATCAGGCGCTTGCGCACCGCTTCCGTGAGCAGGCGCCGCACTTCGGATGCCGCCTCCTCTTCGCTGATGCGCGTCTTCGGCGTGTACTCCAGCTTCCAGTAGCGCTCGATGCGAGTGCCCGAGGCATCGCGCACCAGCACGTGAGCCGGCGGCAGCTTTCTGATCTGTTTGTAGATGGTCAGCGGCGCCGGCACCGACATGAACGACATGTATTCGTCGAGCGCCTCGAAATCGAGCTCGCGCTTGATGGCCGGATCCGCCAGCAGCGCCTGGAACTCGGAGCCGAACCACAACCGGCCCGCGGCTTCGGCATACAGCACCGGCTTCTTGCCGAATCGATCGCGCGCCAGCACCAGCTTCTTCTTGCGGTCGTCCCAGAGGGCGATCGCGAACATGCCGTCGAGCTCCGCCGCGAAGCGCTCGCCCATCTCCTCGTAGAGGTGGACGATGATCTCGGTGTCGCTCCTGGTCGCGAACTGGTGCCCTTTGGCTTCGAGCCGCGCACGAAGTTCCTGGAAGTTGTAGATCTCGCCGTTCTGCACGGTCCAGATCGTCCGGTCTTCGTTGCTTTGCGGCTGACGGCCGCCGGCGATGTCGATGATGCTGAGACGCCGGTTGCCGAGCACCGCGCGCGGCTCGGAGCCGGATGGCGCCGCCGGAATCGCCAGCACTCCCTCGTCGTCGGGACCGCGATGACAGATCGCCGTGCACATCGATTGCACGAGCGCGGTTGGAATGATCTGGCCGTCGAAGTCGACGATGCCGGCGATGCCGCACATTAGGTAATTGGCCTCTTGCTGATGTGGGTGACGAGCAGCCCGGCGATGCGCTCGGCGGCATGGCCGTCGCCGAACGGGCTGGCGCCTTTCGACATCGCGGCGTATGCCGACGGGTCGTCGAGCAGCTGCGCGGCGGCGCGCACGATATCGCTGCCGCGCGTGCCGACGAGCTTTGCGACGCCGGCGTCGATCGCTTCCTGGCGCTCGGTGGTTTCTCGCAGGACCAGCACCGGCCGCCTGAACACCGGCGCTTCTTCCTGCACGCCGCCGGAATCGGTCAACACCAACGTGCTCGCTTGCATCGTCCGCAGGAACGACACGTAGTCGAGCGGCTCGAGCAGCGTCACGCCCGTCACGCTGGCCAGCTCGTCGAGCACGGTGTCCTTGACGTTCGGATTGTGATGGACCGGAATCACCACGTGCACGTCGGGATGGTGCGCGGTGATGTCCCGCAGCGCGCCGCACATGTCCTTGAGGGCGCCGCCGAAACTCTCGCGGCGATGCAGCGTGACCAGCAGCAGCCGCTTGCCGTTGACGTCGATCGGCAGCGGCGTCGACGAAAAGGCGGCGCTCTTCGAAATCGCGTGCAGCGCGTCGACGACGGTGTTGCCGGTGACGAAGACCTTCGCCGGCGCGATGCCCTCCGCGAGCAGATTCCGTTTCGCGAGCTCGGTTGGCGCAAAATGCAGCGCCGCGATGGCGCTCGTCAGGCGGCGGTTGATCTCTTCGGGAAACGGGTTGTAGTTGTTGTGGCTGCGCAGCCCCGCTTCGACGTGCGCCACCGGAATCTGCTGGTAGAACGCGGCCAGGCTCGCCACGAACACCGTTGTCGTATCGCCCTGGACGACGAGCACGTCCGGCCGCTCCGCCGCGAGCGTCTTCTGCATCGCCGGCAGCACGCGCACGGTCAGCTCCTCGAGCGTCTGCCCCGGCTGCATCACGGCGAGATCGATATCGGGCCTGATCTCGAATACGTCGAGCGCCTGCTGCAGCAGCTCGCGATGCTGCGACGTGGAGACCACGCGCAGGTCGACGTCCGGCCGGGCGCGAAGCGCGCGGATCACCGGCGCCAGCTTGATGGCCTCCGGCCGCGTGCCGAAGACGATCATCGCTTTCATGCGGTCTGTTCCTTCAAGAGGTCCTGGTAGATCTCCAATGTACTTCGCGCCGTCGCCGCCATGCTGAAATGTTGCGTGACGTGCGCCCGCGCCGCGGCGCCCATCGCGTCGCGCCGCTCGGGCGACGTCAGCAGGCGCTCGAGCGCGGCGGCAAACTCGGCGCTATCGATCGATGGCACGAGCTCGCCCGTCACGCCGGGCTCGACGATCCAGTCCGTCACCCCTTCGAGCCGCGTGATCACCGGCGGCACCGCGCTGGCCATTGCTTCGAGCAGCACATTGGGCAGCCCCTCGCGCGCGGTCGGCAGCGCGAACACGTCGGCGGCCCGGAAGTAGTGCTCGATGTGATCTTCGGCCTCGACGAACACCACGCGATCGATCACGCCGCGGCGCGCCGCCTTTTCCTTGATGCGCTCGGCCAGGCCGGGATCGATTTCGTAATAGGCGCCGCTGGTCGCGCCGATCAGCACCAGCGTCGATCGCACGCCCTTCTCCTGCAGCGCCAGCCACGCGTCGAACAGCACATCCGGATTTTTTTCGCGCGAGAAAAATCCGACGAACAGCACCACCGGATCCGTGGGGTCGAGTCGCAACTGGTGCCGGAATTCGCTGCGGGTGCCGGCCGACGCCGGCTTGAAGCGATCGAGATCGACGCCGTTCGGAATGAAGGCGAACCGCTGTCGATCGAGTCCCGTCGCGTCGAAGCCATCGGCGAATCGAGGCGTCACGCCGATGTAGCGATCCGCCTGGCGGTAGGCGGCCCACATCGCCGCGCCCTTCGCGCGGATCGACGCGGGATCGTCGTGGCCGACCGACGTCAGCTTGATGACGATCTTCTTGCGCAGCAGCCTGGCCAACGCAACGAGCAGGATGCTCTTTTGCGAGAAGCCGTGCAGGTGCACGATGTCGATGCCCGGCGCGAGCTCGAAGAACGAAGACGCCATGCGCTCGATGGCCGTCAGTTTCGAGAGGCGGCTGCCCGGATCGACGCTGACGCGGCGTACCTTGACCTCGTCGACGATCGAGTTCCACGGCAGCGACGGATCGGTCGACGTGGTCAGCACCGTGAAGTCGGCGCGATCGCGGAGCGCCTTGATCAGGTTGCGGCACTGCAGGCTGGCGCCGCTCTTCTCCGGCGCGTAAGCGCCGGTCACCATCAACACGCGCGGGCGCTCCCGCCTCACGCGGTCGGGCCCGCCAGCTGCTCGAGCAGCCGCAAATACTGAGCGGCGATCACTGGCGTGGAATAGCGCTCACGAACCGTTCGGCGGGCCATCGCCCCCATGCGCGCGCGTAGTTGCACATCCTGCTGCAGCCGGCGCAGCGCCGCGATCCACTCGCTGGTCGTCGCGGCGACGATGCCGCCGCCATGCGCGCCGATCGCCTCGAGATACGACTGCTGCGGGCTCGCGACCGCCGGCAAGCCGACCGCCATGCCGAGGGCAATCTTGTATTCCGTGTGGCCCTTTTCGTAGGCGTTGACGATGCGCTTCGGCGACACGATGACGTCGGCGCTCATCAACGCGCGCGCGTAAGCGCGATCGGAAAACTTCAGCACCTGGCACGGCAGTGCGCGCTCGAGCTCGGGCAGACACGAGGGGGTCTCGTCGACGACCAGCAGCAGCTCGAGGCCAGGCACCGCCGCGAAGGCGTCGACGGCCTCGAGCAGGTGCGCCGCTTTCTTGCCGATGCCGCTCCAGATCAATCGCAACGGCCCGCCCTCGCGGTGCGCGCGCAG
>DASUSZ010000276.1:0-8492 GCA_036374815.1 Vicinamibacterales bacterium | reverse complement strand
TCGCCCGCAGTATCTCGACCTCGCGCTGCTCACCGCGTTCTTCGTGCTGGCGGTGATCAGCTTCAAGCGCAAGAGCGTGCCGCTGAAGTTCGTGACGTTCGCAGTCGCGATCGGCTACATGGGCTTCGCCAAGAGCTACCTGATCTCGATCACCAACGTCTTCAGCGTGCTCGACTGGAGCTGGCCGGTCGTCAAGTACAACCTCGCCTGGTATCTCTTCTTCGGCTTCACCGTCGTCTCGACGATCCTGTGGGGGCGCCTTTACTGCGGACGCATCTGCGCCTACGGCGCGCTGACGCAGACGCTCGATGCGATCCTGCCCGCGAAGTGGCGCGTTGACGTGCCGCGCTCGATCGAGAAGCGCGCGTCGCTGATCAAATTCGGCCTGCTGGCCGGTGTGATCGCGTATTACCTCGTCACGCGGGATCTGCTGATCTATCGCTACACCGAGCCGTTCTGGATGTTCAGCCTGCTCGGCACGCCGCTGATGTGGACGCTGCTCGCGGTGCTGCTGGCCGTGACGCTGTTCGTGCGCAATGCCTATTGCCGCTTCCTGTGTCCGGTCGGCGCCACGCTCGGGCTGATGTCGTACGCCACGGTGTTCCGCATCAAGCGCTGGTCCGAGTGCGACACCTGCCGCATCTGCCAGAAGGCGTGTCAGTGGGGCGCGATCGACGGTCCGAACATCCTGGTGACCGAGTGCGTGCGCTGCGACGATTGCGAGCGGCTCTACTACGACACGCAGAAGTGTCCGCACTGGCGGATCATCGAATACAACAAGCGCAAAGTTGCCGTCCTGCCGCTGCAACCTGTGCAGTAGAATTCCACGCGATGTCTACATTGGCCCCATCGAACGCCCTGGCTCCATCGAAACCACGCATCTCGCCGACCATGCAAATCATGATCGGCCTCGTCGTCGGCCTGCTGGTCGGCTGGTACATCAGCACGTTCGATGACGCCACGGCGGCGTACTGGGCCAACATCATCCGCCCGTTCAGCCAGATCTTCATCCGCATGATCCGGATGCTGATCGCGCCGCTGCTGTTCGGCACGCTGGTGGCCGGCATCGCGGGCGCGGGGCACTTCAAGGACGTCGGCCGCATGGGCCTGCGCGCGATCATTTACTTCGAGGTCGTCACCACGCTGGCGCTCTTCATCGGCCTTGCCGCGGTCAACATCCTGCGGCCCGGCGTCGGCGTCGTCCTGCCGGCGGATCCGGCGACCGGCGTGAATCCCGCCGCCGCGCAGACGTGGGATCAAATCCTGCTGCACCTGGTGCCGACGTCGATCATCGAGGCGATGGCGACCGGCGACATCCTGCAGATCGTCGTGTTCAGCATCGTCTTCGCGATCGGTCTCGGCATGGTCGGCGAAAAGGCCAAGCCGATGATCGAGTGGTGCGAGTCGCTGACCGAGGCGATGTTCAAGGTCACCAACATCGTGATGCTCTACGCGCCGATCGGCGTCGGCGCGGCGATCGCGTACACCATTGGCGTCAGCGGCCTGGACGTGCTGCGCAACCTCGCCTTCATGATCGTCACGCTCTACATCGCGCTGGCGGCGTTTTACCTGCTCGTGCTGATCCCGGTGATGGTGATCTTCCGGATCCCGATCGTCGCCTTCTTCAAGGCGATCAAGGAGCCGGCGGTGATCGCCTTCTCGACGACGTCGAGCGAAGCGGCGCTGCCGCGGGCAATGGAGTGCGTCGAGGCGTTCGGCGTGCCGCGGCGGATCGTCTCGTTCATCCTGCCGCTGGGCTACAGCTTCAACCTGGATGGCACGACGTTGTACCTGTCGCTGGCCTCGATCTTCATCGCGCAGGCCGGCGGCATCGAACTGAGCTGGGGCCAGCAGCTGGCAATGATGTTGACGCTGATGCTGACGAGCAAGGGCGTCGCCGGCGTACCGCGCGCGGCGCTGGTGATCCTCGCGGCGACCGTCGCATCGTTCAACCTGCCGCTTGCCGGCGTGGCGCTGGTGCTTGGCGTCGATGCACTGATGGACATGGGCCGCACCATGACCAACGTCATCGGCAACTGCCTGGCCGCCGTCGTTGTCGCGAAGTGGGAAGGAGAGTTTCGGCCATCGAAACTCTCGGACGGCACGCCGCAGGTCTAACGCCCGCCTCCGCTACGGCTTCGGCGGGGCTATCGCCACAGGTTCAGGAAGAACGTAATCAGCAGCGCGTTCGCAAAATCGATGAAGAAGGCGCCGACCAGCGGGACGACGAGGAACGCTTTCGGCGCCGGCCCGTAGCGCTCGACGAGGGCGCCCATGTTGGCCATCGCGTTGGCGGAGGTGCCGAGCATGAACCCGGCGAAGCCGCCCGACATCACCGCCGAGTCGTAATCGCGGCCCATCACGCGCGGCAACACGTAGATGCAGATCGCGGCAATCAACGCGACTTGCGCCGCGAGGATGATCAGCAGCGGAATCACCAGTCCGGCAATCTCCCACAGCCGCAGCGTCATCAACGCCATCACCAGGAACAACGACAGCGCGATGTTGCCGATGTCGTCGATCAGCCGCTGCGACATGCCGATGACGCCGGTGAAGTCGTCGATGTTGCGGAGCACCGCGGCGACCAGCATGGCGCCGATGTAGGCGGGCAGCGTCATCCACTGGGACAACCAGCGGCTGACGACAATGCCAAGGCCGACGGCGACGAGGAGCAGCACGAGATGCTTGATCAGCGCGTACGACTCCACGTCCTCCCCGGCGGGCGCCGTTGATGCGGGCTCGGCGACTTGCGCTTCGGCGATGTTTTCGAGCGTGCCGCGCGCCGCACGGGCTTTAGGTGGTTGCGCCGGCTTGCGCTCGACGAGATACGTGCCGATCGGCCCGCCGATCACGCCGCCCGCGACAATGCCGACCATTGCGGCAGCGACGGCCAGCGTCGGCGCGCCGGCAACGCCGGCCTCTTCGAAGAGCGGCGCGAACGCGAGTCCCGTCGCGGGGCCGCCGGTCAGCGTGACGGATCCGGCAAGCACGCCCATCAGCGGCGACTGGCCGAGCATCCACGCCACTGCGCCGCCGAGCACGTTCTGCAGCGCCGCAACGATCAGCGACAGCACGAAGAAGATGAACACCAGCGGGCCGCCCTTCTTGAGCAGCGCGAGGCTCGCGGCGAATCCAATCGACGCAAAGAACGTGTTCTGCAGCGGCGTTTGCAGCGTGGTGTCGAACTTGATGGGTTGAATGTTCTGGAAATAGAGGATCGCGAGAATGCCGGCGACGGGCAGGCCGCCGACCACCGGCGCGGGGATGTTGACGCGCGCCAGCGGCGGAATCAGCCGGCGCAGCCCGTAGCCGGCAAACAGGATGACCCCGGCAAAGGCCACGGTCTGGACCAGATCGAATGCGATCGGAAGCGTCACGCGGGGCAGTATACCGTCCTACGGTGCGTTGGTCGGCGGCTTCAGGAGTTCGAGGCGTCCCTTCAATCCGCTCGACACCAGCACTTCGTTGCCGGCCGTCACGATCACGCCTTCCACGCCGGGCAGCTGTTCGATCAGCTTCATGCCCTCGCCGGGCCCGAGGATGAAGACGCCCGTCGATAACACGTCGGCCATCACCGCGCGATTGGTCACGATCGTCACGCTGCGGCAGCCCATTGCCGGCTCGCCAAAGTCCGGATCGATCAAGTGGTGGTAGCGCTTGCCGTCCTTGATGAAGAAGCGCTCGTAATCACCGGACGTACTGAACGTGCCGTCGGTCATCTGCACGGTCGCAAACGGATCGTGGGTGCCGCGCGGGTCGGCGATTGCCAGCTTCCACGGCTTGCCGCGATCGGTGCCGGCGACGTAAAGGTCGCCGCCCGACTGGATCATGAAGTCGGTCAGGCCGCGCGCCTTCATCATCGCGGCGCCGCGATCGATGGCGTAGCCCTTGCCGATGCCGCCGAGGTGGACGCGCGTGCCCGGACGATTGATGAATGCCGTGCCCGCGGTGGCATCGATCTCGACGGCGCGATAGTCGACTCGCTTCAGCCGCGGCTCGATCAGGCTTCGGTCGGGGACGACATTGTCCTGGTCGTGATCGAACCGCCAGATGTCGCTGAGCGCGCCGAAGGTGACGTCGAATTTGCCGCGCGTCAGCTCGCCTGCCTCGCGCGCAATCCGCAGCACTTCGATCGTGTCGCGATCGACTTTCACCGGGGCGATGCCGGCGTTGTTGTTGATCCGGACGACGTCGCTGCCGTTCTTCCACACGCTGAGCAGCGCTTCGAGGCGATCGAATTCGCGATGGACCTGATCGAACACCTCGACCGCGCGCGCTTCATCCGTGGTCCACGCCGACAGCTGCAGCTGCGACCCCATCGACGGATACGCCCGCGTTGCCAGCGACGCGTTCGGAGTCTCCGGTGCGCGCGTGCAGCTGGCGGCCAGGAAGAGGCTTGGTGCGCTGGCCACGATTGCCATAGAGACACCGAGACACCGAGACATTGTTTTTAAAGGCAAGTACCGCATCCCGCCTTTGGCTCTTCAGAAAATTTTACTCTGTGCCTCTGTGTCTCTGTGGCCACGTCCGTGGACACGCATCGACTATGCTGGGATCAGTGTCGGATAGCGCCAAGCTCGTCATCACCCGCGATCATCCACAGGACATCCAGGATCGTCCCGTGTATCTCTGGATCGACGGCGACAAATGGGACGGCGTGTTGAAGTACGGCCGGACGTTCGAACGCGAGCTCGCCGCCGGGCATCACAAGGTCAAGGCGCACAACACGCTGTTTGGCGACACCGTCGAATTCAACGCGGCACCGGGCGAGACCGTGCGCTACCGATGCGAGAACGGCCTCAGCCCGGGCGGCATGGTGATGGTGCTGATGATGGGCGTCGCCTACCTGCGCGTCCGCCTGATTCGGACCAACGCGGATTGATTTCGGATTCCGGATCGAGTGGACCGCTCGATCCGAAATCCGAGATCGTGTTTACGCCCAGCGGTATCCGTGCCTCGAGAGCGGCAACGACCTGATCCGCTCGCCGTTGATGGCGAAGATCGCGTTGCACACCGCCGGCAGGATCGGCGGCAGCGCCGGCTCGCCGAGGCCGGTCGGGTTGTTGTCGCTCAGCACGAAGCGCACATCGACGGCCGGCGGCGCGTTGCGCATGCGGAGCAACTGGAACTGGTTGAAGTTGCTCTGCACGGTGCGGCCGTTCTCGATCGTGATCTCCTGCGCCATCAGCTCGGCGAGGCCGTCCATCACAGCGCCCTGCACCTGGTTGATCGCGCCGCTCGGATTGACGATCTGGCGGCCGACGTCGCCGGCGACCCATACCTTGTTCACCCTCAGCGCCTTGTCCTTCGTGATCGTGACCTCCGCCACTTCCGCGAAGTAGCCGCGATGGCTGTAATGACAGGCGATACCCAGCGCCGTATTGATCGCCTGATTGCCTGATGGCCTGATGGCCCGCTTCGACCAGCCGGCCCGTTGCGCGACATCCTTCAACACCGCCGTCATCCGCTCGGCGCTGAAGCCGTCGGCCGCCGGCTTGGTGCGCGGCGCCGCCAGCAGGTCGAGACGGAACTGCAGCGGATCGGCGCCGGCGGCATGCGCGAGCTCGTCGATGAACGACTGATAGACCCACGCCACCGCGTTGCTGCGCGGCGCGCGCAGCGCGCCGGTCGGCACGCCGAGCGGGATCAGCGATGCTTCGATCGCGAAGTTCGGCACGAACCCGCTCGGGAATTCCGTGTTCGGAATGTTGGCCGACTGCGCGAACGTGTTCGGCGCGTTCGGCGGCGGATGCATCGGCCCGTAACTCACGAAGTGCCCGCGCCACGCGGTGATCTTCCCGGCCGGGTCGAGGCTTCCCTGGAGGTAATGGAACCCGCCGGGGCGATAGAAGTCGTGGCGCATGTCGTCTTCGCGCGTCCACAACAGCTTCACCGGGCCGCCGCCGATCGCTTTCGAAATGTGCGCCGCTTCGACGGCGTAGTCGTTCGACAGGCGGCGCCCGAATCCGCCGCCGGCCTGGAGCATGTGATGCGTGATGTCTTCGTCGCGCAGGTTGAACAGCGCCTTCAGCATGTCGCGGCCGCGCTGCGGCGTCTGGCTCGGCGACCAGATCTCGAGCCTGGCGCCGTTCCATCGCGCCGCGCAGTTCTGCGGCTCGAGCGGGGCATGCGAGATGAACGGGTAGGCATAGGCGGCCTCAACCACTTTCGCGGCGGCCGCCAGCGCGGCTTCCGGATCGCCGTCGCGTCCCACGGTGAAACCGGGCTTTTCCTTCGAGAGCTGCTCGGCGCGCTTTGCAAACCCCGCGCTGCTTTGCGCCGCGGTGGCGCCCTCGTTCCACTTCACCACCAGCTTCCGGCGCGCGCTCTCGGCCTGCCACCAGCTGTCGGCGACGATCGCGACGCCGCCCAGCAGGCTGGTGAGATCGGAACCGCCTTCGACGACGAAGGCGTGCTTCACGCCGGGCTGCTGCCGGATCAGATCCAGATTCGCGCTCGCGACCTTGCCGCCGAACACCGGGCACTTCTCGAACACCGCGTGCAGCATGCCCGGCAGGGTGAAGTCGATCGAGAAGATCGGCTGGCCCATCGTGATCGCCTTGACGTCCACGCCGGGCGTCGCCCTGCCGATGATCGTGTAGTCCTTCGGATCCTTCAGCGCAACGGACCGGAGGTCCGGAGGAGAAATAGTGGCGGCGCGGGCCGCGAGCTCGCCGAAGGTGAGCGAGCGGCCAGACGCGCTGTGATGCACGCGCCCCGCCGATGCGGTGAGCTGCGGCACGGGAACGTTCCACGTCTGCGCCGCCGCCGCGATCAGCATGTGGCGCGCCGCCGCACCCGCGCGGCGCAACGGCTCCCAGTTGGTCGGCGTGCCGGTGCTGCCGCCCGCGTTCTGCGGCCCGTACTTCGCCGGATCGAGATCGGCCTGCTCCAGCCGGACGCTCTTCCATTCGACGCCGAGCTCCTCGGCGATCAGCATCGGCATCGACGTCTTCACGCCCTGCCCGACTTCGGGGTTCTTCGCGATGATCGTGACGATGTTGTCGGGCGTGATGCGGATGAAGGCATTCGGCGTGAAGTCGGCGGCGGCCTGAATGAACGCGTCGACGCCATCGATCGACGTGGCGAACAGGATCCCGCCACCGGCGACGGCAGAGACGCGCAGGAAGTCGCGCCGCGAAGGGGCGTGGGACTTGGGGCTCGAGGCTTGGCGCGTCATGTTATTCCTCGCCCCGCTGTGCGGCGATGTGCGTGTTCGTCGCCATCGCGGCCGCCTTGTGAATCGCCTGGCGGATGCGGATGTAGGTCGCGCAGCGGCATATGTTGCCGTTCATCGCGGCATCGATGTCGTCGTCTGTTGGCCGCGGCTTTTGATTGAGCAGCGCGACAGCGGACATGATTTGCCCCGCCTGGCAGTAGCCGCATTGCGGCACGTCGATCTCCTGCCACGCGATCTGCACCGGATGCGTGCCGTCGGTCGACAGCCCTTCGATCGTCGTGATCGATCGTCCCGCGGCGGCGGCGACGCGCGTCTGGCAGGCGCGCGCCGGCTTGCCGTCGATGTGCACGGTGCACGCGCCGCACGAGCCGATGCCGCACCCGTACTTGGTGCCCTTCAGGTTCAGCATGTCGCGCAGCGCCCACAACAGGGGCATATCCGGCGGCGCATCGACCGTGGCCGGCTTACCGTTGACCGTCAGGTTGTAGGACATAACGAGAGAGGATACGAGACCGATAGGTCGATTGTGTACCCGCGTGTAACTGCTGGATTCCATGCCAGTTACGCATGAGACGGGAGCACCGGCCGTGCTTGCTACGGCCGAGGCCCTTTTTGCTACAATTCGCGCGTCGGGTACGTCAGGAACTCGGGAAGGAGATTCTGAAATGAGCCGGATCGTCACGTCCGTCGGACTGCTCGCGGTTTTGGCGGTGCCCGTTGCGGCGTCCGCGCAGACGCCCACCTTTACCAAAGACATCGCGCCGATCTTCCAGAAGAAGTGCGAAGCGTGTCACCGGCCCGATTCGATCGCGCCGATGTCGCTCGTCTCCTTCGAGGAATCGCGCCCGTGGGCGCGCTCGATCAAGAACCGCGTCGCCACGCGGCAAATGCCGCCCTGGCATATCGACCCGACCGTCGGCATCACCGACTTCGAGAACGATCGTTCGCTCTCGCAGAAGGAGATCGACACGATCGTGAAGTGGGTCGATGCCGGCTCGCCGAAGGGCGATCCGAAGGACATGCCGCCGCCGGTGCAGTGGCCGAGCGAGCAGGGCTGGAACTACGCGCACCTGTTCGGACAGAAGGAGCCGGACCTGGTGATCAAGTCGCTGCCGTGGACGCAGAAGGCCGGCGCCAACGACGCCTGGTGGAAGCCCGTCGTCGAGACGCACCTGACCGAGCCGCGCTGGGTCCGCGCTCTCGAGATTCGTCCGAGCACCGTCAAGGGCCGCAAGATCACGCACCACGCGATCGCGCGCCTCCAGCAGCGTGAAATCGATCCGCTCGCGCAGAACCCCGACGACGCCAACGG
>DASUSZ010000275.1:0-9620 GCA_036374815.1 Vicinamibacterales bacterium | reverse complement strand
CGATCGCATGCTCACCGCCGTGAGCGCACTGCCTGGCGTCGTGTCGGCCGGCGCGGCCAGCCACCTGCCGCGGCAACGACCCATGGCAACGCCTATCGAGATCGAATCGATCGATCGGCAATCGCCTTCGCTGACCGCCGTGGCGCCGGCCGCGAGCGTGAGTGACGGATTCCTGGATGCCATCGGGGGCCAGCCGCTGGCGGGCCGCACGTTTACCGCTGCCGATTACGCGGCAGGCGCCGCACCAGTGGCGATCGTCAACAAGCCGTTCGTTGATCGTTGGCTCGCGGGCGAGTCACCGTTGGGCCGCCGCATCAAACTGCTGCCCGCCGACGCACGCGGCTCGGCTGAATGGCGCGAAATCATCGGCGTGGTGCCCGACCTCGGGATGGGCCCAGGCGATCGGAACAACGCCGACGGCATCTACGTACCATTGCCGGACCAGACGTCCGGTGTGGTGATCGCCATACGAAGCGCCGGCAAACCGGGAACGAACGCAGTGCCGTTTCGAAAAATTGTCGCGGAGATCGATCCGACAACGGACGTGCGCGCGTTGCGGCCGCTCGAGGATGCGGCCACTGATCAGACGTCGTTCCTCAGCGCGATGACCTCCGCGATGACGGCGCTGGGCATGATGGCGCTCATCATGTCCGCGGTCTCGATTTACGCGCTGTTGTCGCTCATGGTCACGCGCCGCACCCGCGAGATCGGAATCCGGGTGGCGCTGGGCGCGCGCCGCTCGCAGGTGCTGATGACGATCGCCGGCAGCACGTTCGCGTTGATGGCGCTCGGCGGCATCATCGGCACACCAATCGGCGCGTATCTTGCGGGCTTCCAGTCAGTCATGCTCGTCGACATGCCAGAGGCCGGCGTGATGACACCTGCAATCGTAATCGTCACGCTGCTCGCGTCGTGCATAGTTGCCGCGTGGTTACCGACGCGGCGAGCCCTGTCGATTCGACCGGCCGAGGCGCTCAACAGCGATTAGGGGACTAAGCTACCGCCATGCCGCTTCTGGTCGGATGTCTTGCGCTGGCGACACCACGGTTCGCGATCGTCCTGGTCGTGATCTTCAGCAATTACCTCGGCCGCGCCTACGAAACGACGTTGTGGCCGTTCCTCGGCTTCCTGTTCATGCCGCTGACAACGCTCGCCTATGCGTGGGCGATCAACAGCCGCGGCGCGGTGGCAGGCATTCAGCTGGTGGCGCTCGTGGTTGCGGTGCTGATCGATCTCGGGCTGTTCGGCGGCTCCGCATCGCGCCGGAGACGCTCGAAGGATCGGGAATAACAAATGGACGCGCCGCCGGCCCGCCCCATGGGCCGGCGGGGTGGTCCGCCTTACTTCTTCAGTACGGCGACGCTCTCGATGCGATCGGCGGCGTCGTAGGTCACTTCATAGACGACGCGTTTGCCGTTGAAGGCGGCCTCCGTCGGCGTCCCCACCACTTCCCACAGGCCAAGCGTGAAGACATCCGCAGCGCCGTGACCAATCGTTCTGCCGACACGAGCCGCCTTCGAATATCCCTGCGTGAACGCGTAGACCTCGACGCGTTTGCCGGCTCGCGTTTCGCTGGTGACCGGCGCGCCGACCTCGGCGACGACGAGGCTTCGCGGAACGCCTTGACTGAACAACTTGGTGTCTTTCCTGGAGGGCTGGTGGGCTGCCATCGCAACGGAGCAACCGGTAACCGTGAGTGCAAGACTCGCAACTGTGAACAACGTAACAATGGGCTTCATAGAACCATCTCCCCAGTAGCTCGACAGCAAAGACTGTACCCGCCCGGTCGTCACGTATTGCGGACAGTCTTGATTATTTGACGCGCCTCGCACGGGTCGCGGCGGCGAAGTGCTCGGCGAGATCGACCCGCCATCGTCCGTCCTCGAGGACCAGGTTGTAGACATGGCGATCGCGGCCGCGCGGGAAGAATCCGAACAGGCGCTCGTACGTGTAAGCGGCAGACACCTGCGCGACGCCGCCCGAGACGTCCTCGACGCGAATGCGATCGGTCTCGAAATTCGACAGGCGGGCCGGCGCGGGCGAATAGTCGCACAGCATCAGTTCGAGATTCGGCCGGCCGGGGAGCGCTGTTTGAACAGCTTCACGGGTGCGGCTCGACACTGCTGCCAACACCGATGCGCAGTCGCGGCGCTGCGCCGCCGCGATGTACTCACGAAGCGCTTCCGCCTGAGGGCGCCCTTCCGAGAGCAGCGTGCGGCCGTCGGTCAGAAACCACCAGGCGCTCACCGCGACGACCAGCACCGCAGCGGCCAACCCCGCCTTACCGGCCGAAGGACCGCGCTCGCGCCCCGCTCCTCGTGCCATGAAATTGTTATCGGCGCGTCGGCTGTGGCCAGAAGCCCGGGCTGCCGCTAGTAGTAATAGGTCTTCCCGGCGAGCAGCAGCAGGCCCATCAGCAGTCCGGCGATGGTGTGGTGCTCGCGGTTGTAGATGGCGCGCTGAAAGCTGAAGGGTCGCTCGACCTTCGGCGCGCGCTTTTCGGCGTAGGCGTCGTAGGCGTCGCCGAACTTCTCGCGCAAATGCGCTTCTTCGCTGCGCATCGCCGCCGTCAATGTCAGCACGAGATAGGTGATCACGATCGCCGCCACGATCCAGTTGTTCGCGATCACCGCCATGCCGATGCCGATCAGCGACGATCCGAGGTAGAGGGGGTGCCGCGTGTAGCGATACGGACCCGACTGCGTCACCTCCTTGCTCTTCTCCAGATGCCCGGCGGCCCAGGTCCTGATCGATTCGCCGAGCACGGCGATGATCGAGCCGATCATCAGCGATTGCGGCGTCGGCACTGCCAGCCACAGCACGATCGCAGCGAAAACGAATCCTAGAAACACGCGATAGCGCGCCAGCAGCTTGATCATTTCCCGATCCGCTTCGCGCTGGCCGCCACGACTTCATCGAGCGTGATCTCGTTGATGCACGGCGCGCCTCGCAGGCACTGACGCTTGTGATGGCACACGCACACGTTCGCGCGGGAGATCACGACGTCCTTCGGATCCCAGGGCCCATTGCGCTCCGGCCACGTCGGACCGTAGAGACCGACCAGCGGCGTGCCCATCGCCGCGGCGATGTGCAGCGGACCGGTATCGCCCGACACGACCAGCGCCGCTTCACGCATCAGGACCGCGAGGTCCGACACCGACGTCGCCGGCGCCAGGCTGGCTGCGCCGTCCGACGCGTTGACGACGGCATTGGCGAGATCGCGCTCGGACGGTCCCCATGTCACGAGCGAGCGCAGGCCGGCGCGATCCTGCAGCATGGCCGCCAGCACGCCGAATCGCTCCGCCGGCCAGCGCTTGTTGGGCCATGCCGCGCCGGGGTTCAGAACGATGTAGCCCATCGGCCCGCCCGCGGTTTCAATCGCCGCGGTGGTGTCCGCGGACGCGTGCGGCGTCAGCGGCATTTCGACGACACCTGGCGTGATGTTGAGCGCCGACAATATCGCTAGATTTTTCTGAATAACGTGATCGGTTGATGGCCCGATGGCCTGCCTGCCCACCGTAGCCTCGGCGGAGGCGGGATCGCCTGATCGCCTGTGCGGCGTCACCGTTTCCGAATACAGAAACGCCGCCTGCGGTTCGCGCAGATTCGGCGGATCGAACCCGATGACACGATCCGCAAACGAAATGCGCGCCCAGATCGCCGACTTGATCAGCCCCTGCAGATCGAGCGCGACATCGTAGTCCTGGTTCCAAAGGTACTTCGCGGCCGCGTGATAGCCGCGCAGTCCGCCGAACGAAATGGCGTCCGCCGTTTCGAAGCTTGTCTTCGCGCGGACGATGACGCGCTTGCGGAGACCGGACGCGATCGAAAGGATCGACGCGTAATTTTCTTCGACCACCCAGTCCACCTGCGCATCGGGCATCGCGCGCTTGATGGCGGCGAGCACGGGCAATGCATGCACGATGTCGCCGAGCGCGCTCAGGCGAACGATCAGTACCTTCACCCTTCGACTCGCTTACGCTCGCTGAGGGCCTGCCCTTCGACTTCGCCCAGGACCTTCGGCGGTTTCAGGCGCGACAGCAGATCAGTTGTCGAGTGATCTTTCGGATCGCCGACGATCGCGATGCGGCCGCCGTAGGCGCGTACGGTCTCACGCTCGGGCACCGTATCGACGGTGTAATCGGTGCCCTTGCAGTGCACGTCCGGCTTCAGCAACTCCAGCAGCGGCGCAACAGTCGGCTCATCGAAGATCACGACGTAATCGACGGCGCGCAAGGCGGCCACCAGTTCCGCGCGATCGGCTTCGGACAGGACGGGCCGGTTCGGCCCCTTCAATCCGCGCACCGAAGCATCGCTGTTGATGGCCACCACGAGGCGATCGCCCTCACGCTTCGCGCCTTCGAGATAGCGAATGTGCCCGACGTGCAGCAGATCGAACGCGCCGTTGGCGAAGGCGATCTTCAATCCGCGCTCGCGCTCCTGCTGGACGCGCCTGGCCAGGCTGTTGCGATCGAGAATCTCACCCATTGGCGAGCGTTTACCCTCCGGAGCCTTGGCGAAGGAGCGCGCGACGCAGCTCCGCGGCCGACACCGTGGCGGTACCGCGCTTCATCACGACAATGCCGCCGGCATAGTTCGCCAGCCGGGCCGCCTGTTCGAACGAGGCTCCCGCCGCCAGCGCCAGGGTCATCGTGGCCATCACCGTATCGCCGGCGCCGGTGACATCGGCGATTTGATCGGAGCCGAAGATCGGAATGTGCACCGTCGGCTTGTCGGGCTCGAAGAGGGCCATGCCGCGGCTGCCTCGCGTGATCAGCACCGCCTGCATTTTCGTTTGCTCGAGCAGCTTCCGTCCCGCCCGCTCCAGCACGCGCTTGTTGTCGTCGATCTTGACGCCGAGCACCTGCTCGACCTCCGATTCGTTGGGGGTGCACGCGGTCAGCCCGCGATAGCGCGTCAGCGCATAGCGCGAATCGATCAGGACCGGAATACGTCCGTTGATTGCCGCGGCCAGCTCCGCAACGAAGCGCGGCTGCACCAATCCCGATCCGTAATCCGAGATTAGAACGGCGTCTGCGTTTTTGATCGCCCGCTTCGCCGCGCGTTCTGCCGACTTGCGATGCGCATCAATCACCGGCTCGGCGGTGTAACGATCGATGCGCACGACCTGCTGCTTCGCGGAATGGATGCCGCCGGCGAGGATGCGCGTCTTGACCGGCGTCCGGTAGCCGCGCGGCCGCGTCAAGCCGGCGCGTTCGACGCTCTTCGGCAGAATGTTGAACAGGCGATCGCCGGGCTCGTCACGCCCAACCAGCGATACCAGCGTCACCATCCCGCCGAGGCTGGCAACGTTGTTGGCGGCGTTGCCGGCGCCGCCGGGCACGATCTCGGTCGCGTCGTATTCGAGGATCAGCACCGGCGCTTCGCGCGACACCCGCGCAATGCGGCCGTAGACGAATTCATCGGCGATTAGATCGCCGAATACGACGATGCGCTTTCCGCGGCACGCGGATATGAGCGAAGCAAGATTATCTGCGTTATCTGCGGCCCTGGGCATGTGGTCAGCGGCCATTATGAAGGATGACCGACACCGCGTGAATCAGGTTGTCGCAGATCGCATCGACCTGCTGATCGGCCGGCCGCCGCTCCTCCTGCTCGGCGCCCCACCCGGTGCGCACCAGGATCGACTTCGCGCCGACCGCGCGGCCGAGATTGACGTCGAGCCACTTGTCGCCGACGACCCACGACTGTTTCGGATCGACGCCGAGGTCGCGCACCGCGTCCTCCACCATGCCAGGCAGCGGCTTGCGGCACCGGCAATCGATGCTCAGCTCCTTGATCGAGCCGCGCGGATGGTGGTTGCAGAAATACAGCGCATCGAGGTCGGCTCCGCCCGCCTGCAGGCGCCGGCGCATCTCGTCGTGGCAGATCTGGACGAAACCAGGATCGATCAGCCCGTGCGCGATGCCCGACTGGTTGGTGACGACGATGAGCGTGTAGCCGGCGCGCTTCAGCAGCCGCAACGCATCCGTCGCAAACGGAAACAGCTCGAGATCCTCGAGGCGGTGAAGGTAACCGACATCGACGTTCAGCGTGCCGTCACGATCGAGAAAAACAGCCTTTTTCAAGCCCCAAGCCTCAAGCCCAAGCCCCCTTCATATCGCCTCGAACACCCGGCGCGCGGCGATGCGGCGCATGCAGCGGTGATCGATCGGGCACTCCCGAAGCATACAGGGCCGGCAGAACACCTCGTGCGTGACGACCACCGGCGCCGGGGCATCCGGACCGGACGCCAGCGGCGACGTTTGCCGGTCGCGCGTCGGCCCGAAGATGCCGATCACTTTGGTGCCGACCGCCGCGGCGAGATGCATCGCGCCCGAATCGTTCGAAACGACGGCGTGCGCTTCGCCGAGGATGCCCGCCAGCGTTGCCAGATCGCTCTTGCCGCAGAAGTCGATCAGGCGGTTGATGCGCGTGCCTTTCTTCGGTAACCGGCGCGCGATGTCCTCGCAGGCGGATCGATCGACGGCGGCGCCGACCATCATCACGCTCCAGCCGCGTTCGTTGATGATCAGGTCGGCCAGCTCCGCGTAGCGTTCCGGCAGCCACTGCTTGGCGCGGCCGTACGCGGCGCCGGGCGCGAAGACGATGAACGGCTCGTCGATATCGAGGCCGACTTCGCGCAGCAGTTGCTTCGCCTTCGCGGAGTCCGGTCGCACCGATGCGAACGGCGGCCCTTCCGGAATACCAAGCGCCGTCGTCAACGCCTGGTAATACGCGCGCTGATGGACCTCGCCGCCCGGTGTGTCGATTGCGCGCGTCAGCAATCGGCCGCGTCCATCCGTGGCGTATCCCCAACGTTCGCGAATGCCGGCCTTCAACACGTTCCGCGCGGTGCCGTAGGAATTCGGGAACAGGATCGCCGTATCGAACGATCCGGCCTCGAGCGCGCGCACGTCTTCGCGCCATCCGGTCCAGGCGCGCCACCCGCCGCCGCCCGGCAGCGTGATCACCTGGTCGACGCCGCTCACCATCCCGTAGATCGGCGCGACCGACGGGCGCGCGGCGACCGCAATGTGCGCGGACGAAAAATGCCGGCGCAGATCGGCGAACGCCGGCAGCGCCATCACGGCGTCGCCGAGCCAGTTCGGAGCGAGAACGACAAGGCGCTCGCTCACGATGCTCCCGCCTCCCCGCTCCCGACTCCCGGCTCCCGGTTCCCGGCTCCCGGCTCCCGGTCGTCCTTCGCTTTCGGAAAAATCCCCGGTGTATCGGGCGCCGGCGCGTCGCGCCAGCGGCGATGCATCCACAGCCACAAGTGCGGTTTGTTCCGTACGTGCATCTCCAGCACGTCGGTGCATCGCTGCGTGAACTCGCGAATCGCTTCGGGGCCGTCGCCCTCCGGCGGCTGGACCGGCGATTCATAGACGAAGCGGTAACGGCCGTCCGGCAGCGGATACGCGAACACCGGGATCACGGCTGCGCCGGTGCGGATCGCGAGCGCCGCCAGCGTCGATGTAGTCGCCGCTGGGCGGCGAAAGAAATTCACCCAGATGGCATCAGGGCTGTGCATGTGCTGATCGATCAGCAGCGCCACGCCTTCGCCGGCAGCCAGCGTCTTCAACACGCGCCGCACGGCGCCCTGGCGATAGATGACGTGGTTGCCGGTGCCGGTGCGGATGCGCTCGAGCAGATCGTTCAGCCTTGGGTTGTCGAGCGAGCGCGCCAGCACGCCGATGGGGCGCAGCTTCACCGCGTGGGCCATCGCCTGGCATTCCCAGAATCCGAAGTGGCCGGTGAAGAACAACACGCCTTTGCCTTTCGCGTAGGCCAGACGCACCCGCTCATCGCCTTCGTACTCGGCGCGCTCGAGCATCTGCTCCGGCGACAACGCACTGAATGTGAGCAGCCGCAGCAACACCTGTCCAAAATGCTTGAACGTGGCGCGCGCGATGGCGCGCCGCTCAGCGCCGGGCTTGTTCGGAAAACACTGCTCGAGATTGGCGAGCGCGACGCGCCGGTGCCGCCAGTCGATCGCGTAGAACAGCAAGCCGAGCATCGAGCCCCAGGCCCTGACGATCGAATCAGGAAGCCGCGTGCCGAGCGCGCGGACGGTGGCGACCGCCCAGTATTCGATCGCGTCCCTCACGCGATCACCGCACTCACCGACTCGAACAGCGCACCGGGTGGATCGAATTCGACGGCCAGCGGGACGCGATAGATCGGGAATGCCGGCGACAGCGACTCGAAGCGCACCGCATCCTTGTCGGTCGTGAGCACCGCATCCGCGCCGCTGCTCTTCATCCTGGACTCGATGGCGGCAAGATCGCTTGCGCGGTAGCGATGATGATCGGCAAACGCGATCGAATCGACAACGTTGTGGCCTGCTTCTCGAAGTAACGCCACGAACCGGTCAGGATTCGCGATGCCGGCCACTGCCAGAATTTTGCTGGTTGCTGATTGCTGATTGCCGATTGCCAGCGGCGCGCCGAGCGACCGGCGGCACCCGCACGCCTGCGAGATGCCCAGCTCCCATGCTTCCTTCGCCGCGGCGCCGGCGGTCGCATCCGTAACGACGAGGACGTGCGCGCGTGCCGCGGCGTCTTTCGGCTCACGCAGCCGCCCCATCGGGATCACGCGCCCATTCGGAATCTCGCCGATCGTCGTCACGAGTATGTCGAGGCCGCGTGCCAGCTCGATGTGTTGAAAGCCGTCGTCAAGGATATGAACGGTGCAGCCAAGCTTCTCGGCGAGCACGCCGCCGAGGTAGCGATCCGGCGACACGCAGACCTTCGCTCCGGGAACCTGGCGGGCCAGCATCAGCGGCTCGTCCCCAGACCGCGCGACCGGCGTTGCCGCATCCACGACGACGACACCGTCGACCGCGTCTTCGCGGCCGTAACCGCGCGTGAGGATCGACGGGCGATGGCCGCGATCGGCGAGCCACTGTGCAATGGCCGCCACGACCGGCGTCTTGCCGGTGCCGCCCACAGACAGGTTGCCGACGCTGATGACTGGTTTCGAAAGATGCCGCTGGCGCTGCGGGCGGCGCTCCACGCGCCGGCGCCGCACGCGCATCACTTGCCCGTACAGTAAATCAAGCAAGGGGGCGGAACGGCCTCACGTTGGCGGGATAGGCGCGCGGCTCCTGCGGCAGCAGCGTCGCCAGCACGGTGACGCTCTTCTCGTTGGCGCCGCGGTTGGCTTCGACGAGCGCGCGCGCGGCGGCGCCGAGGCGCGCCCGCCGCACCGGATCGCTCATCAGCGACACGAACGCTTCGTCGAGCTCCGACTCGGCGCCGAGCTGCACGCCGGCGCCGTTGCTGACGAACGCCTCGGCGATCTCGGCGAAATTCTGCATGTGCGGCCCGAACACGATCGGCTTGCCGAACACCGCGGGCTCGAGCACGTTGTGGCCGCCGGTCGCGACCAGGCTGCCGCCGACGAACACCACGGTCGCGATCTGGTAAACGGTGGCAAGCTCGCCGATGGTGTCGAGGATCACCACATCGACGCGCGGCTCGGCGTCGATCGCGAGATCGGATCGCTTGGCGACCTTCCAGCCTTCCTGGCGCGCCAGCTGTTCCGCCTCTGCGAATCGCTCGGGGTTGCGCGGCGCCAACACCAGCAGCGTGTTCGGCGCGGCATTTCGCACCCGG
>DASUSZ010000274.1:0-2575 GCA_036374815.1 Vicinamibacterales bacterium | reverse complement strand
GCTCGAACACCGTTGGCGCGATCGTCTCGACGCCACCCGCGCCCATCGTCCGTCGCGCGGGCGCTGTGCGGCGAAGCATCGGCGGCGTGATCGGCGTGGATCGCGCGTTACCCGCCGCGGGCTTGACGGACGCGGATCGTTGCGCAGCGGGCGCGCCGGCCCAAAGTGCAACGATGAGAAGGGACGAAACGACGCGGAAAACCCGCATGGGCTGGCCGAGTCTATCTCAGCAGCGGAACCGTGAGACAATAGATCCATCCCACAGACAAACAAGCAGGAGCACCCAATGACCGGTATACGTGTCGGCAGTTACGTCACCCACTCGCTCCGGCCGGCCTGGGGTGTAGGCAAGGTATTCGGCCAGAGTCAGCAGCACATCCTCGTTGGTTTCAGCATGCTCGCCGAAGCCGAGCGCTTCAAGCGCCTCGAGTGGCGCGAGGGCCTGCTCGAACGCGCGGTCAGCGTGACCAGCGATCCCGAGCTCGATTCATGGAAGGTCGAGTGCGATTCGACCTGCCACTACATCGGCGCCGTCTCGAAACCGAAGCGGGCGACGAAGACCGCCAGCTGGTCGCGCGAGGAGGCGATGGAGCGATTCCTCCGCAAGTACACCAACGGCTTTGGCGATGCGTGGTATCGCTCGTCGCACCGCGACGCGCGCCTGGCGCAGCACAAGCTGTGGCGCGAGCTGCTGCCGGATGCGCGCATCCGCGAGCTGGCCGGCGACAACCCGCAGATTGCCGCGCAGCACATCCTCAAGGTGCTCGAGCTGCGCGAGAAGCCGCTGCTGCAGGGCGGCAGCGAGCTGCCGCGCCTTCGCGCCGCGCTGATGCGCACCGAGAAGATGACGCCGTTCCTGATCGCGCTGGCCGACGTGCTCGAGTCCGCGCGGCCGACGGCCACGCAGTACGAGGCGTATCTCGCGGCGTTTGCCGCGCTCGAATATCCCGCGAAGAACACGCCGCTGACGTGGTCGATCGTCACGGCGCTGCCGTTCATCGCGCATCCCGAACGGCACATGGTCGTGCGTCCCACCGTGATGCAGACGGCAGCATCGGGACTCGGTTTTGCCCTGCACTACAAGGCGGCGCCGAACTGGACCACCTACGATCGGGTGCTGACGTTCAGCGACGAGGTGCTCGCGTTCATCAAGCCGCGCGGCGGCGAGGACATGATCGACGTGCACGCGTTCATCCACGCGATCGTGGAGCCCTGAGATTACAAACTCTTAACGTCCGTTGACCGGGCGCTTCGTGTAGAAGTCTGTCATGACCTCACACGCAGCGGCCCGCTGGGTGGCCGCGATCTTCGTGATCGCCGCCACCGCCACCGTTCCTGCCAGGCAAGTCGTCCGCAGCGGCGGACCGCCGCCGGAAATCCGCGCGCTGTTCGACGCCTTCACCACAGCCTTCAATAGCGGCAGCGCGGATGCGTGGGAAGCGTTCGTGCAGGCGCGCTTCGCGCCGGCGCTGCTCGAGAAATATTCCAAGGAACAGCGCGACGAAATGTATCGCCGTCTCGCCGGCGACTTCGGCACGATCGCGATTGGCCGCGTCACTCGCGAAGGTCCCGATGCGCCGATGCAGCTGAACGTCAAGGGCAGCAAGGGCAGCGGCGTCTTCACGCTCGGCGTCGATGCCAGCAACCCGCCGCGCATTGTCAGCTTCGGCGTCGAGGCCGGCGATCGCGATCCGGCTACGCCTGGAGTGCCGCTGCCGCAACTCGATCGCACGCTGACGAGCGACGAGGTCAACCACCGTCTCGATGGCTACTTCACGAAGCTCGCGCAGGATGACGTGTTCTCAGGCGTCGCGCTGGTCGCGCGCAATGGCGTGCCGGTGTTCATGAAGGCCTACGGCATGGCCGATCGCGAGAAGAAGATCGCCAACACCATCCGCACGCGCTTCAACATCGGATCGATCAACAAGGAATTCACGCAGACCGCGATTCGCCAGTTGATTCGCGAAGGGAAGCTGTCGCCGGACGACGCGCTCGGCAAGTTCTTTCCCGACTATCCGCAGACCGCCAGCCGCGACGCGACCGTGCAGCAGCTGCTGACGCATCGCGCCGGCCTGTCGGATTTCTTCGGGCCGCAGTTCAACGCCGCGCCGAAGGATCGATTTGCGTCGAACGCCGATTACTTCAAGTTCGTCAGCAGCCTCCCTCCAAACTTCTCACCGGGCGAGCGCAGCCAGTATTGCAACGGCTGCTACATCGCCCTCGGCGCCATCGTCGAAAAGGTGTCGGGGATGCCGTACGAGCAGTTCGTCGCGCAGCACATCTTCGCGCGCGCGGAGATGACGAGCACCGGCTATCCGCGCAGCGATCGGCCCGCGGACGACATCGCCATCGGGTACACGCGTCGAGGCGCGTCGCAGGGACTGTCGAGGAACTCGACGATGCACGGTGTCACCGGCAGTGCCGCCGGCGGCGGCTATTCAACCGCGCTCGATCTGCTTACGTACGTGAAAGCCGTCCGCGCGGGCAGGTTCCCTGACCGCGAGCCCGACCTCGGCATCGCCGGCGGCGCGCCGGGCACCAACGCGATCGTGGAAGCGAGAGGCGAGTGGGTGGT
>DASUSZ010000273.1:0-10875 GCA_036374815.1 Vicinamibacterales bacterium | reverse complement strand
AACAGCGGCACGCACAGGCACAGGCGATCCGCCGGCGTGTATCCGAGACCCTCGCCGATCCAGTAGCCGTTGTTGACGATGTTCCTGCTCGACAGCATCACGCCTTTCGGGAACCCGGTCGTTCCCGACGTGTATTGCATGTTGATCACATCGTCGACGCCGACTTCGGCTTCGAGCTGATCGAGCGCCGACTCGGACACCGCACCGGCAATCGTCCGCAGCGTGGCGTATGGCTTCGCTTCCGGTGGACAGCCATCGCCGATGAAAAACAGCCGTTCGATTCCGTTGGCTTTTGCCTCGCGGAGCTCGGCGATGTAATCAACGCCCTTGAAGCCGGCAATGGTAAAGAGCGTGGTGGTTTCGCTCTGGCGCAGCAGGTATTCAATTTCGCGGGCGCGCAGCGAGGTGTTGACGGTGACGAGGATGGCGCCGATTTTCGCGAGCGCGAATTGCAGGACGATCCACTCGGGAACATTCGTCGCCCACACCGCCACGCGGTCGCCGCGCTTCACGCCGGACGCGATCAGGCCGCGCGCGATCAGGCGCGCTTCCGCGTCAAGCTCGCGAAATGTCCAGCGCAAGCCGCGATCGGTGTAGACCAGTGCCTCGCTGTGCGGGAGCGTTTCGGCCAGCCGTGTCAGCAGCCGGCCGACAGTGAGGTCGCGAAATTTAACCGCGGCGACGCCATCTCCGGCCATGGATGGCCAAGTCTACGGCATCGCCCGGCGACTGGATCGAAAAACCATCGGCCCGCGCGTCGCGCACGAACTGCGCATCGACCTTGTGGATGCGCATCTTGACGAGCTGATCTTCCGACACCGTGACGAACCCGACGTCCTTCATCTGCCTGATGTAGTCCGGCGTCACCCTGTGAATGCGGAACTTGACGAACATGTCGAGGTCCATGCCGCCGAAGCCGAGCGTCTTCAGCTGATCCATCTCCTCAGCAGTGACCCGGTGGATGCGCATCTTCACCAGATCGTCGACGGGAATGTTCTTGTAGCCGCGCGCCTCGAGCGCGCGGATGAATTCGGGCGTCACCTTGTGAATGCGGAACTTGATCAACTCGTCGACGGACAGGCCGCGAACGCCCTGCGCCTGCAGCGCGCGGATGTTCGCGGGCGTTGCACCGTGGATGCCCATGCGAATGAGATCGTCGACGCCGATGCCTTTGTAGCCGATCGCCGCGAGGTCGCGAACGAACTCCGGCGTGACGCGATGGATGCGCGTGCGCACGACATCGTCGAGCGACAGATTCGGGTAGCCCGCCTGCGCGAGGCCGCGGACGTGCGCGAGCGTGACGTCGATCACCGCGAGACGGACGATGTCGTCGGTGGAGAGGTTCTTGTAACCGGCCGTGGCCATGTTGCTGATGAAGCCCTGGTCCGGCGTGAACGTGTAGGTGCCGCTGCCGCGGCCTTGATCGAAGGAGCCGTTAAAGCGGAAGGTGCCGGCCTCGCGCGTCCAGGAAAACTGGACGTCGTTGGCCATGTTGGCGACCGCGGCCGGCGGCAGGCCGGCCAGGTCGCGGAGACGGACGCCGAAGCCCCACCGGCTGTCGCCCGCGCTGGTGCGGAGGTTGAACTGGATGCGCGGCTCGCCGTCGGTGTCGTTCCAGGTGGTGCGCGTATCGGCGCTCCACTCGCCCGTGTTGGCCGATTGCGACTGGAAGAGCACCGCCGCAGAAGGTTCAGATCTCAGGCCCACCGGACCAGCGAGAACTAACAGGGCAAACAGCGCGACTTGACGCATTTCAGTGACCTCGAATCCTTGGATGGACCGAGGTCACCGGATGGTTGGCATCCGCCGTCGCCAAGGCTACGGCGGACAAGGGCGTTACTTCAGAATTTCCTCGAAGAACTTCAGGGCGCGCGGATCTTTCGATTGGCCGAGCCAGAACATGGCCTGCTTGCGCACGGCCGGGTTCTTGTTGGTGCGGGCCTGCTGGATCAGCAGCGGCACGCCCTCGTCGCGCGGCAGCTGGCTGAGCGCGAACACGGCCTTCTTCTTCACTTCGGTATCGGGATCGTTGTCGAGCGCGGCGGTGATGGTGCCGACCGCCTTGGCGCCGGCGCGCTGCGCGAGCCAGAACAGCGCGTTGCCCTTGACGCTGGAGGTCGCGCCGTCCCGCGCGATCGACAGCAGCTCGTTGAGCGGCTGATCGCCTTCGGTCAGCGCCAGCACCGTCACCGCCGAGTCGTTGAACTTGCGCGGTTGCGCGGGGGCGATGAAGGTCTTCATGTAGCTCACGCTGTCGTTGACGCTGACGTTGGTGAACCAGTGCACGGCTTTGCCGCCGGCGTCGAGCGGGCAGTTCGCCGAGAACGAGCGGATGCGGGTGATCTGCTTGTTCTCGACGCGGAACATCACGAAAAAGAAGTCCGCGGGCTCGAGACGGATCGGATCGGTCGACTGCGTGTAGCGGTTGCCGTCGCTCCAGTAGTCGCACATGTTGTGGTTGCCGTCGATCATCGGCTGCGCGTAACCGATCCACATCGGCTCGGTCAGCGTGGCGGCCAGTGCGGGAATGTCGCGCGCGATGTTCGTCGCGGCGTGCGATTCGATTCGACCGTTGGACAACCGGGGCGTCTGCGCCCCGGCCGTGGCAGCAATGGCCGCGAATGCGACCGCGAACGCCGCAACCCTGGTCATCATTTGTTCAAGATCTCCATCAAGTAGTCCATGGCGACCTTCGACTTCGTCATCAGCGACAGCTTCGACACCATCTCGCGCTTCATCGCCGGATCGGTTTCCTTGCGGGCGATCGCGACCAGCGAGTCGGCGTTGTTCTGCACGAACAGCGCGTTGATCACCGAACGCTTGATGTCGACTTCCTTCTCCTTCGCGTAGAGGCCGACCAGCGCTTCGCCGGTGTTGCTGCGGCTCATCGTGCCGAGGTGCTGCACCGCGCGGCGGCGCAGCTGCGCGTCCTGCTCGCTGCTGGCGATGTTGATCAGGCGCGTGTAATCGCCGCTCACGAACAGCGACTGCAGGATCTGGCGCTTGATCTCGGGCGTCGATTCCTTCTGATACAGCTGCCACAGCTCTTCACGCGCGCCCATCGGACCGAGCTGCCGGACCGCCTCCTGGCGCAGCTCCGGCGTCTTCTCGCTGCTGGCAAGCGTGAACATGCGCGCCTTGTCGCCCGACACCATGAACGCGCGCAGGATGGCGCGCTTGATGTCGACGTCGCTCGAGCTCGAATAGATCTCGGCGAGGATGGCGCGGTTTTCCGTGGTGCTGTGGGTGCCGAGATATTGAATCGCGCGGCGCTGGACGTCGGGGTTCGACGCGCCCTTGGCGACGCTGGTCAGCACCTGGCGGGCGCGCGGCGAGTTGCTCTGCGCCAGCACCAGCAGCGCGCGCGACTTCAGCTGCGGCGAGCCGGTGCCCTGCAGGATCTTCTCGAGCATCGGCACGGCCTGTTCGGGATCCGAATGCTGCAGGCCCTGGATCGCGAGCAGCTTCAGCTCTTCGTCCGAGGTGTCTTCGGGCTTCGGCGCCTGTCCGGCGTTCTGGCGGATCTGCAGCTCCAGCGCCCTCGCGTCGCTGAGCCAGCGGCTCTGCGGGAACCGCTTGAGCAGGTCCTGCACCGCGACCAGCGCATCGGCCTGCTGATTGAGCTTGTCGAGCGCGTAGGCCTTCCAGTAGAGCGCGGCATCGATGCGAGTGGAGTTCTGCGAATCGATCACGCGCGTGAACGACTCGGCGGCGCGCGTCCACGCGCGGCGCTCGAGCGATTCCTGGCCGCGCTGGTAATACTCGTCGATACGCTGGCGGCGCTCGGCCTCGCGCTGCTTTTCTTCCTCGGCGCGCTGGCGCGCTTCGTCTTCACGCGACCGCTGCCCGTCGAACGTCATCGCGATCTTCGGTCCGAAGCCCAGGGGACCAGGACCGATGGGCCCGATGTCGAGGGGCCCGGGACCAATCGGCAGCGGCCCGATCCGGGTCAGCATCGAGTCGAGATCGGCAAGCATCGGCTGCAGCGCCGATAGATCGGGCATCTCGAACTCCGCCATCATCGGCATCGGCGGGATCACCGGCATGACCGGCACCATCGGCACCACCGGCACCGCAGGCACCGCAGGCACCTCAGGCACCACAGGCACCTGCGCGTAGGCCGGCGCTGAAAGGATCGCGCTCATCAGCACGGCGCGTCCAAGTTTCACAACACTCATCTTCGTTCTCCTCAGCAGGCCATCAGGCCATCGGGCCATCGAGCCATCAGCATTCATTACGACGTCGGCATCTTGCGCCGCGTTGGATCGCCAGCCTCGCGATCCTGTAATTGGCGTTGACGCATCTCCGAAGCGATCACGCGGAGCCTGAACAGCAGGTCCTCACGCGTGATGCGCGATTGCAAGTCAGTCAAATCGTTAGACGTGACATCCGCCGGCGCGTTAGCGACTTCGAGCAGCACGCGCTCGAGATCCTCGAGGATGTCGACGATCTGCGCGTCGCCCGACTGCATTGCCGACTGGCGAATCAGGCGGTTGGCGGCGACCAGATCGACGGCGCGCTCCTGCTCGCCCGCCAGGACATCGGCGCCGTCGCTGTCGGCGTTGGCGAGCTCGACCAGCATCATCTGCGTGCGATCGAGGTGATCGCCGACTTCGGTCTGCAGCACGCGCTCGGGTTCGACCTGCGCCACCGCGCCGGACGACACCGCCGAATCGCCACCGGAAACGCGGCCGGCCACGAACGACGCGACGACGAGCGCCGCCACGCCGCCGGCGAGCGCCCACTGCGGGAACCAGAAGAACTTCTTCCAGGCGCTGCGCTGATCGTGATCGAGCGCGGGCTCCAGGCGCGCCCACGCCGTTCGCTCAAATCCGGGCGGCGCTTCGACCGGCGCGGCCGCGTCGACGAGCGTCATCACGCGCCGCAACTGGCTCTGTGCGAACTGGCATTCCGCGCATGACTCGAGGTGCGACTCGACGCGCGCCCGATCGCCGCGTTCGGTCTCACTGTAGTAGTGAAGAATCAGTTCGTCTTCAGTTAGGTGGCTCATAACGTTTGTTCACCACGGTCGTTCCGCACGATGGTTCGACACGAAGGTTCAGCACGATGGTTCAGCACGATGGTTCAGCACGATGGTTCACTGTGCGAACGGCTCGAGCGCCGCCCTCATTTTTTTCACCGCGCGGAAGATGCTGTGCTTGGTCGCGCTGGTCTTCATGCCCAGCTTCGCGCCGACTTCTTCGATCGACATGCCCTCGACGTGCCGCAGCGTGAATGCCGCGCGCTCGAGCGCCGTCAGCAGGCCGAGCGCCTCGTTGACGCGATCGGAAATCTGCACGCTCGCCGCGACGCGCTCCGGCGTGGGCTGCGCTTCGGCGCCCTTCTCGCTCAACGGACCGTGTTCGAGATCCGTCGGATCGTGAGCGTCTTCACGATGCCGGCGCGCGCGAATCAGATCGATCGAACAGTTCACGGTGATCCTGTGCATCCAGGTGCGGAAGTCCGCCCTGGATTCGAATCGGCTCAATTGCTTGTGCGCCTTGAGCCACGCTTCCTGCACCACATCCTCCGCATCCTGCGCGTTGCCGGTCATCCGGTGCGCGAGCGAATACACGTAGCGGGAATGGGTTTCTACGAGCGTCCTGAACGCGTCGCGGTCGCCATCGCGGGCCTTGGCGACTACTGACGGGTCGCGCTCGTCCATCCCTCTCATTTCGACGGACTTAGACGGAAACGGTTAGCTGATGCGGACGGCACGATTCAGCAGGGCTTAAGGTGGGGATTAAGAGTAATTAACCTTTTGTATTCAACAACTTACGCTATCATGTCGGCTCATGGATCCGCGATTTCCCACCGGAAAATTCGAGTTCGATCAAGCCGGCGCCCCCGCGCGGCGGCGCGACTGTATCGCCGCTATTTCAAGCTTCCCGGGAGAGCTCAAGGCCTCGATGGCCGGCGCCCGCCTCGATCAGCCCTACCGCGAGGGCGGATGGACCGCCCGGCAGGTCGTGCATCACCTGGCCGACAGTCATATGAACGCGTTCATCCGCTTCCGGTTGGCGCTGACGGAAGACCAGCCGACCATCAAACCGTACAACGAAGCCGAATGGGCGAAGCTCGCCGACATGCAGCTCGATCCGCGCGTGTCGGTGCAGATTCTCGACGGCCTGCATCAGCGCTGGCACACGATGCTGCTGGCGATGAAGGATCGCGACTTCACGCGCGAGGCGATCCATCCGGATCACGGCGCGCGCTCGCTCGACTGGTTCCTACAGCTCTATGCGTGGCACGGCCGGCACCACATCGGCCACATCAGGCTGACGGCGGCGGCGGCGTAGTAACCACTACGACGGTATTGCGCCGCATGCGGTTGACCGCCTTGACGATCATGAAGACGACCCACGCGAGAATCAGGAACTGGATCACCTGGTTCACGAACGCGCCCCACGCGATCACCGTCGCGCCGGCCGCCCTCGCGTCGGCCAGTGATGCGTAAGGCCCCGCGGCCTTGATGCCGTCGCGCAGCACCGTGAACATGTTGGTGAAATCGGTGCCGCCCATCGCCAGGCCGACCACCGGCATGATCACGTCGGTGACGAGCGAGTCGACGATGCGCTGGAAGGCGGCGCCGATGATCACGCCGACGGCGAGATCCATCACGTTGCCCTTGGCGATGAACTCCCTGAACTCGCTCAGCATGGCCATGCGCGTGATTCTAGCCTGTAGAATCGAGACGTGCCTATCTCCCTGACCCCGCGCGAGCGCGCCCACCTGAAAGCCCGTGCACATGCGCTCGAGCCCCGTGTGCAAATCGGCCAGAGCGGCGCGACCGACAAGGTCGTGGCGGAAATCGACCGCGCCCTCACCGCGCATGAGCTAATCAAGGTGAAGATCCTGGGTGACGACCGCGACGAGCGCGTGCAAATCGCGGAAACCGTGGCCACCCGGGCCGATGCGGCCATCGTGCAGAGCGTCGGCAAGGTGATCGTGCTGTGGCGGCCGAAGCCGGAAGAACCCGAAGAATAGCGCCCTTGATTGACCCGAAAGGGTCAGGCGGAAATCGCCGACGCCCCAGCCGTCTAACCGTCTGAATGCCCACAATCAACGCGCGCTGCGGGAGCGTGCTGATCCGGCGTTCAAGGACGGAATTCAATGCAGATGACAGAGCGTTTGAACGGCGATGTTTTCGTGCTCGACCTGAAGGGCCGGCTGACGACCATGGACGGCGGCGCGCAGCTGATGCGCGACCGTGTGACGGCCGTCCTCGCAGGCGGCCATTCGAAAGTGCTCCTGAACCTGGCCGATGTCCCCCACATCGACAGCTGCGCGCTTGGGCAACTCGCGGTGTGCAAGACGGCTGCGCGCAAGGCGAACGGTACCGTGAAGCTGTTCGGAATGACCAGCCGCGTCGTTCAGTTGCTGACGATCACCAGGCTGACGACAGAGTTCGATACCTACGCTACCGAACAGGAAGCCCTCGACAGCTTCCTGGTTACAGCCTGAACAGGTAACTCAACTTCAGGAAGAATCCGTCGACGGTGCGCCGCAGGCGCGCCGTCCTCGGATCCACGTCGTCCACGTTGGCGAGGGTGTTGCCGTAGCCGGCAAACAGCACCGTGCCGGGCGTCGGCTGATACGAGAACAGCCAGTCGGCGCGAAACGACTTGAGATACGTCTTCGACGCGCGCTCGTACTCTCCCGCGGCATTGCGAATGTAGATCGGCAGATTGGTGCGCGAATCGTCGCGCAGATCGTCCTGCCAGTCGCTGTTGTATTCGCCGACGACGCGCACGAAGATCGGACGCGAGATCTGATACTCCGCCTTGACGCGCGGGATGCGGCGGATGCCGACGATCGAATCATCGCTGCGCCGCCGGAACGACTGCAGCTGGTAGCGCGCATCGACGCGCAGCTTGTCGGTCGGCTTCCACGCGGCGCCGACGTTCAGGAAAATGATGTTGGCCGACGACCACTCGTAGAAGTTTTCGTCCTTGCCCCACAGCACGAGCGCATCGAGCTCGACGCCGCCGCGCTGCGGCGTGGTGGCCGAGAACACGTAATCGAGGTTCGGCAGGCGCGGGCCGTCGGGGTACTTGACGAACTCGAGGCCGCCGGCCGTCTCGCGGCCAAGGTAGTAATCCCGATACAGCGCCTGGTCGTACCCGAAGGTCTCGAACAGCACCGAGCCGCCGAGCCGCCAGCCACCTTTCAACGTGAAGTTGTTGTTGAAGTGGAGCTTGCGGTCCTGCGACGCGCGGCCGGCCATCAGATCGTCGTACTGCCATGTGCCGTCGACGACCACGTCGCTCGACCAGCGCTCGAGGGCGCTGCCGGGCTTGCCGTACGTAATCAGCTGATGATTGAAATTTCCCGACGCGATGCCGGTGCGCGAAATGAATCCGGCGGCCGCGCGAAAATCCGGATCGACGCCGCGCACCGTGTAGCGCATCGCGAAGCGCCGGCCCGCTCGTGCGAACACACCCTGCCACAGCGGCGCCGTCGTCACCGCCTGGGTGCTCGCCGTGCGGCTCAACGCTCCCTGCATGGTCAGGCTGTAGATGTCGCTCCACACCAACCGAGCGTCGGAGCCGATGACGCGATTCGAGCGGCTGCCGTCGATGCGATCGGTATAAACCAGCGCGGCGCGCGACCTGGCGCCGACGTCGCGCTGCACGCGAAGGATGTTGAAGACCGGATGATCCTCGCCGGTGGCAGACAGCGACGCATCATCGACCGCGGCGAGATAGGCGAGATTGGTACGGCCGCTGACCTTGCCGGTGATCTTGGTCGCGGCAATCGGCGCGACCACGCGGCGGGTGTAGATCAAGTTGTTCGGCGTCGAGAACTGCTCGATGCCGTCGAGGAAGAACGGCCGCTTCTCGGGAAAGAACAACGCCTGCCGCGGATCGAAACTGAACTGACCGGCGTCGGATTCCACTTGCGAAAAATCGGGATTCACCGTGCCGTTCATCGTCAGGTTCGGCGTGATGCCCCAGCGCAGATTCATCCCGAGCTCAGGACGCGATGCGTCGTAGTTCCAGCCGGCGTCGTCCGGCGCGCCATCGAGCTTGGCGGTTGCGACCGGGTTCAAGTCGAGCACGAGCCCGCGGCGCAAATCGGTGAGGTTCTTGAGGCGGCCGGACTGCGCGAGGAACGACGCTTCGTCACGCTTCGCAGGCGCCCAGCTGTCTTCGATGCCCTGGTGCGGCACCACGCGGGTGACGTGAATCCCCCAGTCCTGCGGCGACTGCGACTGGTAACGCAGGCTCTTGAACGGAATACGGACTTCGACTTCGTAGCCGCTGTCGGTGACGCGGCCCTTGGACTGGAACACGTAATCCGGGCTGAGGTCGGGCGTCTCGCGGCCGGCCACCAATCCGCCGAACCCGCCGCCGCTGCCGCGCGTGCCTTCGGCGAGCGCACCATCGAGTTGCACGCCAAGCGGGTTGACACCGAAAACGAGCGCCTGGCGGCCGTCGTTGTAGGTGCTGAGGAAGATGATGACGTGATCGTCGGACTGGATGCGATCGCGATCGGCGAGCGTGGCGCGGACCGCGCCCGCAGGCGCCGACGCGCGGATACCGAAATGCATCGCCGACGCCGAATACCAGACGAGCACTTCGGTAGCGTTGTCAGCAGGCGCGCCGTCGACGGGCGCATAGCGCGAGAAGCCTGACAGCACTGCCGCCTGCGCCCACACTGCTTCATCGAGCCTGCCGTCGACCTCAATAGATGCCTCGAGACGCGGCGGCTCGACATCAAGCGCGCCCGTACGCCCGTCATACACGCGCGCGGCGGTGGCCGCGGCCAACAGCAGTACCAACAGGTTCATGAAAGTACCAACCTAACAGCAATTTGCCGGAAGTGACGAAAGGTGACGCGAAAAACACGAAGGCACGAAAGTACGAAGGTCCGAAAACAGTTTTTTCGAAATGCGCGTCAGCTTCGCAGCAGCACTGTCGTTTTAAAACCAGGCCTTCGCGCCTTCGTACCTTCGTGTTAGGTCCAGGCGCGGAAGGTGTGGTTCTTGGCGTCGAGGATTTCGCCGATCGTGATTGCCGCGTGGATCTGGCCGACGTGCGTGTAGGCCTGCGGGAAGTTGCCGAGCAGCGCGCCGGTCGACGGTTCGATGTCTTCGGAGAACAGGCCGAGCGGGTTGGCGTACTTTTCGAGCCGGTGGAACAACGCGATCGCTTCGTCGACTTCGCCCATCATCGCGAGCGCCTCGACCCACCAGAACGAGCAGATCGAAAACGCGCTCGTGGTATGTCCGAAGTCATCGAGATGCTTGTAGCGCAGCATCAAGCCTTCCGGCGCGAGCTCGCGCTCGTAGGCGCGGACGGTTGATTTGAAGCGGGGATCGAGCGGATCGATCAGGCCAAGCGCGGGCAGCAGCAGGTTCGAGGCGTCGGGAAACTGCCCGTCGAAGGCCTGCGTGAAGAAGCCCAGCTCCTTGTTGTAAGCCCGGTCGAGGATGATCGGGCGCTGCTGGTCCGCCCACGCGCGCCAGTCGCGCGCGCGCTCGGGCATGCCGAGGAAGTCGGCGAGCTGCGCCCCGCGATACGCCGCCACCCAGCACATCGCCTTCGAGAACGTGTAGTGGCGCGGCTGCGTGCGGTACTCCCACAGCCCGGTGTCGACGAGATCGAACGAGTCGATTGCTTCGCGAACCAGGTGCTCGAGCAGCGGTGCGAGCGTCGGATCCTCCCACACCACGCGCGGATCGGTCAGGATGGTTTCGAGGCACAACACCATTTCGCCGTCGACGTCGTGCTGCCGCTGCACGTAGGCGGCATTGCCGATTCGCACCGGGCCGACGCCGTCATAGCCGCGCAGGTTCGGCAGGATCTCCTCGTGCAGATCGCGCTTGCCGGTGATGCCGTACATCGGCTGCAGCGGGCCGGCATCGGCCAT
>DASUSZ010000272.1:0-2998 GCA_036374815.1 Vicinamibacterales bacterium | reverse complement strand
CATCGATCGCGATTCGATCCTGCGCAAGCTGGTCGAGATTCAGTACGAGCGCAACGATCACGAGTTCGCGCGCGGCAACTTCCGGGTCCGCGGCGACATCATCGAGGTCTACCCGTCGTACGAAGAGTTCGCGCTCCGCATCGGCCTGTTCGGCGACGAGGTCGACGAGCTGACGTCGTTCGATCCGATCACGGGCAAGGCGCTGCGCCGCCACGAGCGCACCGCGGTCTATCCGAAGTCTCACTTCGTGACCGGCCGCGAACGTCTCAAGGAAGCCGTCGTCACGATCAAGGAGGAGCTCGAGGTCCGCCGCGGCGAGCTCGAACGCGAAGGCAAGGTGCTCGAAGCGCAGCGGCTGCATCAGCGGACGATGTTCGATCTCGAGATGATCAAGGAGATCGGCTACTGCCACGGCATCGAGAACTATTCGCGCCACCTGACGCAGCGCAAGGCCGGGCAGCCGCCGCCGACACTGCTCGATTACCTGCCGTCGGACGCGCTCGTCGTCGTCGACGAGAGCCATCAAACGGTGCCGCAAATCCGCGGCATGTATCACGGCGATCGCTCGCGCAAGGAAGTTCTCGTCGAATACGGATTCCGCCTGCCGTCGGCGCTCGACAACCGGCCGTTGAATTTCGAGGAGTGGGAAGCCCGCGTCGGCCAGCTCGTTTACGTGTCGGCAACGCCCGGGCCGTACGAGCTCCAGAAGGCCGGCGGCGTCGTCGTGGAGCAGGTGATTCGCCCCACCGGCCTGATGGATCCGCCGGTGGAGGTGAGGCCGGTCAAAGGCCAGGTCGACGATTTGCTGAAAGAGATCCGCGATCGCGCGGAGCGCAAGGAACGCGTGCTGGTCACGACGCTCACGAAGCGGATGGCCGAGGACCTGACGACCTATTACCAGGAGCTCGGCGTCAAGGTCCGCTACCTGCATTCGGATATCGACACGCTCGAACGCGTCGAGATCCTGCGCGACCTGCGCCGCGGCGTGTTCGACGTCCTGGTCGGCATCAACCTGCTGCGCGAAGGTCTCGACCTGCCCGAGGTCTCGCTGGTGGCGATCCTCGACGCCGACAAGGAGGGGTTCCTGCGCTCCGGCGGCGCGCTGATTCAAACCTCGGGCCGCGCCGCCCGCAACGTGAACGGCCGCGTGATCATGTACGCCGACAACATGACGGACTCGATGCGCGCGGCGATCAGCGAGACCGAACGCCGGCGCAAGCGACAGGCGGCCTACAACGAAGAGCACGGCATCACGCCGACCAGTATCGTCAAGGCGATCGACGACGTCTTATCGAGCGTGTACGACCGCGATTATTCGACGGTGCCCGATCCGCGCGACGCCCGGCTGGCGTTCCGCAATCACGCGGAGCTCGAGGCGCACATCGCCACCCTCGATCAGCAAATGAAGGCGGCGGCGGCCAATCTCGACTTCGAGAAGGCAGCGTCGCTGCGCGATCAGATCCGAGCGTTGCGCACTCGCGACCTGGGACTCGGCCCGGCGCCCGGCCCCGGCTCAGGGCAAGCGAATCCGCGATGAACGCGCTGCGGATCTGGGCAATTGAATGGATCAAGAAGGCGCTGCTGGAAGTGCAGGAGTACGTGCGGCTGTGCATCGCCGCCGTCAAGGGCGTGTTCAGCCGGCCGTTCTACTTCCGCGACGTCATCGAGCAGATTGACGTCATCGGGCTCGGTTCCCTGACCGTCGTGCTGCTGACCGGCTTCTTCACCGGCGCGGTGCTGGCGCTGCAGTCGGGCATGACGCTCGACCAGTTCGGCGCGCGTCCGTTCGTCGGCCGGTTGATCAGCGCGTCGATGATCAAGGAGCTCGGTCCGGTGTTGACCGCGTTGATGCTGGCCGGGCGCGTCGGTTCGGGCATCGCGGCGGAGCTCGGGTCGATGGTGGTGACCGAACAGATCAGCGCGCTTCGCGCGCTCGGCACCGATCCGATTCGCAAGCTGGTGGTGCCGCGGGTTCTGGCCGGCTTCATCATGTGCCCGATCCTGACCGTGGTCGCGAACACGGTGGGCATGCTCGGCGGCTGGATCATCGCGGTGACCCAGCTGCGGGTGTCGTCCGGCGTCTACTGGAGCTCGGTCGTGGAAGGACTGTTCATCCAGGATGTCTACATGGGCATCATCAAGCCCTTCTTCCTCGGCATCGTCATCGTGACGATCGGTTGCCACGTCGGCTTGCGGACGACCGGCGGAACCCAGGGCGTCGGCCGGTCGACCACCAACGCCGTGGTCGCGGCGTCGGTGGTCGTGCTGATCGTCGATTTCTTCGTCACCCGGCTGCTGATCTCGATCCTGTTCTGATGCGCGCCAAGACCCTCGCGGAATTCGGACTGCCGGTCGAGCTTGGCGAAGCGCACGCGCCGGTCGTGCTGTTCGACAAGGTCAACCTGTCGTTCGACGAGAAGGTCATCCTGCGCGATGTCACCTTCTCGGTGCGCGCCGGCCACACGAAGATCTTTCTTGGCGCCAGCGGCGCGGGGAAGTCGACGATCCTGAAGTTGATGCTCGGCCTGCTGAAGCCGGACTCGGGAACGATCTGGGTGCTCGGGCACCGCGTCGATTTGATGAACGAAGCGCAGCTGATGCGCGTCCGCCATCACATGGGGATGGTGTTCCAGGAAGGCGCGCTGTTCGATTCGTTCACGGTGGGGGAGAACGTCGGCTACAAGCTCTACGAAGAAACCGACATGCCGCTGGATCAGGTGCGGGAGCGCGTGCAGGAGGTGCTCGGTTTCATTGGCCTGGGCGAGTTCATCGACCGGATGCCATCGGAGCTTTCCGGCGGCCAGCGGCGCCGCGTGGCGATTGCCCGCGCGATGGCCGCCAAGCCGCGCATCCTGCTCTACGACGAGCCGACGACCGGCCTGGATCCGATCACCGCGACCACCGTGGACGAAGAGATCGTCAAGCTGCGCGATCTGGAGAACGTGACATCGATTCTGGTCACGCATCAGCTCCGCGATGCGTTCTTCGTCGCGACGCA
>DASUSZ010000271.1:0-4211 GCA_036374815.1 Vicinamibacterales bacterium | reverse complement strand
GGCGTGCTCGACGAGGCGGCGTGGTCGCAGGCGCAGGTCGTCGACACCTTCGTTCAACAGGAGCCGCAGGAAGGGCAGCCGGCGACGGATCGAACCGAAGTCCGCGTGCTCTACGATCAGGGTCATCTCTACATCGGCGTGCGCGCGTTCTCGTCGCTCGACGTGACCGCAACCGAAATGCGCCGCGATGCCGATCGCCTGTTCGACGAGGACAACTTCCAGGTCATCCTCGATACCTTCCACGATTCACGCAACGGCTACATGTTCGTGACCACGCCGCTTGGCGCGAAGCTGGAGCAGCAGATCTTCGACGAGGGTGAAGGCGGCGGCCGCGGCGGCACGGCCAACATCAATCGCAACTGGGACGGCGTCTGGGACGCGGCGGCGAAGATCGTCGAGGACGGCTGGACGGCGGAGATCGAGATCCCGTTCAGCACCGTCAGGTTCGTGCCGCGCGACGACCAGGTGTGGGGCGTCAACTTTCAGCGGCACACGCGGCGCAAGAACGAGAGCGTGCTGTGGGCGCCGATTCCAAAGGCCTACACGCTGACGCGAGTCAGCCTCGCGGGCGAGATGCGCGGGCTGCGGCAGATCTCGCGCGGCCTCGATCTCAGGCTGAAGCCGTTCCTGGTCGGCGGCGTCCGCAACCTCGAGACCAGCCCGACGTCGAAGTCGACGGATGCCATCAAGGACATCGGCCTCGATGCGCGGTACGGGTTGACGTCCGGGCTGAACATGGACGTCACCATCAACACCGATTTCGCGCAGGTCGAAGTCGACGAGCAGCAGGTCAACCTGACGCGGTTCGGCCTGTTCTATCCGGAGAAGCGCGACTTCTTCCTGGAAAACTCGAACTTCTTCACGATGGGCACCGGCAGCGCGTTCACCGTGACGCAGGTGCAGACGGATCTGTTCTTCAGCCGCCGCATCGGCCTGTCGGACGCCGGCACGCCGATTCCGATCCTCGGCGGCGTGCGCGTTGCCGGCAAGTCGGGCCGCAACAACATCGGCGTGCTCGACATCCAGACCGACGATCTGTTCAACACGCGCGGCGCCAACTTCTTCGTCGGCCGCTACAGCCGCGACGTGCTGCGCCGCTCGCGCGTCGGCGCCATCTTCATCAACAAGGACACCGTCGGCAGCGGGCACTTCAACCGCACCTTTGGCGTCGACGCCAACCTGATCCCGAGCGCGAACCTCCAGGTGCAGAGCTACGTGGCCAAGACCGAGACGCCCGGCCGCGACGGCAGCGACATGGCGTGGTTCGGGCGGATCGCGTACCGCGATCCGAAATGGAATCTCTATCTGAACTACCTGGACGTCCAGGAGAACTTCAACGCCGAGGCCGGCTTCGTGCAGCGCACCGGCATCCGCACCACCAAGGCGCACTTCGGCCCGACGCCGCGGCCGAAGCGCGGCAGCGTCAAGCTGTTCGAGCCGATGTACGTGCTGACTTACACCACCGACCAGGCCAATCGCCTGATTTACCGGCAGCACCACCTGATGCTCGGCACGACGCTGCGCGACGACACCTTCATCAACGTCATCTATCAGAAGGTCTTCGACGTGCTCGATCTGCCGTTCCGCATCCGTCCGAACGTGACGATCCCGATCGGCTCGTACGCCATGAATGAGTGGGTCTTCACCGTCAACACCAGCCCAGGCAGGCGCTTCTACTCGCGGGCCACCGTGTCGCCGGTGGATTTTTACGGCGGCTCGCGGCTCAATACCTCGCTCGCTGCGGGCGCCCGCGTATCGAGCCGCTTCTCGACGGAGCTGCAATACAACCGCAACGACGTGGACATGCCGTGGGGCGATTTCCTCGTCAACCTGTCGACGCTGCGCGTCGACTACACCTTCTCGCCGCGGATGACGATTCGCAGCCTGACGCAGTACAACACCTCGACGCACGAGATCTCGAACAACGTCCGCTTCAATTTCATCTACCGCCCAGGCAGCGACATCTACGTCGTCTACAACGATCTGTCGCAGACCGGACTGCCGGTGGATATCTTCGGCCGCAAGGATCGGCAGCTGGTGGTGAAGGCGACGTACCTGCTGCAGCGATAATGGCCTGAGTGACAGCGAGCCTGCGCTATGCGGCGCTGACGGCGGCGTCGATCGTAATCGTCGTCGTCATGACGTGGCCGCTCGGCCGCGTCACCCACGCGGTGGTGCCGGCGTCGGACGATGCGTATTTCAGCATCTGGCGGCTTGCCTGGATCGCCCATCAGCTGCCTGAAGATCCGCGGCATCTCTTCGACGCGAATATCTTCCACCCCGCGCGCGGCACGCTTGCACTCTCGGACGCGATGCTGCTGCCGGGCGTGCTCGGCCTGCCGATGTTTGCCGCAGGCATCAATCCAGCCGTCACTCACAACCAGCTGATGCTCGCCGCGTTCGTGTTGTCGATGCTGTGCGCGTTCGCGCTCGCGCACCGGCTGACCCAGTCGAGCGCGGCGGCGTGGATGGCGGCGATCATCTTCGGTCTCGCGCCGTACCGGATGGCGCACATCAGCCACCTCGAATTGCAGTGGACGATGTGGATGCCGCTGGCGATGTTGCTGCTGCATCGCGTGATCGAGAGGCCGGCGCCGGGTCGCGGACTGCTGTTGGGCGCCGCCCTCGGCGCGCAGGCGCTCAGCAGCATCTACTACGGCGTGTTCCTGGCGTGTTACCTGGCAATTGCGTTTGCGGCACTGGTGCCGTTCGAAAAGGCCAAAGGCAGGATCGCTTACGCCACGACGTTCGCGATCGTGCCGCTGCTCGTCGTGGCTCTCATCTATGGACCGCCGTACTCACGCACGCAGGCACAGTTCGGCGAGCGACGTGCCGAGGAGGTGACGAGCTTCAGCGCAGTCCCTTCGGATTATCTGCGAGTGCCGCAGGAGAACGTGTTGCGAGGGAGACCGGGCGCCGGCGAGGCGCCGGACGAGCGCAGCCTGTTTCCCGGCAGCATCGCGGTGGGCCTGGCGCTGCTGGCGTTTATCCCGCCGATCTCACGCATCTCGTTCACATATCTCGGACTCGCGATCGTGGCTGCCGATCTCTCGTTCGGGGCGCACGGAATCGTGTTTCCGCTGCTGCAGAACACCGTCAGCGTCACCGGCAGCCTGCGATCGCCGGCGCGATTCGGCGTGCTCGTGCTGATGTCGATCGCCGTGCTCGCCGCGATCGGCGCCGGGCGAATCTATCAGCGCTGGCCGAAGCTGTCGCCGCTAATTTCGGTGGCGTTGACGGTACTGTGTCTTGCGGAATACTGGTCGGCGCCGATCGGCGTGCGTGAATTCGACCTGCGGCCCAGCGAAGTGCACGCCTGGCTGGCGCGGCAGGCGCCCGGTACCGTGGTCGTGGAAATGCCGGTGCCGACGCCGTCGACGCTATGGATGCACGAGCCGGCCTATTCGGTGCAGTCGATCAATCACTGGCAGCCGCTCGTGAACGGCTACAGCGCGTTTCCACCCGCGCATTACATCCGCCTGATTACGGAGCTCCGGAAGTTTCCCGAGCGTGATGCGATCGTTGCGCTGCGAGAAGCGGGCGTGAGCTACATCCTGCTCAACCGGCGGTTTTACGACGCCCAGGCATTCGATCGCCTGATCGCCGCGGCCGATCAATCGAGCCGCCTCTGGCCGGTGCGCTCATTCGGCACCGGCCCAGACGAGGTCATCGTGTATCAACTGAATTACGAGCCGGAGTAGTTGGCAGTTGCCCATTTCCCAGTTGGCAACCGGAAAAGTGGCAACCGCCAGCTTCAAGCGTCAGAAGGGGTAGGCGCCTTTAGCGACGGTTGCATCAGCCAGCCGGCGGCGCATCACGACCGTGTTGGCCGGCGTCACCTTCAGCAAGCGCCGCAATGCCGCCAGCTGCGTACGCAGCACGTCGCCATCGGCCATCGCCGCGAGCGCGTTGCGAGCGGCGATCTCGATGCGGCCGGCCGATTCGTTCACGGCAATTCGCGCCGCATCCTGGTGCAGATCGGCGTTCGACTGCTTGCTGGCGGCCGCGGCCTGCGCGCGCAGCACCGCGCTCTCGGCGGAGTAGGTGTCGGTCAGGATGTCGGCGAGCATGCTCAACACTTCCTGCTCGTGTTCGAGCGCCGTGCCGTAGCGTTGCATCGCGGTGCCCGCCACCATCAGCACCACCTTCTTGAAGGCGCCGCACGCGCGCATTTCCGCCGACAGCACGCCGTCGCTTTCCTCGGGCATGCT
>DASUSZ010000270.1:0-2149 GCA_036374815.1 Vicinamibacterales bacterium | reverse complement strand
TGCAGAAACACCTTTGATCGCGGAAACAGCTTTTGCGCTTTGAGCCGCTCGGCATCCTGGATGCCGCACAGCGGTCCGCTCGACAGCATCACCGCGAAAAACGGCTGCGACTTGTCGCGGCCGCGATCGAACGTGAACGGGGTCGCGATCTCGAACGACAGCTCGTTCGGCTTGAATCCGCTGCACGGCCGATCGGGATCGGGGCACACCTTCCCTTGCGTGACGACGCGTAAGCGGACGCGGTCCATTTCCTGTTCCGGATCTTCAACCGCGGGCTTCGATTGCGCCGACGGCAAGCGATGCACGAATGCGCAGCGGCTCGGCTCGAAAAACAGCTGCCCGCGCGGACTGGCGGCCGCAAATCCACGCACGCGGAAGACGGCATTGCGCTCCTTCGCGAGCATGGCGAGCCGCTCCTGCGTTTTTCCTTCGAGGAACATCGTCATGACGAGGGGCACGCGCGTGCCGTCCCGGCCGCGAACGGAAATTCCTTCCGAGTCAGGATTGGCGGCCACATCGTCGACGATCGTGCCGACCACTTCGTGGGGCCTGGCCTTCGGATTCGGCGGCGCGGCAACGGTGTCTTCTGCCGGCGGCACCACCCAGACCAGCGCAGGCACTGATGGCAAGGCGATGTTCTTCAACGCGGTCGCGCCGGGCTGCAGCGGATCGAGCTCGGCGAGGCGGTTGAGATAGGCCGATTTCAAGCATGCGCCATCGGCGCAGGCATCGCGAGTGGTCTTGAGCCACTGCGCCTGATCGGCCTGCAGACATGACGAGGCGCGCGCGATCTCGGTCCGCGCGGCGGCATAGTAGCGGCCAAGGTACTCATCGAGCTCCGCGATCGAGCGATCCGCGCAGATCAGTTTTTCGACGCGCGTCTGCGCCTTCGCGCAATCAAAGCTCTGCGCCGCTGCCGCGTCGGCCGAGGCGCAGATCGCGCCGGCCACGATCCATCGCATCCACATGGGAGAACCCCTCCGGGGGAGTCAGGGCGAGGCGAGAATACCAGACTTCAGTTGATACCAGCCCGGGGCGAGCATCGTTGCAAAGCCCTCCTTGACGAGCGCGCGATTGCCGCGGCCGGCTTCGGGGCGGGACAGGCCCGTGACGCGCGCCAGCTCGCCGGGAATCGTCAAGCCGGCGCCGCTCAGGAAACAGCGGGCGATTTCCTTCACGGCGGCGTCGCGCTTGACGCGGGTGGTCAAGGCTTCCGGGAATCGCGACACGCTGAGCGTCCAGATATAGGTGAACTTCGGCTCGTAATACACGCCTTCGGGTACGACGAGCATCGATGACTGCAGTTCATCGAGCGCCGCGTAGAACGCCTTCCGGTCGGTGACGCCGGAATCGGTCTTCAGATCGGCGGTGGCCATCTCCCATTCCTTGCGCAACACCTGGAGAATCTTCCGCGCGTTGCGGCTGAGCGCGTTCTTCTCTTCGGATCGCTTCACTCCCCATATGGCGTTGAAGTACGGGACCATGCGTGGCGCGATGAACATCGCCTTGCCGCGCGACAGTTTCGCGTAATAGATGTTGCCGCGCCGGATGATCTCGTCTTTCAACAGCCACGCTGCCGACGCCTCTTCATCTTTCTGGACGTTGCGAGGCATCACCGCATCGCGGCGCCCGCACACGGCGATGTAGAGCGAGGGACCGGGCCGGCGCGAATCGGTGAGGCAGGATGCGAAGCCGACCTGTTCGATGAACCGCTCGGCCTCGAGGGCGGTGGTCACCTGGCGCGCGCCCTCGCGCCGCCAGCGCTCGTCGCGGTGCTCTTCGATCTCCGAGGGGATTTCCGGCCGCGGCCTCATGTCCCTATCGTAAGGGGTGTCGTAGAATGCGCGCGCATGCCCAACCGCTGGCGCATTCCGATCGGTGCCGTTGCCGTGCACCTCTGCATCGGCTCGGTCTACGCGTGGAGCACGTTCAACCGTCCGATCCAGGCGCTGTTCCCCGATCAGCCGTGGTGGTTCTCGCCGCCCTATACGACGTTCACGACCGCGCTCGCGCTGCTTGGACTTTCGGCCGCCTTCGGCGGCAAATGGATGGAGCAGGTGGGGCCGCGAATGGTCGGCGCCGTCGCCGCCTGCTGCTGGGGTGGGGGCTTTCTGCTCGGCGCGCTGGGCATCCACCTGCACCAGCTCTG
>DASUSZ010000269.1:0-2076 GCA_036374815.1 Vicinamibacterales bacterium | reverse complement strand
CGCCGGCTGTAATAAAACGGATCGCGATACGGGATCACGGTGCTGAGCGAGTCGTTGCCCCCGCCCAGATACACCACCACGAGATTGCGCGACGGCACGCCCTGCGCGAACGCGATGTCGCACAGCGCCTGCGGCGCCGCGAAGCCGAACGTGAACGCCGTGACGCCGCCCTTGACGAACTGTCGTCGTGAAAAATTCATGGCGGCCCCCTAGTTGAATTGGTACTCGCCCGAGCCGACGATCAGGCGCGTCAGGCCGGGAACACGTTGTTGGAGCTGCGCGTCGGCGCCGGTCCACGGCGTCGAGCGCAGGTACTCGATCATCGCGTTGGTGGCGCTGGTCGGATAGCTCATGGTGCGGAAGCGGCTCAGCATGTACTCGAGCACGCGCTCGGGCGTGGCGCGGAACGGCTGCGCGTCGCGCGCCAGATTGAAGCGCTGATTGCCGGCCAGCGTCGAGGCGAAGTTCATGCGCGACAGCATCGACGAGGTCGAGATCCAGCCGGGGCCGGTTTCCCACCCGTTGACGTCGGGCGGCTCGTAGAGCTGCTGGCCCATGTTGCTGAGCGGCGTCAGCGCGTTCTGCACCGAGAAGCCGGTCCAGCCCGTTTCCTTGATCGCCTTGACCACGAACTCCGCCGGCCACGAATAGCGCTGGTAGAAGTTGGCCGGATCGCGGAACTGCGGCGACAGGAACAGCGTTCGCAACATCGCCTTGATGTTGTAGTTGCTGCCCAGATACGCGTTCGACATCTGCGACAGCAACTGCTCGTCGGGCGCCGCCGTCTCGCTGACGAAGAACTTGTAGAGCCGCGTCGCCAGCCGGCGGCCCGTCGCGGGATGACGCACGAGCGCGAGCACGAAGTCGAGCGCATCCTGCTCGCCCTGCGCGGCGGCGCGCGACGGAATCGTGCGGTTGCCGTCAGGGTAGATTGCAAAGGTGAACGTCTTCGGGTTGGTGTCGTGATCGTTCGGCACGTAGCGGTAGGTGTACCAGCTGCCGGTGGTCACGTTGCGATCGCCGGCGATCTGCCAGTTGAAGCCGGTGAAGACCCGCGCCGCGGCATAGACGTCCTGCTCGGTGTAGTTGCCGATGCCGAGGCTGAACAGCTCCATGATCTCGCGGCCGAAGTTTTCCTGCGGGCGCGTGCGAGTGTTCAGCTGGCTGTCGAGCCAGTAGATCATCGCCGGATCGCGCGCCATTTCCCACAGCAGCGTCGCGAAGCTGCCGGTGCCGAGCGTGCGCAGCTTCTGGATCATGCCCGGCTCGCTGCCGGCAAGGCTGTTCGGATCGTTGTCCATCATGCGCGTGGCGCGCTCCTGGCCCACCGCGCCCGCGATCTTGCTGTACGCCGTCGCGAAGTGGTTGTGCCAGAACAGCGCCATCTTCTCTTCGAGCGGGCGCTGCGAATGGATCATCCGGAACAACCACCGCTGACGCGCGTCGTTGATCAGCGTGTTCGGCGAGAACGGTTGGCCAGATTGGGTGGTGATGCCGACGTATTCGGGAAGGCCGATCTTGGAATCGTGATCGGTCGAGAGCGGTTCGTAATTGAGCAGCCGATCGATCACCGCTTCGATCGGCATGCCGGCCCAGACCGCGAGCTCCGCGGGACTGGCGCCGAAGCCCATGCGCCGAAGAATATGTTCGAGCATACCCACCTGTGCCGGTCGGGGGAGAACGGCGCGTCCGGCCCTGCAAGCTTAGACCAGCCGCTACAGGAATGGTTGTATGAAAATCAGCGCAGGCTGAGCAGATTTGCCATCAATCGATAGGCGCCGTCCGTGCCCGCGGGTAATTGACGCCATAAACCCAGCCCGACATACAGCCAGCGGCCCTTGCCCACTTTGGCTTCGACAAGCGCGCCGGATTTCGTGCCCTGGTTGTACGGGAACGGTTCCGTGAACTCGATCAGGTCTTTGTATTGCGGATCGCGTCCGGCCGTATCAAGAAAATACAGTCCGCGTTCCTGCACCCAGTTCGCCCAGTCGGCGCGGCCAATGCGGTTCGGCGTGTTGAACACGGGATGCGCCGGATCGACGAGCCGCATTTCCGCGTTCTCATCGGTGACGCGCT
>DASUSZ010000268.1:0-6406 GCA_036374815.1 Vicinamibacterales bacterium | reverse complement strand
TTGCCGCGGTGATCGCCGGCGTGGTGCCTGCGCTGCAATCGATCGGCCGTCGCATGCAGGTCTCTCTGAAGGAGTTTGGCAGCCGCAGCGGTCCCGGTCTTGGACGCACCTGGACGACGATGATCGTCGCGCAGGTGGCGCTGGCCGTCGCGGCTTTGCCGATGGCCATCGCGGGGTTCTGGGGCGACATCACTGGTGCGTCGACGTCAACGTCGTTCGAAACCAGGCCGTATCTCGCCGCGATGATCGCCACTGACTCGGAGCCGCCCATGGGCGTCGATGCCGACGCCTATCGTCGCGACGTTGCAGCACGGGCAGCGAGGCTGCAAACCGAACTCGTGGCACGCATCAAGTCGGAGCCTCAAGTCGACATCATCACCCTTGCGCGCGGGATGCCCGGAGACGAGCCGCTTGCGCTGATCGAGGTCGATGGCGTTGCCGCGCCGCTCGCCGGTCCGCCGCGGGTGGCGTTCAACCACGTCGCAAGCGATTTCTTCCAGGCCTTCGACGCGACGCTGATTGCCGGGCGCTTATTGACGGACGCAGACGTGAACAGCGCCGCCCGTCCCGTCGTCGTGAGCCAGTCGTTCGCGCGCCGCGTGCTCGGCGATCGTGCCGCGATCGGCGCGCGCGTGCGCTACATCCGCAGCCGCGAGGAAGGCCTGGCGTTCGGCGATGGTCCTGCCGGCGATCCGGAGATCGCGGGCCTCGATACCGAGCAGTGGCATGAAGTGGTTGGCGTGGTCGGCGATCTGTTCACGAACCCGATCGATCCGGAGCGGATCCGGCCGGCGATGTTTCACGCGCTCGACGCCAGCGCGGCGCGTCCGGCAATGCTGATCAGGGTGCGTGGCAGCGACGCGGCGGCGTTTGCACCGCGACTCCGCGAAATCGCGATGTCGCTGGATCCCGCGGCGCGCGTTGGAGTCCGAACCTTCGTGCAGATGCAGCGCCAGCAACAGCTGGCACTGCGGCTGCTGGTGCTGGCGTTATCGCTGATTACCGCGGCCGTGCTGTTGTTGTCGGCCGCCGGCATCTACGCGCTGATGTCATTCACGGTGTCGCGCCGCCGGAAGGAGATCGGCATCCGCGCCGCGATGGGCGCCGACGCTTCACAGCTGTTGCGCGGCATCTTCTCCAGATCCGCGGCGCAGTTGGGCGCCGGCGTGGCCGCCGGTGTCGCGATCGCGTTGCTCGCGGATGCGTCGAGCGGCGGCGAGGCGCTTGGCTCCGCCGGGCGGTGGGTGTTCGTGCCGATGATCGCCGCGCTGATGATCGTCGCCGGCCTCACGGCATCAATCGGCCCGGCCCGGCGAGGCTTGCGAGTACAGCCGACGGAAGCATTGCGAGCGGAGTAGCACCGGTCCGCCGGAGGCCGGCCCCCCGGAAGGCCGCTACGAAGCCTTTCGTTGACAGCTACGAAGCTATTCGTATAGTCTCCCCTTTCATGGCACGTCCTCAGCCCCGGCCGACCGACGCCGAGCTCGCGATCCTGCGCGTGTTGTGGGAGCGCGGCCCGTCGACGGTCCGACAGGTCCATGAAGCCCTCGCCGATAGGCGCGAGACCGGTTACACCACCACGCTCAAGCTGATGCAGATCATGGCCGACAAGGGCCTGGTCAAACGCAACGAGACGGCGCGCACGCACGTCTATTCGGCGATTGCCGGCGAAGAGCAGACCCAGAAGCAGCTGGTGCGGGATCTCGTCGATCGCGCATTCGGCGGCTCGGCGGCGCAGCTGGTGCTGCGCGCGCTCAGCGCCGAAGACGCGACCGACGCGGAGCTCAAGCAGATTCGCAAGCTGATCGACGACTACCGGGAGAAACGGTGATGATCGAACAACCAACCGTCGATGCACTCGCCTGGACGCTGATTCACTTCCTGTGGCAGGGCGCGGTCCTTGGCTTGATCGCCTTCTTCCTGCTGCGCCTCGCGCGGCCCGAACGCTCGTCGACCCGTTATGCGATCGGCGTCGCGACGCTCGGCGCGATGCTGATCACCTGCGTCACGACGTTCGCGATGTTCGCGCGAACGTCACCGGCAACTGCGCCAAGCCAGTTGACCGTGTTGCCGATTACCGCCAGCGCACCGCAGCTCGCGTCGGCCGATGAAACGGTCAACGAGGTGGCGCGCGCCGGCAGCGTCGAATCCACCACGCGCACCTCGCCGTCGATCGCGACGACGTGGCGGCCGGCGCCGCTCGGCCGCACCGCGTCATTCCTCCTGGTGATGGCGTGGGGCATCGGAGTGCTTGCGCTGTCGCTGCGGCTCTTCGGCGGATGGCTGGTCACGCGAAGCCTGACGCGCCACGCCGTCGCCGCGGTGCCGCCCGCGATCTGCAACGCCGGGCAGGCGGTCGCGGAGCGGTTGGGACTTCGCCGCGCCGTGGCGATCGTCGAGTCGGGCGCGGTGGCGGTGCCGACCCTGGTCGGCTGGGTGAAGCCGGTGGTGTTGCTGCCCGCCGCGGCGTTGGCGGGACTGTCGCCCGAGCAATTGCAGGCGATCCTCGCGCACGAGCTCGCGCACGTGCGCCGCCACGACTATCTCGTCAACCTGATGCAGTCGATGATCGAGACGCTGCTGTTCTACCACCCCGCCACCTGGTGGGTCTCCGCACAGGTGCGCGCCGAGCGCGAACACTGCTGCGACGATCTCGCGGTGGAAGTGTGCGGCGATCGTCTCGTCTACGTCACCGCGCTCGCCGAGCTGACGTCGATCACGAGCCATCGCGCGTTTGCGCTCGCGGCCACCGATGGATCGCTGGTCGGCCGCGTGCAGCGGATTCTCGGCCGGCCGCGCTCGATGAACGAGCCCGCGCCCGCATGGGCGCTGCTCGCGCTGTTGATTCTGCTGGCCGGCGGCATGAGCTCGTTCCGCGCCGAGACCAGCGCCGAAGCGGTGATGCCGAAGAAGACCGCGAGCGCGACGGTCATCAAGCCGATCATGTCGGGCGGCACGCCGGCGGTGAAGACCGCCGCCGCGAACCCGGCGGCGTTGACCAGCCCGAGCGAGCCGGCCGCCTTCTTCGACACACAGTGGTTGCGCGACTGGTTCGATCGGACCGCACCACCGGCGCCACCCGCGCCACCCGCGCCGCCTCCACCACCGGCACCGCCGGCACCACCGGCGCGGCACGCACCCGACGCACCTGAAGCACCCGACGCACCCGATGCACCCGATGCACCGGATGCACCCGCCCCTCCCGCGCCGCCGGCGCCGCCCGCTCCTCCCGCGCCGATGCAGGAGATCGGCACGCGCGGCAGCGGCAACATGTCGTGGAGCGACGGCGACGAAAAGCTCTCCGTCAAATGGAACGGCGCATTCCACCTCTCGGATGACGAGAGAGACATCGCCTGGATGGAAGACGGCGCATCGCTGTCGATTGCCGACGGCGTGATCTTCAAGTCGCAGCTCGAGCTGCGCGGCGTGAACGGCCGCATCGAGCGCACGTTCTCGAAGAACGGCCTGCGGCGGGAGTACGAGCCGGAGGGCCGGCAGTTCCTGGCGACGGCGCTCGATCGCCTGATCAAGCACAGCGGCATGTTCGCCAAGGACCGCGTCGCGAAATATCTCAAGCGCGGCGGGCCCGACGCGGTGCTGGCGGAGATCGACAAGCTGGGCGACTCCAGCTACACCCATCGCGTCTATTACACCGAGCTGGCGCGACAGGCGGAGCTGAACGAGTCGCTGCTGTCGAAGGTCCTGGCGCGCGTGCCGAAGGAAATGCCGTCGGACTACGACAAGGCGACGCTGTTCACGGCGATCGCCAAACAGCCGGCGATCACGACCGCGCATCGCGTGCAGATCGCGCAGGCGGTCAGGACGATTTCGAGCGATTACGATCAGCGGCGCACGCTGAGCGCGATCATCGACCTGCGGCCACTGCCCGCCAACGTCGCGTCGGCTGTGCTCGACGCGGCCGCCACCATCAATTCCAACTACGATCGCTCGCTGGTCCTGAGCGAAGTGATTGAGCGCGACGGCATGACGGCCGCCAACGCGGCGCAGCTCTCGGCGCTGGTGCGATCGATGGGCTCGTCGTACGACCAGCGCCGTGTGCTGTCGATGGTGATGGCGAAGGGCACGCTCTCGAAAGAAGTTGCCGCCGAGGCGATTGGCGCAACCGCATCGATGACGAGCTCGCACGATCGCTCGGAGACGCTGCTGAAGCTGATCGACAGCGGCGGCGTCACCGATGCGTCGGCCGATGCGTTCTTCCAGTCGGCCTCGCAGATCTCATCCTCGCACGATCTGTCACGCGTCCTCCGCCGACTCGTCGATCGGCCGTCGCTGAACGATCGCGTTCTCGACGGCGTGCTGCGGACCGCGGCGCGCATCTCGAGCAGTCACGATCGCGCCAACCTGCTCGAAGCGATCGCCGGCCGGCACAAGGTGTCCGGCGCGTCGCGGCAGCGCTACGTCGACCTGACCAACGGGATGGGATCGCACGACGGCAACCGCGCGCTGGCCGCGCTGGTCAGGGCCGAGCGCTAGCGCGCAGCTTGAATCGCTGCAGCTTGCCGGTCGCGGTTTTCGGCAGCTCGCTCACGAACTCGACACCGCGCGGGCGTTTGTATTCAGCCAGACGCTCGCGCACGAACGTTTGCAGCGCCGCGGCGAGTTCCGGCGATCCCGCGACCTGCTCCTTCAAGACGACGTAGGCGAACGGCTTCGCCAGCCCGTCACCGTCTTCCCGTCCAACCACCGCGCACTCGTGCACCGCGTCGTGATCGATCAGCACGCTCTCGATCTCGACGGGGCTGACCCAGATGCCGCCGGCCTTCAACATGTCGTCGCTGCGTCCGCCGTACCAGTAATAGCCGTCGGCGTCGCGGTAATACTTGTCGCCGGTGCGGATCCACTCGCCCTGGATGGTCTGCTTGGTCTTCTCGTGCTGGTTCCAGTAATAGGCGCAGGTCGAATCGCCTTTGATCAGCAGGTTGCCCATCTCGCCCACCGCGACCGGGCGATCGTGATCGTCCACGATGCGGACGTCGTAGCCGGGCACGGGTTGCCCGCTCGAACCCGGCCGCACGCGGCCGGGATAGTTCGCAATGAACATGTGCAGGCACTCGGTCGAGCCGATCGCATCGAGGATCTCGACGCCAAAGCGCTCCTTGAACCGCCGATACAGCGGCTCCGGCAGCGCCTCGCCCGCCGATACGGCATACCGCACGCTCGATAGATCGAAGTCGCCCTGGTGTGCCTGCCCGCCGGAGCCGTGGCGAAGGTGGGCGAGCAGCATCGCGAAATTCGTCGGCACGCTGAAGAACAACGTCGGACGATGGCGCGTGATGATGTCGTAAACGCGCGGCGCGGTCGGCGCCTCCGGGAGCAGGATCGCCGTCGCGCCGACGGCGAAAGGCATGTAGAGCGCGTTGCCGAGGCCGTAGGCGAAAAACAATTTCGCCGCGCTGAAGCAGCGATCGGACTCGCGCATGCCGAGCACGCCCTTCGCGTACGATTCGGCGCAGACATACATGTCGTGCTGCAGATGGACGCAGCCTTTGGGATTGCCGGTGCTGCCCGAGGAATACAACCAGAACGCCATCGCATCCTTGTGCGTCGGCTCGGCCTCGAGCGCGGGTGACGACCCGGCAAGGAGCGACGCGAAGTCGACCCCGCCAGGCAGGCCCTTGCCCTCCGCAGCCTGGGAGGAAACCACGATGACGTGTTCGAGCCGCGGCAGCGCCGCGCGGTCGATCGCTTCGAACTCGCGCAGCAGCGCCTCGCTGATCACCAGCACGCGCGCGCCGCTGTCGCCGAGCGCGTGGACGTAGTCTCTGGCGCGCCACAGCGTGTTGAGCGGCACCGGCACGGCGCCGGCCTTGATCGCCCCGAAGAAACTGTAGGCGAATGCCGGCGTGTCCTGGAGGATCAGCGCGATGCGTTGTTCAGGATGGATGCCGAGGCGCTTGATGGCGTTGCCGAACCGGTTGACGCGCTCGGCCAGCTGCTGATAGCTGACCCGCTCGTCGCCGCATTCGATGGCAATGTTGCCGCCACGCCCTGCGGCGATGTTGCGATCGACGAAGTGCGTGGCGGCGTTGAAGATCTCCGGCAGATCGCTCACGCCGGAATATTTATCATTCTTTCTCGTGGTTGTGGCCGAGCTGTCCGTCGGTGTTGACGCTGGCAAAGTTGCAGGACGTCTGCTCGAACTGGCCCTTCGAGTTCAGCACCTGCACGTCGACGCTGCGGAAATTGAAGCTGACCTGGTCCATCGGGACCGAGCCGCCGGCACCGCCGCCGCCGGTCTGGTAGCTCGAAATCAGCACGTCCTCGAGCTTGATCTTGAAGTAGTCCTGCCTGGACTCCTTGCTGGCCAGGGTGATCGATACGCTTGGAATGTGCTCGCCGCGGCAACACTTCTCCATCAGCTGCGGCGAGCTCGCGCCCATCGATT
>DASUSZ010000267.1:0-3649 GCA_036374815.1 Vicinamibacterales bacterium | reverse complement strand
CCGGCGAATGCTACGATTCGGCCTCCGAATTGCGTTCGTCACCCACCTGCATTCGGATCACACGGCTGGCTACCGGCAAGGTCGTGATCGGCCACGACCTCGACGTGTTTTGAGCCGACGCTATTTCTGTTCGGCCTTGATGACGCAGTCGTTCGGTCCTTCGCCGCCGCCGCCGTCGCCGATCGGCTTGCTGTCGTCGTAGAACTCCGTCGGCCTCGGGCAGTGATAGTCGACTTCGACCGTGCGATACGCCTTCGGCTGATTCATGTACTGGAACCAGCCGGCGCCCAGTTCGACGAGCGATTCGACCAGACCGAGGACTCCGGTGATCGGGTTGAGCAGCGTGCCGAGCGATGGCGCCTGGGCCGCGTCGACGCTCGCGCGCACAGTGACGTGCGCACGAACGATCTTTCCGTGATGTTCCTTCTCCGGCAGGATGTCGACGACGAACACGGCCGACGCGCTGCTGTCGCTCTTGCGGATCAGCTTCATCGCCTGGCGGCCGGGGAGATAGAACACGTTCGGCGGCATCGAGAAATACGAGTGTTGCGGCGAGCCCTCGACGATGCGCCAATCGACCAGCCACTGCTCGGCCTCCTTCGCCAGGTCTCCGAGATTTGTGAACTTCGGCATGCCGGCGGCCTCGAGGCAGTCGCGCGTGGCGCGATCTTGTTGCGACACTTTCTCCAGCGCGCGCTGATACTCCGCGAGGTCTTCATCGCTCACACCCGCGGTGGCTTCGAATGCGACGTACTTGTTGACGCCGAGCGGTTTGTGAACGAACGGTTCGTCGGCGGCCACGCTCACCTGCGTGTCGCTGTAGAACGACACCAGCCGCGCGATCTTCGAAGCAAGGTTAAGGGCGTCCATCACCTTGCCGAAATTCTCAGCGGCGGCTTCGCCAATCGCGGATTGGATCGCCTTGTCGAGCGCGGCGCCGGTGCCGGCGCCGACGACGCCGGTGTAGGCCGCACCGCCGAGATCGCCGCCGAGCATCTTGCCGACTTTTTCGGCGTTCTGCATCAGGTCGGAGCACGGCGTCGCCTGTGCGGAGACGACGTAGGCAGGCAACAGCCTTCCGATACCAGACGGCCACGCCGAGGGCTGCAATGACGCCGATGCGTCCGGGATCCGCAGGAACGCCGCCGACATCAGCTGGATCTCGAGTAGCGTCAGGCGTAGCCGGCCCGAGCGCGGCAGGCCGCGCAGATCGACCGCGATACTCGGGTCGCGTCCGAGGCGGCTGAACTGCGTTCCAAGCAGATCGATCGGCGGATCCTGCCGCAGCGCCATCTCCGCAAGAAAGAGAGGAGTGAAGCTCCGCGGGTCGTTTGGTGCCGCGGCGGCATTGGTCACCCATGCCTGCAACAGCTGCATCAGCCGCTCGCCGTTCTCGAAATCGGGGCCGATGTATCGCTGCGCGCGCTCGGCACGGTTCGACACCTCGCTCGCGCGCGCTCCGCGCGTCCGGCGCTCGTCTTCGGCGTCGCTCTCGGCGGCGCGCAACCGGCCGAGCTCGGCGATCGCGGCGCCACGCGCCTCCCATGCTTCTTTCACCCGTGATTCCGCTGCCGCGCGTTCGCTTGCGGGCGTCTTGCCGACGGCCTGCCGGGCTTTCTGCCAGGCGTCGGTCAGCTCCTTGATGCGCTGCTGCGCGGCGTCGATCTTCGCGCGGCCGGCCTGTTCGTCGGCATCGGCTCTCTCTTGCAGTCGATCGCGTTCGGCGCGCTCGGCTGCGTTGGCCGATTGCCGCTCGTCAATCTGCGCTTCGCGAATCTTGTCAGCGATTGCGGGCGCTGCCGCGCCGCGGGGTTCCGCGGCCGGGATGCCGCCGTTCTCCCGCGCGCCGGGGAACGGGAAGCCGAAGCCCTCGAGCATCTGCGCCAGTTCCGCCGCAGTGAGCCGCGATGCGGTGGCGCGCCGCCGAGCCTCCATCGCCATGTGCACGGTCTCCAGCGGCGTGACGCGAACCAGCGACGCCGGCGCGCTGACGGTGACGAGCGCGCGCGTGCCATCGAAGGTTGCGACACCGCCGCGCGCGAGCGCTTCGCGCGTGGCATCGACGGCGCCGTCCAGGTTCTTTGCTTCAACCAGCCGCCGCGCGATCTCCGTCCACGGCCCGGCTGGTATTCGCGCGACGGCAGCAATGGTTGGCGCTCGTTGAGCATCCGCTGGCGCGGCGCCGGCGGCGGATGCCGCCGTTTGCGGCGGGCCCGACTGCTCGTTACAGGAGCTGGAGCATCCGGCGACGGTCGCGGACATCAGGGCAGTTACAAGGAGAGTTCGAACAGGTGTCACGTGCAGGCCCTTCACTCGGATAGTCGACCGCGAGTTGGGACCGCGCGCCGCCGACGGAGTTGGATGTCATCGTAGCACCGCGATCCGAACCATCGAAGATAATTACCACTGGATGATTCACGTCACCGGCTCGATCGCGCTCGACGAACGGCATCTGGAAGAGCGATTCGTGCGCGCATCAGGGCCGGGCGGGCAGAACGTCAACAAGGTCGCGACTGCGGTCGAGCTGCGATTCAACGTCGAAGCATCCGATTTGCCTCCCGACGTGAAGCGGCGGTTGATCGCGCTGGCGGGTTCGAAGATGACGAGCGACGGCGTGCTGTCGATCGACAGCCGCGAGCACCGGACGCAGTCGCAGAATCGCGAAGCGGCGCGGGCGCGGTTGATCGCGCTGATTCAGCACGCGGCCATCACACCGAAGACCCGCCGTAACACGAAGCCGACCGCGGGGTCGCGCGAGCGCCGTCTCGCCGGCAAGAAGCTGCGGAGCGGCGTCAAACAGTCGCGCTCGCGCCGCAACGAAGACGACTGAGCCCGCCTGTATACTTAGAGATTCCGCATCGTCCGAGGGAGTCTGCAAGTGAGCGAACAAGAAGAAGATTTCGCAACCATGTTCGAGGCGTCCGAGAAGGCGCGCCAGTTCAAACGTGGCCAAACCATCGAAGGCACCATCGTCGGCATCGGGCCGAAGGTCGCGTTCGTGGCGATCGGCGGCAAGGGCGAAGCGGAGATCGACGTCGCTGAGCTGAAGGACGCCGACGGCGACATCGAGGTATCGGTCGGCGATCGCATCACCGCGATGGTGATCTCGACGAGCGGCGGCATCACGCTGTCGCGCAAGGGCGTCAGGAACGCCGCCTCGCAGCGCGAGCTCGAGGATGCCTACAACGCCGGTCTCGCCGTCGAAGGCAAGGTCGTGCAGGAAGTGAAGGGCGGCTACGAGGTGCGCGTTGCCCGTGAGCGCGCCTTCTGTCCAGTCTCGCAGATCGACATCGTGCGCACTGAGAACACCGCGGCTCATGTTGGCCAGGTGTATCGCTTCAAGATCATCGAGTACAAGGAAGGCGGCAGGAACATCGTGTTGTCGCGCCGCAAGCAGCTCGAAGAAGAGCAGCGCGCGAGCGCCGACGAAATGCGCAAGTCGATCGTGCCGGGCGCGGTGATCACCGGCCGCGTCGTCTCGGTGCCGGACTTCGGCGCGTTCGTCGATCTTGGCGGCGGCATCCAGGGTCTCCTGCACGTGTCGGAAATGAGCTGGACGCGCGTCAGCAACCCGAACGAAGTTGTCGCTCCGGGCGATCAGATCACGGTGCGCGTGTTACGCGTCGACGAGGCCACCGGCAAGATCTCG
>DASUSZ010000266.1:0-2302 GCA_036374815.1 Vicinamibacterales bacterium | reverse complement strand
ACCGCGCCTTCCGAGTGCTGCCAGGGTTCGCTCTGCCGGGCGGTCGTACGTTCAGTCATTTCGCTAATAGCCATGTGATGCCTCCATAAAGGGTGATGCTCCGGTCACTGCAATTCGGCTGCCCGTTTGCAATGGGGCCGGCATGTCTTCGATCACCCCGGTGCGCGGGCCGCGCCGGCATGTGCGACGGATCAGGAGCATTCGTATCGCGCACACCACCGCGCCACGTCGTCGTGAACGTCGAGCGATTTCGCACGACCCGCCGCCGCCGTCCCGCTCGTCTCGGCAGTCGCTGCGCCTGGCGGCGCTGGTGTTCGTGCAATACGCCCTGCTGGCGCTCGACATGCGATTCATCGCCTCAGCGAATTACCTCGGTATCGCGGTTGTGAATGTAGCCATCGCCACGACCACGTGGTACGTGACGAAGGACATCGTGATGGCGCGGTCCGTGACGGATCGCGTGTGCTTTGCGGTTGGCGGGACCGCTGGCGCGCTGCTGGCGGTGTTTGCGACCTGATGCCGGACGAGTCGGCGATCAGGTGCGGCCGCGGCGGCCTTGCGGCTTGCCGCGATTCTGTCCGAAGCGGTTGCGGCCGAATCGACTGGCCTGTGGACTCTTGGATCGCCACGGCCCTTTCGCGCGCTGGGGCCGTCCGTCGTGCGAGCGCGGCGGCCGATCGCCGTGCCGTGCGTCTTCACGGTGACCGCCGTCGTCCGGCGGTGCTACGGCGGCGACGTAGCCTTCGAGCTTCTTGCGCGTGATGCCGCGGCCGAGAAACCGCTCGAGCCGGCGCACGCTGTCGGCGTCTTCGTGCGTGGCGAAGCTGATCGCGTCGCCGATCGCCTGGTTGCGGCCGGTGCGGCCGATGCGGTGCACGTAGTCTTCGGGCTGCGGCGGAAAGTCGAAGTTGATCACGTGCGAGATGCCGTCGACGTCGATGCCGCGCGCGGCGATGTCGGTCGCGATCAGCACGCGCACCTCGCCTGATTTGAACCGCTTCAAGGCCTGCAGGCGCTGGCCCTGCGTGCGATTCGAATGCAGCGTCGCGGTGGTGAGGCCGGCCGCGCTCAACTTTCGCGCGATGCGGTCGGCGCCGTGCTTGGTGCGCGAGAACACCAGCACCGATTCGAGCGCCGCGTCCTTCAGCAGGTGAATCAGCGCGGGGATCTTGCCCGCCGCCGAGACCTCGACGACGTACTGTGTCACCGCTTCGGCCGGGGTCGAGCGCGGGCCGATTTCCACCGCGACCGGGTCGCGCAGCACGTCCTTCGCGATCCGCTCGATCTCTTTCGACATCGTTGCCGAGAACAGCAGCGTTTGCCGTGTCGTCGGCGTCTTCGACACGATGCGGCGAATCGCCGGCAGGAAGCCCATGTCGAGCATGCGGTCCGCCTCGTCGAGCACCAGCATCTGCAGCGCCGCGAAGTCGACGTGACGCTGCTCCATGAGATCGATCAAGCGTCCGGGCGTGGCGACGACCAGATCGACGCCGCGCCGCAACGCCTGGATCTGCGGCCCTTCACCGACGCCGCCGAAAATCGTGGCGTAGCGCAGCGGCAGGTGCCGGCCGTAAGCGCGGACGTTTTCCTCGATCTGCGCGACCAGCTCGCGCGTCGGCGCAATCACCAGCGCGCGCATCGACCGCTGCTGGGGCGTGGCCGCCATCCTTTCGAGCAGCGGCAGCACGAACGCCGCGGTCTTGCCGGTGCCGGTCTGCGCGACGCCGATCACATCGCGGCCGGAGAGAATTGTGGGAATCGCCTTCGCCTGGATTGGCGTGGGCTCGACGTAACCTTTTTCCTTGAGGGCTTGAGCGAGCTTCGAACCGAGACCGAGTGTGGCGAATGGCAATTACGGACCTAAAACCTTTTCCCTGAAGTAATCGATGGTGCGACCCAACCCTTGTTCGAGTGGAACTTTCGGCTCCCAGCCAAGCAGCGTGCGCGCCCGGGTAATGTCGGGCTGCCGGACCTTCGGGTCGTCTGTCGGCAGCGGCTTGTAGACAACTTTACTCTTCGACCCGGTCATCTCGATGATCAATCGCGCGATCTGCTCGATGGTCATCTCCTGCGGATTGCCCATGTTAATCGGGCCTTCTTCCTTCGACAGCATCAGCCGGATGATGCCGTCGACCAGGTCGGTGATGTAGCAGAAGCTGCGCGTCTGCGTGCCGTCGCCGAAGACCGTGACGTCCTCGTTGACGAGCGCCTGCGAGATGAACGCCGGCACCGCGCGGCCGTCGCGGATGCGCATCCGCGGCCCATAGGTGTTGAAGATGCGGACGATCTTGGTGTCGACCTT
>DASUSZ010000265.1:0-3796 GCA_036374815.1 Vicinamibacterales bacterium | reverse complement strand
CCGCCCTGTGCGAAGCCGCTCGTATACTGGCGCAGCTCATTCTTCGGCGCTTTGCCGGTCTCCGGATCGGGAGGGAGGTCGCGGTTGCGGAACCAGCTGTTCGCGTTGAGCGCGTCGTGGCGCAGGTACTCGTAGGCAGTGCCGACCCACTGATTGGTGCCGGCCTTGGTCACGAAGCGGATCTGCACCGAGCCCTGGCCGGTCGCATCAGCGGTGTTGCCGGCGGTGGTCACCGTCACTTCTTCAACCGAGTCGAGCAGCGGGCTCAAACGCGCGAAATATCCGTCCGTCGTCTTCAGGTAGTTGTCCTGCACGCTCATGCCGTCGAGGGTGATGTTGATGGCGCTGCGCGGCAGGCCGCTCACCGTTGAATTGCGCGCGGTGCCGGACGTGTTGAAGCCGGGCAGCGACGTCAGCGAATCGAGCGCGTTGCGGCTGGTGAGCGGCAGGCTCGTGATCTGCTGGCCGGTGAGGTTGGTCGAGATCGCCGGAGATTGCGACTGCACCACCGTTGCCGATTCGCCGACGACCGTGACGTTCTCGGCGATCGTGCCGACCTGCATCGTCACCTTGACCGCGGTTGGAATACCCGCGGCAACGCTGACCGACTCGAGCGTCGTGGTGCGGAATCCCGCGAGCTCGACGGTCACCGAATAGTTGCCGCTATTGATGTTGGGCGCGGTGAACCCGCCGTCGCCGCCGGACACGAGATTGATCTCCGTGCCGGTGCCGTTGTTCTTGATCTTGACGTTGGCGCCCGGGATGGGAAGTCCCTCGGCGTCCACGACCGTCCCTGACAAAGTGGAGAAAATACTGCCTTGGGCGTACGCCGGGGCGCTGATCGCGAGCATCAGCGCCAACGCCAGAAACACGCGTCCTGACCAGTCTGTAAAGCCGCTCATCACCAACCTCCTGCAATCCAAAACACCGGTAAAACAACGTCTGGAATGTAATGTCGAGGCCGTATTCCGTCAACACAAAACGGCCGCTCGTCCCGCTGAGGGCGCCATTGGCGTGGGATGAAATGCAGCGGCTTTGCACACCGGCTACCATCGGACCATGTCGCCACTGCCATCCGACGTCCTGATTCGCCGCGCCGACGCCCACGACGTCCCGGAGCTCGGGGCGCTCGGGACCGCGCTGATGCGCGCGCATTACGCGTTCGATGCGCAGCGTTTCCTCGAGCCCGGCGGCGGCGACGACGATGGCTACGCCCGGTTCCTCGGCTCGCAGCTCGACGAGGACGGCTCGATCGTGCTCGTCGCAGAGCGGCAGCGGCGGATTGTCGGGTATGCCTACGCGGCGATCGAGCCGCTGTCGTGGAAGGATTTGCGCGGCGAATGCGGCTTCGTGCACGACCTCCTTGTGGCGGACGCGGCGCGCGGCGCCGGTATCGGCGAGGCACTGCTCGATGCGGCGATCGAGTGGCTTCGTGAACAGGGCATGCCGCGCGTCGTGCTCGGCACGGCCGCGCAGAACGAGACCGCGCAGCGCTTGTTCAAGCGCCGCGGGTTCCGTCCCACGATGATCGAGATGACGCTGGAATTGTAGAGGCGGGACTTAAGTCCCGCCTGTCAGCGGCGCCTAGTTTCCAACCGCGACAAGGTGACTGCGCGTGCGGAACAGCAGCATGCCGTCTGAAATTGCCGGCGTGGCCATCGCCACTTCGCCGAGCGGGTTCGTCGCGAGCAGCTCGTAGGTGGGGCCCGCCTTCACCACGTACACGTCACCGTCTTCACTGGTGAAGTAGAGACGTCCGCCCGACGCGACCGCGGAAGCGGAGAAGCCCGTCTTGCCGTCGCCGAGGCGAGCCTGGTAGTGACGCCTGCCGGTCTTCGCATCAAAGGCGCTCAGCACACCGTTGTCGCGGCACACGTACAAAATGTCGCCGTAGGCGATCGGGGTCTGCATGTATCCGCCGTCACGCTGGTAACTCCACGCAATGTGCTCGTTGGACGTCTGGCCTTCCTTGAGCGAGATGTCGCCGGTCGCCGTCGGCTTGATGGCGTAAATCGGCGCCATCTTGCCATGTGCGTTGGTGATGAAGACCAGGCCGTGGGCGACGATCGGCGTCGGCACCGGGATGTCGCCGCCGCCCGTCATGCGCCACACTTCCTTGCCCGTTTCCAGATCGTAGCCGCCAATATGCTTCCAGCCGTTGACGATCACCTGTTCGCGGCCGTTCATCGAGACTACCGCGGGCGTGCTCCACGTCGGCACGTCCGCGCGAGGCGTGCGCCACAGCTCCTTGCCGGTGCGGACGTCGAAGGCGGCGACGAACGAACCCTTCTGCACATCGGCCTGCAGAATCACGCGGCCGTTGTGAATCACCGGCGAGCTGGCAAAGCCCCACTGCGCGTCGGGCACCATGAAGAAGCCGGAATCGAGCGTGCCGAAATCCTTTTTCCAGATCAGCTTGCCGTCCATCGAGTAGGCGTAAAGACCTTCCGAGCCGAACATCGCGACGATGTGACGGCCATCGGTCGCGAGCGTGGAGCTGGCATGCGTGGATTTCGGATGGCGCTTCACGATCGGCACACCCGTCGTCGCGATTTGCTGCCAGCGCTGCTTGCCGGTGCGCTTGTCGAAACAGGCGACGATCCATTTGTGCTCCGTCGTATCGAGCACCGAACCGATGTCGCCGTAGAGACCGACCTTCAACTGGGGATCCGGAGTGCCGCTGATCGCGCTCGCCGTGCAGACCTGGTCGTCCCACACGATCGGGCTGGAGTGGCCAAGACCCGCCACCGGCACGCGCCACTTGACGAGTTTCGAGTCGGGCACGCTGAACTGCAGCGGCAGCGGCTTCGCATCGTCAACGCCGGACGCCGCGATGCCGCGGAACCCGGGCCAGTCGCGGCCGGCACGCGCGCCGGAAGGAGGTTGCGCAGATGCCACCGCAAAGGCGCCGGCGAAGAGAATCGAAACAGCAATCGTCGTTTTCATTCGGAATACCAGTTAGCGAATCGGACTTCGATGTTGTGGCGCGACAGCGCGTCGCGCAATTCGTTCAGACCGCGCGTCGACGGCGCCGGCCGCTTGGCGCCGGGGGGCACCGGACGCACCCACTCTTGATCGTAGTGATAAGGATAAACGACCTTTGGTTTCATCGCCGCGAGGCATTCGATCGCGGTTGCCGGTTCCATGCGCTCGAGCGGCACGTTGATCGCAAAGAACACCACGTCGATGTTCTTCGCGCCGCGCACCTCGGGCACGCACTCCGTGACGCCGGCGACGTAGATTCTCTTGCCGCCGATCGTAACGATGTAGCCGTTGGCTTCACCTTTCGGATGGAACGGCTCGCCGGGCTTGATGTCGTAGGCCGCGGTGGCCTCGATCTGCACGCCGGCCTGCGTGATGGTGTCGCCATTCGCCATCACGATGCCATCGGGCACGGCTTTCTTTCCGTTGGCCGCAATCACCACCGGCGCGCCCGGCTTTCGAATGCGTGCGATCGCGTTGGGGTCGAGATGATGCCCGACATCGTCAGTGATCAAGATCAAGTCCGCAGGTTTCGCTTTGGTGAGATCGCTGACACTCCACGGATCGATGTGAATGACCTTGCCGGCATGCTCGAGCTGAATGTCGGAATGGGTGAAGGTCGTGATGGTGACATCCCCGTAAACATCGGCCATGGCCCCGACAGAGGCGGCAACGACGCCGGCCAGAACCATCGTCTTGAACCATCGTGCTGAACCTCCGTGCTGAACCATCGTGCTGAACCTTCGTGCTGAACCTTCGTGCTGAACCTTCGTGCTGAACCTTCGTGCTGAAGCTACGGCAGCCTGTAGGCGAC
>DASUSZ010000264.1:0-9993 GCA_036374815.1 Vicinamibacterales bacterium | reverse complement strand
AGCTGATGATCGCCGATCGCCTGTGGACCGTGGTGGGAACGACGAACCTCGACATGCTCTCGTTCGAGCATCTGGACGAGATCAATCTCGCGGTGCGCGACGAGACGTTCGCGCGAGCCACGCAGTTGCAGCACGACATGGATCTCGCGCGCAGCGTTGAAGTCCTGAGATCCGAGCATCGATCCGCGTGGGAGAAGACGCTCGCCTGGGCGGTGTGGACGTTTGCTGGACAGCGATGGATCCTTCGGTTCAGGCGTCATCCGCGCTCATGAAGCGCTCAGGATTCGGTTTATCGAACGATCAGGACCGGCACCGGACTGCGGTCCAGCGCACCCTGCGCGACGCCGCCGAGGAGCAGCCGCCTCAGCTGCGATGCTCCGGTCGCGCCGACGATCAGCACGTCCGCGCCGGATCGATTCACCGTTGCCAGCAACGCGCGCAACGGAGCGTCGTTGGTAACGCTGGTGTCGACTTTCCAACCGGCAGCTCTCGGCCCTTTGGCCAGACGGTGCAGGCGGTCACGCGCCTCCGCGACCATTTTCCTGTTGATGCTGGCCACCCCGGAAGCGGCCGCCTCTCGGATGCTGGACGGCAGCAGTGGGGACGAGGGATTACTAATCAAAGGCGCCGCCGTCACGAGCAGGATTCGGCCGCCTTCGGGCGGCTGCAAACGCGATGCGAATTGAACCGCGCGCTCGGACTGCTCGGAACCGTCGACTCCGACGACGAGCGTGCGGACGTTTCGCGCCGCCCGCTTGACGACGAGCACCGCGCATGGTGCTTCGCGCACCACGCTTCGCGACACGCTGCCGGCGAGCAATCGCCGGACGGCGCCATGCCCGCGCCAACCCATTACGATCACGTCGGCGCGCGCGCGTTTCGCGGCCCGCACGATGGCCGCGGTCGGCGGGCCATCACCGATCCGCACTCGCACGCCCGACCACCGGCCGACGAGCGCCTTCGTGGTCATTTCGGCGGTCGACTTGACGGCCGCTTCGAGCGCGGTGTCGACGGTGCGGCCCTTCTTGTTCGAGCCGGCTTCCCGTGCGACGACGCCGAAGGCGCGTGTCACCGGCGGCCACGGGAAATCCTTCGCGGTCATCGTCGCCGCCGTGGCAGACAACGATCCGTCCGATGCAACCAGCACGCGAAATTCTTTGACACGGGGCATGGGGTCCTCGCCGGGAGGCGGTTCAGACCATGACACCGCAACGAACGTGCCGGGGGAGTGACGCTCAAAAGGCGCGTAAATCGCGAACCCCCGGGCAATCCGGGCACGATGGCGCGAAGAATTTCCCAGCGCCACGGGAGTTTCAGGGGATCGGACGTCAGCAATCCTCGTCGCTTACCGCTTCGAGCGTGTCAGGACGAAACGGCGTGCGGGTCCTCGGCGCCTTTCACGACAGGAAAGCCGGCGTGCTGCCACTGCGCGAAACCGCCGGTGAGATTGAGCACGCGATCGAACCCGCGCTGTTCCAGCAGCGACGCGGCAATCGCCGATCGCGCGCCGGACTGGCACTGGGTAATCAACGTTTTCGAGCGCGGCAGCGAATCGATACGATCGACGAGGTAGCCAAGCGGGATATGCACGGCCCCGGGAAGATGACCGGCCTCCCACTCGGCGGCACTCCGCACGTCAATCACCACCGCATCGCCGGACGGCAGGCGCCGTGACAACTCGTCCGGGCGGATCTGGTCAATGGTTCTCAATGTTTCGCCGCGCGTCCTGGCACGCTCGATTGCCAGCTCGCCGAAATACCCTTTCACCGAGTCAAGGCCGATGAGCGCCAGCAAGCGCACCAGCGCGGTCAACGCCGGCGGCGTTTCGTCAGACACGATCATGTACAGATCGGCGGACGGCGGAATCAGCCAGCCGGCCCACGTGACGAATGACGAATTGATCGGGATGTTCACCGTGCCACGAACGTGGCCGAGCGCATAGGCAGCGGCCGTGCGCGTATCGACGATCATCGCGCCCTTCGCGAGCGTTGCCGCGATTGCATCGTCCGCCTGGCGCGGCGGCGCATGGAAACCGCCGAGAATCGCCGGACCTTGTTTGTTGATTCGCTTCATGCTCGCGAAGTAGGTTGGCGGCTCGGGCTGGCCGGCGAGCACGCGCTCGACGAACTCGTCCTCGCTCTTGACGCCGAACGCCCAGCTGAAGCGGCGCTCGTAGCCAAGCGTCGACGACGGGATTGCGCTGATGCCTTTGCCGCACGCCGAACCGGCGCCGTGCCCCGGCCAGATCTGCAGCCAGTCGTCGTGGCCGGCGAATTTCTGCAGGCTGCGCCACAGCGTTCGCGCGCTCGCTTCCATCGTCCCCGCGTAGTGGGCGGCCCGTTCCAGCAGGTCGGGCCGGCCGACATCGCCGACGAAGATGAAGTCACCGGTCACCGCCGCGATCGGTCGGTCGGCTGCGGCACCATCGGTGATCAGGAACGTGAGATGTTCCGGGGTATGTCCGGGCGTGTGCAGGACGTCGACGCGAATCCGGCCGATGGCGATGCGATCGCCGTCGCGCAACAACTGATGGTTGTCCACCCGATCGGCGTATTGGTACTTCCAGTTCGCATCGCCTTCATCCGACAGCAACAACCGGGCACCCGTGCGCTGCGCGAGCTCGCGCGCGCCGGAAACGAAATCGGCGTGGATGTGGGTCTCGGTGACGTGCGTGATGCGCAATCCCTCGCGCGCCGCCTCGGTGATGTACTGCTCGACGTCCCGGTTCGGGTCAATGACGATCGACTCTCCCGTCTGGGCGCAACCGATCAAATAGCTCGATTGCGCGATGGATGGCTCGAAGAGCCTCTTGACGATCATGGCGATCTCCTGTTCAGCCGCGAATGAGAATGAAGGCGGCAACGACAATGAGGCCCGCTGCAAATACACGCTGCAACAGTTGCTGCGATACCGATTGCGCTGCGATGCCGCCCGCGACGGTGCCGGCAGAAGCGATCGCCGCAAAGGGCAGCACGAACCACCAGTCCGGCGTTACGGTGGCTGCATAGCCGGCAAACGCCGACGCCGTTGCTAGAACCATTACGAACAGCGACACGCTGGTAGCGTCGCGGATGTCCAGGTTGGCGCCGATCACGAGCGCGGGGACGATCAAGAATCCGCCGCCGACGCCGATCAGGCCGGTGACAAAACCAACGCCGAGACCCGCCGCGGCCAGCACGGCGCGCCCTCTCGCCGGCTTCGCGGCGTCATGGCTTGACGCTGACCGCCAGCCCAGCGCGACCGCAGCCACGACGACGATGACGCCGAAGATTCGCATCTGCAGGTGATCGTCGAGTCGTGTGCCAATCGCCGAGCCCGCGAGGGCGCCGAGTACCGTCGCGATCCCAATCACGAGCGCCGGTTTGATCGGCAGCGTGCCATGCGCGAGTCGCGCGGCTGAACCGACTGCCGCCGAGATCCCAACCACCGCGAGGCTGGTCGTGACCGCCTGCTTCGCGTCAAACCCCATCAGATACGTCAAGGCCGGAACCAGCAGCAGCGAGCCGCCTCCTCCGAACAGTCCCATCGCCGCGCCAATGGCGAGCGCCACCGCGGCTGCGGTCATGGTCATTGCAGTCAGGCCTTCTCCGCAGCCATCAGCGCGGCGGAAAACGTCGACGGCGAGCGCAACTCGCGTGTCGAGCACTCATCGTCTGTGCAAGAGCGGCACCGGCAGGCCGGCGAACAACGCGCATACAAATCGCGCCCAAATGACGCCGCCCGTCCAGCGGCGCCCCGCGCAGCCGGGGAAGATTCCTCACGCCCTGCGCAAAAACATCGCCAGGCCGGCGTACACGCCCCCGAGGCCGCACAGCACTTGAACGGCGACGTTCAGCATCGCGTGATGCACGTGCCCATTGCGGATGAGGGTGATGGTCTCGAGGCCAAACGTCGAGAAGGTGGTGAAGCCCCCGAGGATGCCGACAATGACGAACTCCCGCCACGCCAGCCGCATCGACAGCCGCTCCGACACCAGGAGTCCGGCGAGCACGCCGATGAGGCAGCACCCGAGGACGTTGACGATGGCGGTCGCCAGCGGAAACCGCAGCGAGGGCCAGTGCTCGGCCACCATCCGGTTCACGCCATGACGCGCCATCGAGCCGAGCGCGCCCCCCACGCCAACAGCGATCCACGCCACCATCGTCCCCACATCATGCCGTAACCGGGGTCCCGGCCTCCTGTTGTATTCCAAAAGGAGTTGTGGCATTCTCCTTTTGGTTTCCAAAATGAGCGACAAGACCGACGTCTGGCAGGGAACACTGGCATTGATGGTGCTGAAGACGCTGGCGGCGATGGGGCCGCAGCACGGCTTTGGCATCGCCCGGCGCATCGAGCAGACCAGCGACAACGTGCTGTCGATCAACCAGGGCACGCTCTATCCGGTGCTGTTGCGGCTCGAGCAGGACGGCGCCATCGCGGCGCAGTGGGGCGTGTCCGAGAACAACCGGCGCGCGAAGTTCTACCGCATCACCAGGGCCGGACAGAAGCAGCTCGATGCCGAAGTCACCCAGTGGGCGCAGGCCGCCGACATCGTCGCGCGGTTCGTTGCGCTGAAGGATCGCAAGGCATGATGCGGCGCACCTGGCGGCGCCTGCTCAACACCCTGTCGCCGCGCGATCGCGACGCCGACATGGCCGACGAGCTCCAGCTGCACATCGACCTGATGGCGGAGGAGCAGATCCGGCGTGGTGTCCCGCGTGAGGACGCCTACCGCCAGGCTCGCATCAAGTTCGGCAATCTCGAGTCGATGAAGGAGCGCTATCGCGATCAGCGTGGATTGCCCGCGGTCGAAACCGCGGCGACCGATCTGCGTTACGCGGTGCGGTTGATGTGGCGCAATCCCGGTTTCGCCGCCGTGGCGATCCTGTCGCTGGCGATTGGCATCGGCGCCAACACCGCCATCTTCAGCGTGCTCAACGCCGCGTTCTTCGCGCCGTACGGCATCGAGGAGCCGGAGCGCCTCGTGCGGCTGTGGGGGCAGGACCTCAAGCGCAACATCCTGCAGCTTGGCTTTTCCGTCCCGAAGTACGAGTTGATTCGCGATCACCAGACGTCGTTTGAATCGATCGGCGCGATGTCCGGCTTGTCGCGAACCTTGCTGTTGAACGGCACCGAGCCGATTCAGGTCAATGGCGCGCTGAGCACGAGCTCGTTTCTCGACACGTTCGGGGCGACGCCGCTCGCGGGCCGGTTCTTCCGCGGCGACGAAGAACACGGCGCGACCGTGGCGGTGATCGGCGAGCGGCTGTGGCGCGATCGATTTGCCGGCGATCCATCCGTGATCGGGCGCGGCGTCACCGTCGACGGCGTGGTCTATACCGTCATCGGCGTCGCGCAGGCGTTGCCGGCGTTCTGGGACGCCGACATCTGGACTACGAATCCATTCGAGTACCCCGGCGTGGCGCAGGACGCCATCCGCCGCGGCTTCAGTTACCTGCAACCGATCGGCCGCTTGAAGCGCGGCGTCACCGAAGAACAGGCGAGGCGTGAGCTCGACGTCCTGGCGCGGCAATTCGCGGCGCAGTACCCCGGGAATGCCGACGCGGAATGGACGCTGACCGCGATCCCGCTGCGCGACGACATCGTCGGCACTGCGCGTTCCAGTCTGCTGACGCTGATGGCCGCCGTCGGCCTGCTGCTGGTTGTCGCCTGCGCGAACGTCGCGAACTTGTTGCTGGTGCGATTCACCGGCAGGCGGCAGGAGATTGGTCTGCGGGCGGCGCTTGGCGCATCACGCGCGAGGATCATCAGGCAGTTCATGGCCGAGAGCCTGCTGTTGAGCATGGCGGCCGCCGCTGCCGGAGCGTTGCTGGCGTATTGGACGCTGCCCGCGCTCGTCACGCTCGCTCAGAACAATCTGGCGTTTGCCAGCGACATCCGCATCAGCGTGCCGGTGCTCGCGGCAACGATGCTGCTGGCGCTGGGCGTCGGCGTGATCATGGGTGCATATCCCGCGATGCAGGGCTCGCGCTCGGACATCGTCTCGGTGCTGCGCGACGGCGGCCGCACCATCGCCGGCGCGCAGGGGAGTCATCGCGCGCGCCGGCTGATTGTGACGGCGCAGGTCGCGGTATCGCTGGTGCTGCTGATCGGCGCCGGACTGTTGATCGCAAGCTTCGATCGGCTGCGCAGCCAGCCTGCCGGCTTCGATTCGGAGCGCATCTTCGTCGCCGGCCTCAACCTGCCCTCGTCCCGCTATCCGGATCTGGATTCGCACTCGCGCTTCTGGCTGCGGCTGGCATCCGAGTTGTCGAACACCGCCGGGGTCGAACGCGCCGCGCTCAGTGCGGCGCCGCCGTTGAGCGGCGCATTCGCACGATCGCCGTACGCGCTCTCGGAAGGCGCGGTCCCGCCGCTCAATGAGCGGCCGCTTGGGCTCACCACGTCGGTGACGCCGGGATATTTCGCGACGATGCACATTCCGCTGCTCGCCGGCCGCGATTTCACCGAGGCCGACGATGCGCGGGCGCCGCGCGTCGCGATCGTGTCGCGCGCAACCTCGCGCAAGCTGGGTGGCGATCAGGGACTGCTTGGCCGCCGCATCATCATGGGCGCCTCCGGCGAAGTGATGGAAGTCGTCGGCGTCGTCGAGGACGTGCGCACGCAGTCGCTTGCCGCGACGTCGGAGGTCGAGTTCTACCGGCCGGTGCAGCAGCGCGGCCGGCCGTTCATGCAGATGATGGTGAAGACGACGGGCGATCCCGCCGCGTTCGAAGCGACGGCGAGGCGCGTGTTGTCGACGCTCGACGCGACGCTGCCGCTCACCGGTGTGACGACGCACGAACGGCTGGTCGCGCAGTCACTGGCCCAGCAGCGATTGATGTTCGTGATGCTTGGCGCGTTCGCGGTGCTCGCCGTGGTGCTGTCGTCCGTCGGCATTTACGGCGTGGTCGCGTCGTACGTCGGTCAACGCACGCCGGAGCTCGGCGTGCGCATGGCGCTGGGCGCTTCGCGAATGCAGGTGATTGCGATCGTGCTCGGCCAGAGCCTGGTGCCGGTCGGCGCCGGATTGCTGGTTGGATTGTTCGGGGCGATGGCGCTCGGCCGCTTCGTGCAGGATCTGCTGTTCGAAACCTCGCCGCTCGACCCAATCGGATTGAGCGCCGCGGTGATGCTGCTGACGCTGGTCGCGTCGATTGCCTGCGTGGTGCCGGCGCGCCGGGCGGCGCTGATCGATCCCGTGACAGCGCTACGCGGCGAATGATGCGCAGGTAACAGTCGGCGTCGACTTACAGCCAGGCGACGACGGCAAACCACACGGCGCCGGCCACAGCCGCGACGCCCGCGCCATCGACCAGAACGGTCCTGAGCTTCCGGCGAAATCGCGCGTCGTCGTAGCGCCCCTTGTACTGCCATTCGCGCCAGCGCTCGTCTTCGGATGTGTTGGGTCCGGGCGCGATCGATCCACCTTGCGTAACCGGCACCAGGGCGGGTGCCAGTGACTTCCCAGTGACGACATCGAACCCATTGATCATGATCGTGACCTCTCCGTGGCAACGAGCGGTGACAGGGTCGCTTCCGGGGCATCCCAGAACCAATTACCCACCGCGGCGGGAATCAGTGCAAGGCTCGCTACCAACAACCACAAACTTGGCTTGTCGACGGCGAGGACTATTCCAAGCGTCGTGACGGTCGCGATCCACGCCGCGAGCACGAGGAGTTTTCGTTGATCAAATGTCATTCCCCATCGTAGCGGGCGGCGCTGCCGCGCGCTGTGCAAGACAGCACAGCGCGCTCGGGATTTCCCCCGGTCAGTGCGCGACTGTCGGTGGGCAGCTCGGCGGCGCCAGCGGCATGTCGATCGTGAAAACACAGCCGCTGCCCGGTATGTTGCGAACCGCAATGTCGCCGCCATGCGATCGGATGACGTTCTTTGCGATGGACAGGCCGAGTCCCAGCCCCGTTCGATCGGTGCCGCGTCGATCGGCGAAGGGAGCCGCCACGTCGAGACCGCTCTCAGGCAATCCGCCGCACTGATCCTGGACGGCGATATACAGCCGCGTCGACGTCATACGCACCGTCACACGAATATTGCTGCCGGCCCTCGAGTATTTGAGCGCGTTGTTGACGAGATTCATCACCGCCGACATCAGCAGCTGCCGGTCGCCCCAAATAGTCCCTGTTGTTTCGGAGTCGATGGTGAACGTGAGGCCGCGACTCTCCGCGTTCAACGCCGCCGCCGTCGCCACCTCCTGCAGAAATGGTCCGATCTCGATCGACTCACGCTGCTCGAGGCCGGCGCCAAACCTGAAGTCGGACAACATGCGGTCGACCACCCCGCTCAGGTTGCGCAGCGCCCGTTCGAGCAATTGTCCCGACAAGCCGTCGATTGCCGTCCGCGACGACTGCAGCGAGCGCAACGACAGCTGCGCGGTCTGCAGCTGATCGCGCAGCTCATGCGCCGCCATACCGAGTCGCTGAAGCTCGGCCGCCGCACGGGTATCTTCCGCCATGCGGTTGTACTCGGTGACCGCCTGGCCGATCGCCTGGTCGAGGCATTGATTGAACACGGAAAAATCGTCAGCCGAGATAGGCATGCTCGATTCAACGGCAATGGCCGTCACTGCCTGACAGACGTCGCCATACGACTGGACGACGTTCACGACAGGGTGCCCCCCGCGCCGCATGTTGGCGCCATTACGCACGGCGGTCTCGTTGAACGACGTCGCGTCGACGGCGCGGTCGGAACCCTGCCGTAGTCTCGCGGAAACCTGGGTCAGAAAGTGTGAAATCTCCTCTTTGGGCGCGTTGTTGAGAAGAGGATCGCGAACTCGTGCCAGCGACGCAGCGCGCTCAACGATAACATCGCGGTGCTCGGTAATGAACTGGTGCAGCATGGTGGAGCTCCTTCGGAGGCCGTCATGATGGCAGTACCCCCGAAGCCACGCTGTCGCGTTTGGCACACCACGCGATTCCCTAGTCGTGGAGTACGACGGTCAGCAGTGAAGGATTGATCGTGATCCGGCCGTTGTAGGTGATGAACCCGAGCTTGCGGAACTTGTTCATGAAGAAGTTCACGCGCGAGCGGGTGGTGCCGACCATTTCGGCCAGCGTTTCTTGCGACAATTTGGGCAGATCCCTGGGGTGCGCGTCCGACGATCCGTACCGCGCCAGCAACAGCAGGATGCGCGCCAGACGCTTTTCCGTGGAGTTGAACAGCTGATCGACGAGGTCGCTTTCGACGCGGATGTTGCGCGCGAGGACGTGCGCGATGAAGCGATCCGAGAAACTGGCCTGCTCGTGAAGCGTGCGCTCCATTTCCACTTTCGGGATCTTCAGCACGACCGTGGGGGTGAGCGCGATGGCGCTGGCCATGCGGTGAGTCTGGCCGGCCAGGCAGCCTTCCCCAAAGAAGTTGCCCGGGCCCAGCACGGCGACGACGGCTTCCTTGCCCTTTGGCGAGAGCACCGACAGCTTCACTTCGCCGTCCTGGATGTAATAGACGGTTTGCGCGGCTGCACCCTGGGCGAAGATCACCGCGCCGGGCGCGAACTTGACAATCCGGCGCGTCACACCCGTCGTTCCAAGGAACGCCTCGAGATCGAAATCGACCGGCGCGGCCGTGTGCGGGGGCGACATCAGCTCAACTATGCCACGACCGTGTGCCGAACGGAACAGACACCGATCTCAGGAAAGACGATCATGGATGCATGGATACCGAACGCGTTGAGTGCCTTCTCTGCCACGCCGTACGCAACGCCTCGTTCGAGGGCGATCCGAGCCACTCGTGGCGATGCGCCCGCTGCGGACAGCATTGGGACGACGTCAGGGTCGCTGCGGTAACGAGCTATCAACAGTCGTTGACGGCGGCGGCTGCCACGAGCGATCGGCGCGCGGTCGCGTAGGGTGACGCGGAACGTCGCCGCGCCATCGCTACCCGGCAGATACCCGGTTGCGTGCCCGTGCTGCAACCGGAGATCCGGGAACCGTCTTGCCGTCAGCACCATCGTGCTGAAATCCTCTTTCAGAATCGAGCTTGTCTGCGGAGCGTGC
>DASUSZ010000263.1:0-39055 GCA_036374815.1 Vicinamibacterales bacterium | reverse complement strand
TTTCCAGCCTGCGGGGCCGGAATGCGGGCCGAAAGCTCCGGCTGGCCGATCAACTTAGGCAAGATTCGACAGAAAGCGCCTTATTGTCGTATATTGTCATATAGACTACTGGCATCTACCCGGAGTCCGATAACCCGAAGGTCACCTATATTGTTGTGTGCGCCCGGTTCCCGGTACTGAGGGATTCGTATGACTACGCCTAAACGCTTGATCGTCATCGCGATGCTCGCCGCGGCGGTTGCCGGGATCGATGCGCAGGGCACGGCGACGCTCGTCCGGCAGCGTCAGGGCGTGACGTTCGCGGAGACGTGGCGTCCGATCGGCGCCGCGGACACCAGGATCATCGGCCAGGTGATCGACATCACCCAGACCCCCGTCGCCAACGCCCGCGTCCAGCTGCGAAACCTGAGCAACGGCGCCGTGATCGGCCAGGATGAAACCGACGCCAACGGCGAATACGCGTTTTCGGTGGATAATCCCGGCTCCTATGTCGTCGAGATGATCATGGTCGATGGTTACGTGGTCGCGCTCAGCAACGCCGGCGCGCTCGCCCGCTTTGAAACATTGCAGACGGTCGTGATTCTCCCCGGACGCTGGGAAGGTCAGATGCGCGGCGTGGTCATGCCGCAGCCCGTCACCAACTTCGTGGGCATGAGCGCGGCGACGACCATGACGGCACAGACCGTTCAGATTGCGCTCGAGCAAAGCATTCAGCCCGTCGACTCCGGCGAGCCTGTGTCACCGTTCAAGCCCTAGTCCCTGATGGCGAATCCTCCGTCCACCTCGCCTTCGACGACCCCGGCGACGCCGGCTCCGGCGCCGAATACGGGCGACCCGCACCTGTTCGATCGCCTGTCGGTGCTCTACAAGTACCGCTGGGCCGCGTTCACGGTATTCGTGCTGGTCGTCAGCTGGGTGATGGTCGACAGCTACACGCGCGTGCCCGCGTATCGCGCCGTCGCCCGCGTGCTGGTCGAAGATCCCAACGCCGACATCGCGACGCCGTCGGAGATCGCGCGCAGCGCGCCGATCGCGGACCCCGAGATGTACATGCAGACGCAGCTGCGCATCATGAAGGGCCGCGAGCTGGCGCAGCGCGTTGCATCGAAGCTCGACATGAATCGCGTCGCCGAATTCAACGGGCAGGGACCGAAGCCGACGCAGCTCGCCGTGGCGATCGCCTGGGTGAAGTACTACGCGGGGTGGCCGTACCGCGTGATCACCTCGACGCACGCCGAGCCGCCGGCGACGGCCGCATCGTTCACCGCCGTGAGCGCCGGTTCGTACCCGGACGTGCTGCTGTCCCGCTTCAATGTCGTGCAGGTGCGCGGCAGCCAGCTCGTCGACATGACGTTTGATTCGGCGGACCCGCAGTTCGCGGCGCGCGCCGCGAATACGTTTGCCGAGGAATACGTCTCGCACAACCTCGAGCTGAAGGTCTCGACGCTCAACGCCAGCGCCGACTGGCTGACCGGCGAAGTGCAGAAGCTGTTCGAGGCCGTGAAAGAAAGCGATCTCAAGCTCGCCCAGTACAAGGAATCGCAGGACGCCGGCGCGCTCGACAGCAACCAGAACATCGTCGTCGCGCGCCTGACCACCGCCAACGATTCGGCGACGAAAGCGCGGATGGATCGCATCCAGAAGGAAACGCTGTGGCGGCAGATCGAGGCCGCCGGTGACGACGTCGAGTCGATCACGTCGGTGTTGAACAATCCGAACATCCAGAACCTGCGCGTGCGGCTCAACCAGCTGGCGCAGGAGCGTTCGAGCGCGACCGAGCGCTACGGCGAGCGCCACCCTGCGTATCAGAACGCGGTGACCGCCTACGCCAACGCGGAAGCGCAGCTGCGCGAGGAAATCCGCAAGGCCAGGCAGAACGCCAAGAACGAGTACGACAACGCCGTCCGTCAGGAGCGTGAGCTGCAGGCGCTGCTCGGTGAGTCGAAGAAGCAGGCCACGGCGCTCGGCCGCAAGGGCGTCGATTACGCGGTGCTGCTGCGCGAGGCGGAATCGAACCGCACGATTTACAACCAGCTGGTGGCGCGCGAAAAGGAACTGCGCGTCGTCGCCAACAGCCGCACCAACAACGTGCGCGTGGTCGACCGGGCGGAAGTGCCGGCGTTGCCGTACACGCCGAACCATCGCCGCGACTGGGCCTATGCGATCGCGCTGGGCATCGCGCTCGGGCTCGGCCTCGCCTTCGGCATCGACTATCTCGACGACACCGTCAAAACGCCGGACGACGTCGCCCGCCGGCTGAAGTTGAAATTCCTCGGCCTCGTGCCGATCGTTTCCGGCGATCGCCATCCGCTCATTTCGGGGCCGGTCCCGCACGACTTCGGCGAGGCCTATCGCTCGATTCGTACCGCGCTGGCATCGCAGCTGCCCGGCAACGGGCCGCGCATCGTCGCGGTCGCAAGCTCACAACCGCTCGAAGGCAAGACGACGACCGCGGTGAACATTGCCATGGCGCTTGCGGTTGGCGGCGCGCGCGTGCTGCTGATCGATGCCGACATGCGCCGGCCGAGCGTGCACAAGGCGCTGCGCATGAACAACGATCGCGGCCTGTCGCAGCTGCTCGCCGGCCAGGCGCGCATGCGCGAGGTCGTGCAGCGGACGCACGATCCGAACCTGTTGACGATCACCGCCGGGCGCACGCCGGCCAATCCGTCCGAGCTGCTGGCGTCGGACCGCATGCGCGCGCTGCTGTCGGGGCTCGAGACCGGGCCGTTCGACTGGATCATCATCGACACCCCGCCGGTACTGGCGGTGACCGACGCGGTGATCCTCGCGCCGCTCGTCGCCGCCGTGACGTTCGTGATCGGCGCGGAGATGACGCGCTGGCGACTCGCGGAGCGCGCGGTCGAAACGCTGCTCGGCAGCAATCCGCGCAACGTGCTGGCGGTGCTCAACAAGGTGAACTTCGGCCGCAACAAGTACTACTACTCGCGCTACTACGGCCACCAGTACAAGAACTACTACGCCGAATCTCCGGCCGCGTAATCTGTGCAGCGGCTGCTGCTCGTCCTGCTCGTCGCCGCCTCTTACCTGCTGCTCGCGGGCGGCGCGACGTGGACGCTGCCACCGCTGCTGGCGCTGGCGATCGGCGCGGCGCTGCTGACCCCCCAACGCACCTTCGATTTTCGCGGCCCCTGGCGGCGCCTCGATCTCGGGTTGATCGCACTGCTCGCCGCCATCACCATCCAGCTCCTCCCGCTGCCGGCATCGGTCGTGGCGGCGCTATCGCCGCAGCGCGCCAGGATCACCTCGGCAACGCGTCTCGAACAGTTCGGCGCCGGCGAGCGTGAATGGGAAACGCTGTCGGTCGATCCGGCAGCGACGTTGGTGGCACTCGGCACGGCGGCGCTTGGCGTGCTGGCGTTCTGGACGGCCCGCGCGGCGTTCAACGCCGGCGGCAGCACGCGATCGTTCTGCCGCGCGTTGACGTTCATTGGCGCGGTGTTCGCGGTCGCCGCGGTGCTGCAGAAGGCAGTCTCGCCCCGCAGCGTGCTGTTCGTGCTCGACCCGGAGGCACGCAGCGCCAGTCCGTTCGGCGCGTTCGTGAACCGCAATCATTTCGGCGGCTGGTTGCTGATGGTCGCCGCCCCGGTCGCCGGCTACTTCGTCGCACGCAGCAAGATCCACCCGCTGCGGCGCGGACCATGGCGCGAATCGATCGGGCAGATCATGAGCTCGGGGCTGGTGTTCACGGCCATCGCCGTGATGATCGTCGTCGGCATCCAGCTGGTGACGCTGTCGCGTTCGGCGCTGGCGGGCCTGGCCGCGGCGGCGCTGGTCGGATGGCGGCTGGGCAAGCCGCGCATGAACACCGAGCGCACCAACCTGCCGGGCCTGCTCGGCACGATCGGCGCCGTCGTGCTGATCATCGTCGTCTTCGTGGACGTCGATCGATGGGCCGGGCGGATCGCGGACAGCTTCGACTCGACGGCGGCGCCGTTGAGCCGTCTGACGATTTGGCAGGAGTCGATGCCGATCGCGCGGGACTTCTGGCTGACCGGCACCGGCGCGGGGACGTTTTCCGACTCGATGATCGTTTACCAGCGCTCGCGTGTCTGGGTGGGCGCGATGGGCAGGTGGGCGCATTACAACAACGCGCACTCCCATTACATCCAGGTGGTGTGCGAGGGCGGACTGCTGCTGGCGCTGCCGGTGTTGTGGTCGCTCATTGCACTGGCGACGCTGGGCTACCGGGCGGTTCGTTCCGATAAAGGGGAAATGTTCTGGGTCCGCGTTGGCGCGGCCGGCGGCCTCGCCGGCATGGCCGTGCAAAGCCTCTGGGAAGTTTCATTGTTGATGCCGGCGAATGCCGTGCTCGCGGGAATGCTTGGCGGATTGCTGCTGTATCGCCGCGAGCCGCGGGCCGAAGGGCCGCCGATGACGCCTGAACTGCCGACGCCGCCGGCGCGCGTCAGGATGGCGTAGCGCATGCTGATTGTCGGTCTCAACGCATATCACGGCGACGTCGCCGCGGCGGTGTTGCGCGATGGGCAGCTGATCGCGGCGCTCGAGGAAGAGCGGTTTTGCCGCATCAAGCACGTGGCTGGTTTCCCCGAGCGCGCGATTGCGCGCGGCCTCGAGATGGCGGGAGCCACGCCGGCCGACGTGGACGTGTGGGCGATTGCGCGCGGCCGGCGCGTGCATCTGCTGCAGAAGGCGTGGTTCGGCGTGACGCATTTTCCCGGTCCCCGGCTGCTCGGCCAGTATCGGAACACCACCGGCAAGCAAGCGAGCATCCGCGACGTGATCGCGCGGACGTTCAGTCTCGATGCATCGCGCGTCAACATGCGCTTCGTCGAACATCATCCCGCGCACCTGGCGAGCGCGTTCCATACCAGCGGGATGAGCGAGGCGGCGTGCTGCGCCATCGACGGCTTCGGCGATTTCGTCAGCATGTCGCTGGCGCGCGGCCACGCCGGCCGGCTCGACGTGATCGACCGCGTGTTCTTCCCTCATTCGCTTGGCCTGCTCTATCTCGCGATCACGCAGTATCTCGGCTTCAAGAAATACGGCGACGAATACAAGGTGATGGGACTGGCGCCCTATGGAACGCCGACGCACGTCGACGCGTTGGCGAAGCTGGTGCGCCTGCAACCCGACGGCCGCTTCGAGCTCGACCTCGATTACTTCCGCCACTGGACCGGCGAAATCACGATGCGTTGGGACTCGGGAGAGCCCGATGTGCCGGACGTCTTTACCGATCGCCTGATCGAATTGCTGGGCCCGCCCCGCCGCGCGGATGAACCGGTTGGCAGCGTGCACGAGAACATTGCCGCCTCGGTCCAGCGCCTGTACGAGCAGGCGGCGTTTCACGTGCTGCGCGGCGCCCACCAGCGCGTGCCGTCGGATTCGTTGTGTCTCGCCGGCGGCTGCGCGATGAACAGCGTGGCCAACGGCAAGATTCGCTCGAACACGCCGTTCAAGCATGTCTTCATTCAACCCGCCGCCGGCGACAACGGCACCGCGCTCGGCGCGGCGCTCGATGCGTGGCACGCATCGGGCCGTCACGCCCCCGCGCCTCGGATGGAACACTCGTACTGGGGTACCGAGTACGATGCCGACGCGATCGCGAACGTCATCCGCGGCAGCCAGGTCGTTGAGAAGGGACGCGCGACGTGGACGACACTGACCGATGAACTGGCGTTATGCGACGCCACCGCCGCCGGCCTGGCCGACGGCAACATCGTCGGCTGGTTCCAGGGACGCATGGAATGGGGCGCGCGCGCGCTCGGCAATCGCAGCATCCTTGCCGACCCGCGGCGCAAGGACATGCGCGACATCATCAACCAGAAGATCAAGTTCCGCGAGCGGTTCCGTCCGTTTGCGCCGTCGATTCTCGCCGAAGCGATCGACGAGTACTTCGTCGACGCGGTGCACGACCCGTTCATGATCCAGGTGTATCCGGTCAGGCCGGAGAAGCGAGACGTGATACCGGCGGTGACGCACGTCGACGGGTCGGGACGGCTGCAGTCGGTCAGCCAGGCCAGCAACGCGCGCTACTGGTCGTTGATTCGCGCCTTCCATCGCCGCACCGGCGTGCCCGTGCTGCTCAACACGTCGTTCAACGAAAACGAACCGATCGTCGAGCGTCCCGAACAGGCGCTCGACTGTTTCCTCCGCACCGACATGGACGTGCTCGTAATGGGGCCGCACATGCTGCGCAAGCCACGCTGATGAGCGGCTCGCCGCTGCGGGTGTGTTACTTCAATCGATCGTACTGGCCGGATACCGGAGCGACCGGCCAGCTGCTCACCGAGCTCGCCGAGGATCTCGTTGCCGGGCACGGCATGGAGGTGACGATCGTCACCGGCTATCCCGTGAGCCATGCGTCAGCGCTGCCGTCGCGGGAGACACGCAACGGCGTCCGCATCGTGCGCGCCCGCGGCACGACGTTCTCGCCGCGGCGGTTCAGCGGCCGGGCGCTCAATTACGTCACGTATTTCTGTTCCGCGTTGTGGGCGGCGGTCCGGCTGCGGCGGCAGGATGTGACGATCGCGCTGACGGATCCGCCAATCATCGGGCTTGCCGCATTGGCGGCGCGCCCGCGGCACGGCGTGATCTTCTTCTGCCAGGACATTTTTCCGGAGGTCGCCGGGCTGCTGGAAGACTTCCATAGCCCGGCGATCAACGCGATCCTCGAACGGCTCAACCGCTTCATGGTCAGCCGCGCGGTGCGCATCGTCGCGCTCGGCGACACGATGGCGTCGCGACTGATCCACGGCAAGGGCGCGGATCCGGCGAAGGTCACCGTGATTCACAACTGGGCGGACACGTCGGCGATCGTGCCATCCGACAAGCGCAACGATTTCGCCGTGAGCCATGGACTCGAATCGAAGTTCGTGGTGCTGCACGCCGGCAACATCGGGCTGTCGCAAAACCTCGATGTCGTGATCGAAGCGGCCGAACTGCTGAAGGCCCGCACCGACATCGTGATTCTGTTCATCGGCGACGGCAACCGCCGCGGCGCGCTTGAAGACGCCGTCAAGATGAGAGGGCTCGGCAACGTCCGGTTCCTGCCGTTTCAACCGCGCGACCAGCTGCGATGGACCTACGCGTCGAGCGACGTGTGCCTGGTGTCGCTGAAGCCCGGCCTGGCCGGTTACATCGTGCCGAGCAAGTTGTATCCGATTCTCGCCGCGGGACGTCCATACATCGCCGCGGTGGAGCCGATGTCCGAAGTCGCCGCCCTCACTCAGCGACATCGATGCGGAGTGCTCGTGGAGCCAGGCGATGCGGCGCAGCTGGCCGACACCATCGTTCGCCTGGCCGACTCGCGCCAGGAGCGCGAGGCGATGGGCGTGCGCGCGCGCGTCGCCTCGGAGCTGTTCGCCCGCGATCGGCAAGTCGCGTCCCACGCGCAGGTCATCGAGGAAGTGGCCGCGCAATGATCAAGCGGCTCTTCGACATCCTCATCTCGGGCGCGGGATTGATCGTGTTCGCGCCCGCCGCGGCCGTCATCGCCGCCGCGATCAAGATCGAGGACGGCGGACCTGTGCTGTTCGTCCAGGAACGTGTCGGCAAGGACTGCCGGGTGTTTCACGCGTACAAGTTCCGCTCGATGATCGTCGACGCGGAGCGGCACACCGGCGCAGTACAAGCCACGGTCGACGATCCGCGCGTCACGAAGGTCGGCCGCATCCTCCGCGCGACCGCGTTCGACGAGCTGCCGCAACTCTGGAACATCTTTCGCGGCGACATGAGCGTGGTGGGGCCGAGACCGTTACGGCCGGGCGAAGCCGACACCACCGCCGACGGCGCGATGCTGCCGCTCAGCGCGATTCCGGGTTATGAGGCGCGTCATCGCGTGCGTCCGGGGCTCACCGGCATCGCGCAGGTCCATGCGCCGCGCGATCTGCCGCGCACCGGGAAGTTCCGCTACGACCTGCTCTACATCCGCCGCGCCGGACTACTCGTCGATCTCGTGCTGATCTTCCAGTCGTTCTGGATCACCGCGCGCGGACGTTGGGAGCATCGCGGCAAGAAAGTGTGAGGCCACACCTGTATAATCGTGCGCACATGCTGGATGTGGCGATCGTCGGCGGCGGCCCTGGAGGGCTGTCGGCCGCTCGCCGTCTGGCCGCTGACGGCTGGTCGGTGACCGTCTTCGAAGAGCACGACAAGATCGGCGCGCCGGTCCATTGCACAGGCGTGCTGGCTGAAGACGTCATCGCCTCGATGGCGCTGCCCGCCGAAGCGGTGCTCAATCCACTTTCAACGGTGCGTTTCGTCGCACCGGCCGGCCACTCCTTCGATTACACCACCGCGACCACGGAAGCAGTGGTGATCGATCGTGAAACGTTCGATGCGGCGCTGGGACGCCGCGCAGAGACCGCGGGCGCCACGGTGGTCCGCGGCAACCGCGTGACCGCGATCGAGCAGTCCGGCACGGGCGTTACGCTCACGCTGGACGAAGGCGATACGGTCGCCGCCCGATCGGTCATCCTCGCCTGCGGCGCCAACTACGCATTTCAGAAGCGCCTCGGCCTCGGCATGCCGGCGACGTTCCTGCAATCCGCGCAACTCGAGCTGCCGGCCGATCGGCTCGGCGACGTCGAGATTCATTTCGGATCGGAGATCGCGCCGAAAGGCTTCGCGTGGGCGGTGCCGGTGCGGCGGGCCTCCGGCACGTTCGCGCGCATCGGCGTGATGGCCGATGCCGATGCGGGACTGTATTTTTCGCGGATGCTCGCGCGAGTGCGCGATCGGTGGGCGGTGGCGGTCTCTGACTCGCTCGCTCCGCGCCGGCGCATGTTGCCGCTGGCGAGCGTGAAGCGAACCTACGCGGATCGAGTGCTTGCGGTGGGCGACGCGGCGGGACTGGTCAAGCCGACGACCGGCGGCGGAATTTATTACAGCGTCGTCAGCGGCGAGATTGCGGCGGAGGTGCTCGGCCGGCGGCTGGCGGCCGGCGATTTGTCAGCGGCCGCGCTTCGCGAATACGAAACCAGCTGGCGCGGCCGGTTTCAGTCCGAATTCACCGCGCAACTCGCATTGCGGTTCGTCGCCCAGCGGATGCGCGACGCGGACATCGACGCCCTGTTCACGCTGGCGACAACGGATGGCATCCTGCCGCTCGTGCGCGAGACCGCGCGATTCAACCGGCACCGCGATTTCATCCTCGCGCTGCTCCGCCATCAGCCGGCGCGGCGCGCGCTGTTCGGCCGCCTCGCCAGCTCAATGTGATGGACCGCGGCGATCGGGCCGCCGTCCCTTCACCATTCGTTCAGCAAGGCTCAGCGACAGGATCAATTCGGCGGTCGCGCGCTGCAGCGCGTAATACAGGCCTGCCCAGCCATCCAGAATGCCGCCGCGCACGAACATGCAGTGCAGGAACATCAACGGCGGCGCGACCACGACCCATCGCCGCACGCGATCGACGAGACCCAGCGACGCCGCGGGCGTTGCCGCAAGCTTGTCGGCTTCGAGCCGCATGTATTTCACCTGCGACGCGAGCCAGTGCGACAACGCCTTGCGATCGTCGTGGAAGATGCGGGACGAGAAATCAGCAACCGCGCCGTCGACGTGGACGCGTTGGGTGTGTCCGTCCTGCCGGTAGGTTGCGAGAGCGCGGCGGTACAGCACCGTCACCGGCGGATACACCGCGCTTCGCAGCGGCTTGCCGTCGATGCAATAGGTGAACGAGGCGCGGTAGCCGGCAACACTCTGTGGCGGGGCAAGCGTCGTGAGCTCGGCGATCATCTCGTCGGTCAGCACGAAATCGGCGTCGAGCGCGAGCACCCACTCGGTCCTGATGCCGGTCTGTTCCAACCCGAAATTCCACTGCTCCGCGTGCGTGGTAAACGCGCGTTCGAAGACGCGGACCTTTGGATGGCGAGACGCGATGGTCCTCGTGTCGTCGGAGCTACGGCTGTCGACGATGACGATGTCGGAGGCCCAGGTGAGGCGCTCGAGTGTCCTCGCGATGTTCGGCGCCTCGTTGAAGGTGAGGATCAGCGGTGTGATCTGGCTGAGCATCACGCGCGCCGTATCGATTCGTACAGCGATTCCATCCGCGCCGCCACGCCGTCCCACGAGTATTGCGCCGCGGCCGACTGGCCGTTGCGGCCCATTGCCTCGCCTGCCTTCGCATCGCCGACCAGGCGCGCGATGGCTTCGCCGAGGTGCTGCGCGGAACCGTCCGTCACGACCCCGCTTCGGGACGACTCGACGAGATCGGCAAGACCGACCTCGCGCGACACGATCACCGGCCGCGCCGCCGCCATCGCCTCGAGCACCACGTTGCCGAAGTTTTCGGAATACGATGTCAGCACGAGCGCGCGCGCGCCTTCGAGGAGCGCCGTCTTGTCGCCGCCATGCACCGGTCCCGTAAACGTCACGCGATCGGCGATGCCGTAGCGAGCGGCCAGGCCCTCGAGCCGCGAACGATAGCCCTCCTCGTCGTTGCCGGCGATGATCAGCCGCACGCGCGGCGCGAACGTCATCGCGCCGATCAGACGATCGAGCCCCTTCTTCCAGTTGATGCGGCCGAGGAACAGCACGTACGGACTGCCGCCGGTCGCCGCAAAAATCGCCGGCGACGTGCTGCCGTCGTCACGATCGAGGTTGACGCCGTTGGGAATCTCGGCGACGCGGTTCAAACGGAACCCGAACGCTTCGGCCTGCTCCGCTTCGCGACGGCTGGTGACGTGGACGGCGGCGGCGCCTTCGAGCGTGGTGCGCTCGACGAAGGCAATCAGCGCCGCCTTCCACAGCGCGCTCTTTCTTTCGATCAAATCTTTTTCGAGCATGCCGCGCGGCGAGACCACGTAAGGTACGCCGGCGCGCCGGGCTTCGCGCGCGGCGGTCCACAACGGCCAGAGGTAGATCGCGTGCGTGTGGATCACATCGAAGCCGCCGGCCGATTCATGCAGCATCGAGCGCAGTGCCGGTGCGTAATAAATTCGACGCAGCGATCGCGACTGGAAATACCACACCTTGACGCCGTCGACGTCGACCGGTGCGTTGTGCGCGACCGGAGAATCGCCGGGCCCGTCGACGCTGGTCGTATAGACATGCACGTCGTGGCCGCGCGCCGCCAGCGCGCGGCACAGGCCATGCACCGATACGATGGTCCCGCCATAGCGCATCGCCGGCAGGTACGACGCGACAACGTGCAGTAGCTTCACCGCGTTGGCAGCTTCCGGTCGCGCACCAGCCGGTTGACGCCCCACCATGCCACCAGCGCGTAGCTCATGATGATCAGGTCCTGCATCGATCGCATGCCGGACACCAGCACCATGACCGCCAGGCCGTAGACGATTGGATTGGTCCGATAGATCTCGAACTCGCGCAGCTGGTTGACCGTGCGCGACAGGCGGCCGTGCAGCCAGCCGCCGACGACGATCATGATCCAGCCATAGGTCAGGTACCACTCGCCGATGATCGAGGTCGACAGGCTGACGCCTCTCATGCCGACAATCGCGGGCAGGTCGAAGCCCGGATCGACCGGCTTGCCCGGCCAGAACACGCGCGGCACCGGCCGCACGATCGTGAACCACAGCTGGCGGTATTCGACGAACGGGTGTTCGGCAGGTACGATCTGCATCACCTGCGCGAGCCGCAGGTAGTTGTCGTCGACGTGCAGGTAGTCGTATTCGCTCTCGCCGCGGAAGGCGAATTCCGCGTATCCCTGGCCGCGGATGTTGAGCATCAACTGCATCACCGTCAACATGCCGACGACGATCGCGCCGGCGATGACGAGCCTTCGCACCCTGAGCTCCTGCTGCGCCTGGATCCAGACCAGGATGGCGGCGCCGACCGTGACGCCGATGATGCGCCGGCCGCCGCCCTGCGACAGGAACGCCAGCATGATCGCCGACAGCAGCACCGACAGCCACGCGCCGAACGTGAACCCGCGGCGCGCAATCAGCAGCGCCGTCAGGCTCGGCAGCACGTAACCGAAATACTGCAGCTGATCGCCGAACGCGTCCCAGCCGCCAAGCTGGCCGCGGCCCCACGGCGCCGACCATCGCGATTCACCGAGATACGAGAACATGCGCGGCAGGTCGAACCCGGTCGAGTACGCGAAGTTGAACATGCCGAGCGCGAAACACAGCGGCACGAGCCGGGCAACGGTCCGCGTGTCCATCGTGCGCGACGCGATTTCACCGAGCCAGTCCGGCAGCTTCCACGGTTTGCCCGCCACGCCGATCCACATGGCCGCCGCCGAGACGCCGATGGCGATGAACGCATCGCGCAGCGCCCAGTCAGCGGCGTCACGCAAATCGTATGCGCCCTGGATCAGGTCGAGCAGCAGCCAGAAGACGTAACCAAAGGCGACCAGATTCTCCGCGCCCAGCAGGTCGGGCGAACGACGAATCGCCCGTGAGACGGGGACCAGGAGAATTCCGGCGGTGAGGACCAGCGCGGGCAGCGTCAACGCGCCGCGCGGGCTGGGATCGTCCGGGAACACCGCCAGCGCAATCAGCAACCCGACGGCAGTGCTGGCGAAGCCGATGCCTGCTTCGGACCGTCCGCCGAACGGCTCACCCATTCGTCACCGTCAACTGCCGCGACCAGCGCTCGAAGACGATCACCGCCCACTTGCGGTACCACGTGTCCATCTGCACCGCGGGCGCGCCATTGGTGCGTGTCAATTCCCCGGCCCACGCGCCGTCGAGCCACTGCGCCATCGGGAACAGGAAGCCGCGTTTCGGCCGCTTCGTCACCCACTCCGGAATCTCGGGCACCGCCGCGGCGAGCAGCGCCTTGCCGGCCTCGAGTCGCGTCGCGGCGGGAATGCGCGACAGCGTGTCGAACACGTCCGCATCGAGAAAGGGCACGCGCAACTCGACTCCCGACGCCATGCTCATGACATCGGTATCGCGCAGCAACTGGTTGCGCATATAGCGCGTCAGCTCGAGGCGGCTAATCGTGTCCTCGGGTGTCGGATCAAGCGCGACGGGAGCAGACACCGGAGTGACCACCGCGTCGCGGCTGCCCGCGTAGTGCGCGGTGAGCGCCATGGCTTCGTGACGGCTGTAGATGCCCCTGAACACCGCGTATGCGTTTTCGAGATCACGCGTGCGCGTGATCAAATCGTGGGCGCGCCGGAGCTTCGCGCCGCCGAACTCGCCGGCAAACCAGATCGCGGCCGACCCGAGCGGACCGGCGAGGCCCGCGCGGCGGCCGAGCCTGGCGAGCTTCGGCACTTCGCGAAACGACGGATACCCGCCAAACATCTCGTCACCGCCAAGGCCCGACAACACCACCTTGGTGCCGTGGCGGCGCGCGAGGCGGCTGACGGTGAAGGTGTTGAAACCGTCGATGCTCGGCTGATCGGCGGCGGCCAGGAAGTCGCCAACCATCTCGCGCGCCGCGGCGGCGTCGACGGCCCATTCGTGGTGATCGGTGCCGAAATGCCGCGCCGTGCGGCGTGCATCGGGTCCCTCGTCGAGATCGGACCCGGGAAACGTCAGCGAGAACGTCCGCAGCTTCGCATCCTGTGTGCGCGCGGCAAGCGCGACGATCGCGGTCGAGTCCATGCCGCCGCTGAGGAACACGCCGACCGGCACGTCGCTCACGAAATGATGGCGGATTGAATCAACCAGCGCTTCGCGCGTCGCCGCGACCGGGTCCTTCGTGTCGCCGGCGGCGTTGAAGGCGATGTTCCAGTAACGGGCGATCGTCCCCTCGCCGTCGCGCCAGGTCAGGTGATGCGCGGCTTCGAGCGCGCGCACGCCCTTGATCATCGTGATCGGCTCAGGCACCGAACCGGATCGGAAATATTCGAACACCGCCTGCGAATCGAGCGCCGCCGCCACCAGGCCCGAGCGGACGAGCGCGCGCACTTCCGACGCAAACGCCAACACCCCGTTGGATTCGTGGTAGTAGAGCGGCTTGATGCCGAAGCGGTCGCGCGCAAGGAAGCACGTGCGCTCGCGCTCGTCCCAGATCGCGAAGGCGAACATGCCGCGCAGGCGGCTGACGCATGCCGCACCGTCGCGTTGATACAGCCGCAACAGCACCTCGGTGTCGCTGTTGGAGCGGAACGTCACGCCCGCATCGATCAACGACTGCCGCAGCGCCTCGAAATTGTAGATCTCGCCGTTGTAGACGATCGTGAAGCGGCCGTCATCGGCCTGCATCGGCTGATGGCCGGCCGGCGAGGGATCGATCACGGACAGCCGCGTATGCGCGTAAAGCGCGTGACCGCCCGGCGATCGCCACGCGCCGCGATCGTCGGGTCCGCGATGCGCGAGCGCGAGGTGCATCCGCTCGAGCTCGGGACACAGGTTGATGCGCGGATCGATGCGCACGACCCCGGCAATGCCGCACATCGCTAGCGCGCCGCTCCCATGGCCGGCACGGCGGCTTCGACGCCGCTGAGGAAGCGGCGGGCGCCGTCGCTGAGCGAATGCGCCGCAACGCTGGCGCGCGCATGCCGGCTCATCGCCCGCCAGTCGGTCTCGCTAACCGTGGCGGCCTGCGCCATCGCTCGATACAACGCCTCTTCGTCGCCGGCGGGCACCAGCCAGCCGTTACGGCGCGTTTCGATCAGATCGATTGCGGCACCGGTACGGTTGGTGGCGATCGTCGGCAGGCCCGACGCGAGCCCTTCCGGAACGACGAGTCCCCACCCGTCGTGACGCGACGGCACGCACAGAAACTGCGCCGACGCATACACCCCGGGCAGATCGTCCCAGTCCTTGAAGCCAACCCACTCTACGCGATCGCACGCGGCGAGCTCGCGCCGCAGGCGCGCTTCCATGCGCCCCTCGCCCATCAGCTTGAGGCGCACGCGCGGGTGCGATTCGACGAGACGCGTGAACGCGCGCGACAGCAGGTCAACGCCCTTGCGGTGCGACAGTGAACCGGAATACAGAAAAGTCGGGTCGGCCGCGTACTGGGGGCGCGACGACTGGAAACGGGTCAAGTTCGAATAGTACGGCAGGTTGAGATAGGTGCGGCGCGATCCGAACTCGTTGCGATAGGCCTCGACCGCCCAACCGCCGATGCCCCAGATCGGATGATCGCCGGAACGCAACGCGGCCAGCCGCCCGATCCTCGCCACGCGCGCCAGCCACGGGAATCGATATCCGGGACGCTCGCCCCAGAAGCACCACGGGTTGCGGCTCGCATCACGGATTCGGATCAATTGCGCGGCGCGCGCATCGTTGTAGTAGTTGAACACCGCGAAACCGGCGGCCCCGATCTGCTGTCGAAGATCGGCCGCGGGCATCTCGTCGACATACGCGTGATCGTGCGTGATCGGCACGCCGGCCCAGCTGCGCGTCGCGACCTTGCGAAACAGGTAATAGACCTTCAGCAGCCCGGGCCGCTGCCGCTCGATTTCGTTGAACAGCTCGACCTGGTAGGGCGACGGGAAATGCGTCAGCACCGCGATACGCGGAGCGGCGGCGCCCGTCATGTGCGCTTCACCGATTGCACGTAGACGCTGTCAGCAACGTGAATCAGCCACGACATCCTGTGACTCGCGGCCGTCATCCACCGCGAGGCCCAAAGCACGAACCGGCGGAACGGCGTCATCAACTGTCGATCCGACTGCTGCAGCCCGATGCCGAAGTAGCCGTCGACTTCGAACGCGCTCGGGCCGATGCGTTCGGTGAACAGCCGCCGCAGATCGCGCAGCAGCCAATAGCGAACCTCGAAGCCCGAGCCGTCGCCGAAGCCGCGGCACATCTGGTGATACAGGCAGCGCAGCCCAAAGCGCGTCGGCATCTGCACGCGCGCGATGCCGTCGCGATCGAGGACGCGGCCGATCTCGCCAACCGCCTGCGCCGCGTCCGCCCTGGAAAAATGCTGGATGACGCTGTAGGAAAAGACCGTCGCGAAAGTATGCGGCGCAAACGGCAGGTGCCGCGCATCGCCAACGACAAAGCGCGCGCCGCTGCCGAGCTGCCTTGCCACGCGCCGCGCCGCCATCACCGCGCCGAGCGACGGATCGATGCCGATCGCCTCGTAGCCGCGCAGCGCCGCCGCGATCGTCCATCGGCCCCAGCTGCAGCCGACATCGAGCAGCCGCCGCCCGTTGCCCGGCGGCAGCGCGAGCTCGGGAATCGGATACGTCTTCAACCGTCCGATCAGGTGGCGGTACAAAATGCCGTTGGTCGCGGCGACGAGATACGAGACGACCGGGTCAATCGCCGGTCCTCGCGAGGCCAGCTCGATGACGCCCTGCTTTTCCTGATCGCTGATCTCAACCGACTCCAGGTAGAGGCCGGGCGCCCGGCTGTCGATCGATTCACCTCGCGCTCGCGCCAGCGAATTTGCCGCGGCGCCAAACGTCTGGCTCACATCCTCGAGCAGCATGATGGGGACGCCGTCGACCACCGGGTAAGCATGTCTCTCGGCACAGACCAGCGATGACCCCGTCAACACCAGCGGCGATCGATCGCGAGGACAGACCAGGTGATCGACGAACCACGGATCGATGATCGAATCCGCGGTCATGCGTCTTCCAATGCCCGCAAACTCGCGGCGAGGGCATCGAGGCCGGGCGCGAGGGACGCCTTCGACTGGCGGGCCATGCGCGCCAGCGTGCCGGGGTCGCCGATCGCCCGCCGAAGCGCCGCTTCGATTGCGGCCGGCGTCACCTCGTCGAGCAGGAAACCGGTTTCATCGTCGCGGACCACGCGCCCGCAGTTGCGCGACGCCACAATCGGCAGGCCCCAACCTTGCGCTTCGATCTGCGCCATGCCGAACCCATCCGAGTGCGACGGAAACACGAGCAGGTCGCCGGCGCGGTAGTGATCCATCACCGCGGCGCGGTCGACCCGGCCAACCCAGTGGATGCGTGGGTGACGCAGGAAACGTTCGGGGACATCCATCGCGCGATCGCCAACGATCCGTAATTCGATCGGCGCGTCTGCCAGCCGATCGAATGCCAGCAGCAAGTCGGCCGCGCCCTTCGCCACCGATGCGGTGCCGACGAACAAGGCGCGCAGCGGTCGCGTGCTCGAAAACGCGTCGGGATACTCGCGGGGGGCGGCGTTGTATGCGTCGCGCTCGTACGGCAGCGGAATGACCATCACCTTGCGTGTGTCCACTCCCGCCCGAGCCATCGATTCGCGCGACCAGTCCGAGTTCACCACGATCCAGTCAGCGAGCTCGCACTCGTGGCGCCAGCCGTCGAAGTATTCCGGCGGCGGCGCCTGCGGGGCCGGACCGAACTCGGGACGTTCGGCGGCAAGCGTCTGCTGGATGAAGACGTGCTGCGGACCAGGGTCGATCTGGCCCAGCACCGTGCGCCATCCACGCCGCTTGCCTTCGGCGAAAATCGCGCCGGCCGAATAGCTGTGCGCGAACAACATCTTCGGGCGCGCCGGGATGTCTGGAAGCACGGTTGCGGCTTCCTGCTGGAACCACGCATTACGCGCCATCGGCAACTGCCAGCCATCCAGCCGCTGCAAGCGCCACTGCATCTCGTGCGCCAGCAGCGACGACGACAGCGCGTGCACGTTCGCTCCCGCCAGGTCCGGGTGAAACCGCTGGCTGAACCTCGTCGAGACCGAGGCCGCGACCGATGCCGTGAACGAACCGGGCTGCGACCAGGCGTCCGTGATCAGTGCCGCGAGCATGCCGGCACGGTGCAACGCGCGCGGTACTGCGTAGTGCTCGCGCGCGCCAAGATGGCAACAGACCCACGATGGTGACGTGCGGCTCACGGCGCTGCGGATGCGTCACGGTAACGCGAATGCAGGAAGTGCCGCTCGCAGAGCTCGAAGCACGCGACGCCGAAACCTACGCATGCAAACGCTCCCGCCACGGCGAACCAGCCATGCATCGGCCGCCGGCCCATCGTCTCGAACGCGGACGCGCTCAATAGCGCCAGGAGCGGAAAGTGCACGATGTAAATTGTGTAGGACCGCACACCAAGCCGCTCGAACAATGGCAGCAGCACGCGATCGCGCGACTGCGCGCCGCCAAAGGCCAGCACCAGCCCGGCCCCGAACGTCACCGACGCGATGATGGCGATCAGCACCATTGGCGCGGTGAGATAAATCGCCGCGCCGATGACGAAAGCCGCCGCGCCGAGCGCGACCGGTCGTTGCGGCACGCCGGCACCAACCAGCCGTTCCGCGAGCGCGGCGCCGACCAGCCAGATCGGGTAATACATCAGCACGCGCACCGGGAACCCGCCGAGCGGGCTAAACGAGAGTGCCAGGCACAGCAGCGGAATCACGACGAATGCAGCGAGCGCGCTCCGCTGCCGCACCCACAGCCACAACGGATAAATCGCGTAGTAGACCGCTTCGTAGGCGAGCGACCAGAGCGGGCCGTTCGATCCGAAATCCCGTTCGAGTGAAGATGGCAGCAGCAAGACGGCGGGAACGATCGATGACTGCGAGTATCCGCCGCGCGCGAAGGTCCAATCGAGGTACGCGTCACCGGTACGCGCCTCGTAGAGCGCAGGCCACCACGTCCGGCCAAGCGCGTCGAGCGCGACCGTCACGCCGAGCGCGAAAAAATACGGCGGTGCCAGACGATGCCATCTTCGTTTGTAGAACGGCCCGGCGCGAAACTGCTCGCGCCCGTTTGCGTCCGCGGCGCGATAGTGAATGAAGAACCCGCTCAGCACGAAGAAGACCATCACCGCTTCGCGGCCGTATCGCAGCAGGCCCGACGCGTAGGCGGGGATCGCTTCCCACGTGCCATGCGGCGCGGCCAGCCACGCGGCGTGGCCGCTCCACAACAGCCAGCGGCAATGGCCGAGCGCGACATACACCGCCAGCATGCCGCGCAGCGCGTCGAGGTTGCCGAAGTTGATGCGCCGTGCTGTCACGCCGGACGGGGAGCGCGTCTCAGCGCGAGGAATGACCGCACCGCGCGGCGCGGCAGCGGGTCACGCTCGCCGCGGTGTTCCGCGATCGCGGCAGGTATCGCCATCAGCCCGCTCCACACACCGCGCCGGCGGCCGTGGCGCAACAGCCACTGAATGCGATTCGCGCACTGTGCGGCGCCGACCGCCCACATCGACAACGGATAGCGCAGGTAGGCCAGCAGCGCCACGTTCACGATGCTCGCCGACGTGATCAGCGGATCGGCATGATGCGAAAGATCGGTGTGATGGAACACGCGCAGCCGCCCCGATCGCAGCACCCGCCCGCCGAGCGCGTGCAGCCGGAGACCGAAGTCCACTTCCTCCATGCCGTAGGCAGTTGCCAGCGGCACGTAGCCGCCGGTCTGCAGGTACCGTTCGCGGCGATACGCGCAGCCGCCGCCGGAGAAATCCGCGACCCACGTCGCCGTGGTCGTGTCGGGCTCGATCGCCTGGTTCAAGTGAAACACGCGCGAGTCGACGACCCACGCGTCGGGGAAATCCTCGAACAGCTGCCGAACTCGCGCAAAGTAATCGCGATCGATCGGATACGAGTCGTCATCGAAGCTGGCGACCAGGTCGTGCGTTGCGGCCGCCACCATCTTGTTGCGGCCGCCGCCGGGGCCGACGCGTTGGTCGCTGACCATGACGCGTACGGCCGGGAACGCAGCGCCGACCCGCTTCGCGCATTCGTGCTCGCCGGCATCGACGTGGACGATGATCTCGGCGGGCGCCGGCTCGCACGCCGCCACGATGCGCAGCGTGTTCAGCAGCTGGTCGGCGCGCCGGTAGCCGGTGACGATGGCGGTCACGTTGGCCGGCGTCATGCAGCGCCCTGCTCTTTCAAGCGCGCGTACAGAACGTCCGCCAGCCGCGCCGATCCGGATGGATTCGGATGAAAACCGTCGCGATAGAACAGGCTCGCGTCGAACTGCGTGCGCCAGTCCAGAAAGTCCGCGCCGTGCTTCTCGGCCAGCGATTGCAGGCGCGTGTTCAACGACAGGAAATGCGCCGCCGAGCCGGGAAACGTCCGCTCGTCGGTGGGCAGCAGGCCAAGCACGGTCACGGCCGCCGGCAGCGCGCGCAGCGACGCGAGCAGCGAGTCGTAATGCGACACGATCGCGTCATGGCCCAGCAGCGGTTGCGGCGTGCCGGTCTTCAGCAAACCCAGACGCGCGCGTTGCTTCGCGGCGTCGACGAACGACTGCTTGAATCGCCGTAGCGGCGTTGCGCTGAAATAGCAGCGCGGATCCATCGACGCCACACCGCGCCACGAGCGCGGCACCCAGAACGGCCAGCGTCCGCTATGGAAGCACGCCGGCCGGAGGATGCTTTCGAGGCTGCCGCGATGAATGAAGACGCGCTCAGGCTGGAGATTCTCGAGCAGCGGCAGCCACTGGCGATCGCTGTCGATGGTGCGGCCTTCCGACGCGAGGTTCCAGATCCACAACGCCGGCAGCGATTCGCGTTCGTCGTGGCGGAGATAGCCGGCAACATTCACGCGAATGAACTTGTTGAACCCGGCCGGATCGACATTGCGCAGCCGGAAATCGTGAACGGCGCGAGCCGTAGACGCGGCGCGGAGCCGGTTGGCCAGCTCGCTGACGTAGGTCGAGCGCTGCGAGCCGACGCCTTCGGTGAGGCTGTCTCCGAGGAAGACCCAATTGGTGGCGCGGCGGGCGGCACTCATGATGTCGCAAGGCGAATCAGCGCCCGCGTGCGCCCGGCCAGCCTGGCTCCGAAGCCGTCCGGCTTGCCGCGCAGCAGCGCGGCGGCCCCGCTCAACGTTTCGACCACGAAAAACGTCAGCACCAGGCACGCGGCCGCGATGCGCGAACGCCGCTGGGTGTAACGCAGCACGCAGTAGCGGTTGTAGAGATCATCCTCGGCGGCGGCGCGGGCCGTGACGCGCCCGCCGGGCTCATGCAAATGCGCCATCCGCGCGCCGGGACACAGGAACATCGCGCCGATCCGCCCGAGCTTCAAGGTCAGATCGACGTCTTCGTTGACCGACGAGCGATGCAGGAAGAAGTCCGAAAACCCGCCGGCGCGATCGTAGGCGTCGCGGCGGATCAGCGTGTGACCCGATCCCAGCCATTGCATCGGTGCCGGCCGCGCCGGAACGGGGTCATAACCAAATCGCAACAGCGGGCCGACGACCTTCCCCTGCCACTCACCCGGCGACAGGCCGTGCCACCACCGCAAGTACCAGCGCCACAGTGTGGTCGGCGCCGGCCACGGCTGGCCGGCAAAGTCCGCGCCCACGGCGACGGCGCCCTGCGACTCGAGGCACGACAGCAACGCGGCCACGCATCCGCGCTCGGGCACGACGTCATCGTCGAGGAGCAGCAGCAGCGAGCCGCGGCTCTGCGCGATCGCCGCCTCGCGCTGCCGGACGGCGTGCGGCGGCGTCACGCGCAGATGACGAACGTCGAGACCTGCCGCGCGCCAACGCGGTGCGGCCGCCAGTTGTTCGACCTCGCTGCCGTCGCTGCCGTCGGCGACGATCACTTCATCGGGCCGCCGCGTCTGGGCAACCAGCGCCTCCAGCAACCTCGCCAGCGAGGTGGCACGGCCGATGGTCGGGACAATTGCGCTGATGCCCGGGCTCACGCGATCCGCTGCATCCAGAAGCTCGCGCAACCGTCGTCGGCCGCCGGCCAGATGGCCTCCGGCGCCAGCGTGGCGGCGTCTTCGCGATGTTCAAGCGCGAGCCAGGCATTGACGGCCCGCACCGCGAAGGCGCGATTGAACGACAGGAACGCCTCGAGCAGGTACTGCTCGTTGAAAGCGAGGCGGCGATCGATCAGCCATGACGCCGGATAGTCGCGCGGGAAAAAGATGTCGTGGACGTGCACCCAGACGCCGCGATTCAGGCGCGGCAGGATCTCGAGAAACTCGCGGCACACGTCGCCGCCGAACTTCACCGCATGGCTCGAGTCGATGAACAGGATGTCGTTGGCCTGCAGCGCGTCGAAGGTCTCGAGCTCGATCTCCTCGACGCGTCTTTGCATCAACGTGACGGCCGGCATGTTCTCGGTCAGCCGCGGCTGCGGGAACGGCTCGATGCAGACAATCTCGCCGGCGTGTCCATCGGCATGATTGCGCTGCATGGCGAGGGCGGCGATGCGCGTCGACATGCCCGAGCCGATCTCGATCACGCGCGCGGGCCTGAGGTCGCGAATGATCGCGTAGTACATCGCGGCGTCGACACCGGCGAAGTACTCGTTGGCGAAGTCGAACGCATGCGACGAGGCGAGCGATTCGATCTCCGCGCGATACGCGCCGCCGAGGCGCCGCACCAGCCGCCGCTGCGCGTCGAGGTCGAAATCAATCGACGGCGAGACACGTCGCCGGGCCGCGGCCGCGGCGGTGATGGCGCGGAAATCGGGCAGCGGCTCGTAATAGTGGATCGGCCTGACGTGATGGCCCCAGCGGTCGGCCAGCGCAGGGTTGGTCCGCAACAGGAACATCACGTGTTGCGCGAGCGACGAGGGCACCGCCTTCAGCGCCGCGAGCAGCAGCCGATCCCTCATGCCGCGCTGCCGGCAATCGCCGTCTGCAACGCCATCCGTGCGTGCGCCGCATCGAAGTATCGGTGGCCGGCCGCGACCGCGCGCACGGCAAGTTGCGTCCGCCGCCCGCTCTCGCGCTGCAGGCGTTCGATCGCCGCGCGCAGCGACGCGTAGCCTGGATCGTCCACGATCTCGGCAAGGTCGTTTTCGGCCCGCGCCCACCGCACCGCCGATGCATACGCCGGCCCATGGATCAACAGCGGCAATCCCGTGGCGGTGTAGTCGGTCAGCTTGCTGGGGAACGAGATCGCCATGTTGTCGCGCTGGTCATCGGCGAAGCTCATCGGCACGAACAACACGTCAGCGCTGTCGCGCAGACCGCGAATCATCTCTTGGTACGGCACGAAGCCGCGAAACTCAATCGCGGCCGACGCCTCGCGGAGGAGGCGCTGCGCCTCTTCGCTGAAGCCGCCGAACACGACCAGGCGCGCGCGCGTGCCTTGCAGCGCCAGCGCCAGCACGCGAAGGCATTCGACCATCTGCGCGCCGCTGTTGCCGCCGTAGCCAATCACCATGTCGTCATCGGCAATGGCGCGCGCCGGCTTCGCGGCGAACACCGGGCAATCATGCGAGCGCGACGGATACATCACGGCGCCCGCTGCGCCGTATCGCCTTTCGTACTCCTCCGCCATGAACGGCGACACGCACAACCGCGACGCGGCGCCGCGATAGACGCGCCCGAACGCGCGGTCGAGCCATCCGCGCAGTGATTCGGCGATCGCCGACGCCCGCGGCCAGTCGTCGTGGACGATGATGTGCAGCGGCACGTTGAGGCGCCGCGCCGCCTCCGCGGCGGTGAGCCAGCCGAAACCGTGGCCGACGGTCAGGATCGCTTCGACGTCGAACCCGTGCAGCGACGCGATCACCTCGTCCGCGCGCCCCGGCGCCCGCGACGACAACCACGCCGAATAGATTCCATGGAAGCGTGAATTGAGCCAGCGTTGACGCGCGATTGGCATCGCCGCGTAGGCGACGCCGGTCAAGCGGCGCGCCGGCTGCGAGGCGACCGCGGTTTCGATGATGCGCAGACGGTCGCTGGGATATTTCTCGAACGCGCGATACATCAGCGCCGAGCCGTGCTGCGACGACTCGACCTGCACGTCCGCGATATACAGCAATCGCGGCAGCCCCGCGTCAGCCATGCGCGCGCGTCATCTGCCAGGCCTCGACGATCTCGCGAAGTGTCTCGGTCAGCGACCTGGTGATGTCCCAGCCCGGATAGTGGCTGCGCATCTTGCGGAGATCGGAGTAATAGCAGATGTGATCGCCGGCGCGGTTCTGGTCGACGTAGCTGTAGACCTGCGCCTGTCCGGTCATCTCCTCCGCCATCGCGAAGGCCTCGAGGATGGAGCAGGAGTTCTGCTTGCCGCCGCCGAGGTTGTAGACCTCGCCGCGGCGCGGCGCCGCCGCGAACGCCGCGATGAAGCGCGCGACATCGAGCGCGTGGATGTTGTCGCGCACCTGCTTGCCCTTGTAGCCGAACACGGTGTACTGCTTCCGCTCGACGTTGCACTTGACGAGGTACGACAGGAAGCCGTGCAGTTCGACGCCGGAGTGGTTCGGCCCCGTCAGGCAGCCGCCGCGCAAACAACACGTCGGCATGTCGAAGTAGCGGCCGTACTCCTGGACCATCACGTCCGAGGCCACTTTCGACGCGCCGAACAGCGAATGCTTGGACTGATCGATGGTGAAGGTTTCCGGGATGCCGTGGGCGTACGCCGGATCCGCGTAGTCCCAGCGCGTTGCGAGCTCGGTCAGCGGAATCAGGTTCGGCGCATCGCCGTAGACCTTGTTGGTCGACATGTGGATGAACGGCGATTCGGGACACGCCCGCCGTGCCGCCTCCAGCAGGTTGAGGGTGCCGACCGCGTTGGTGTCGAAGTCGTCGAACGGAATCGCCGCCGCGCGATCGTGGCTCGGCTGCGCCGCCGCATGGACGATGACGTGCGGCTTGAGCGCGGCGACCAGCGCGATGATCCCGGCGCGGTCCCTGACGTCGAGCTCGTGATGCGTGAACCCTTTCAGCTCGCGTTCGAGCCGCTGCTGGTTCCACCGCGTATCGCCCTGCTCGCCGAAAAATACCGCGCGCTGGTTGTTGTCGACGCCGTGCACCGCGAAGCCGAGCTCCCGCGCGAAATAGCTGCAGACTTCGGAGCCGATCAGGCCCGACGAACCCGTGACGAGTACCTTCTTCACCGCTCTCTGCTCCTTGCCAGGATTAGTCTTGGCGCCGGGAGAACAACGCTACGACGTGATCACGTCGATAGGTCAGGGCCGGAGCCGCCGTCCAGGTTGCGGCATTCGACAGGCGCGGCACAAACCGAAGCACGCGCGCGGCTGGACCGGACGGCGCAGTCTGAAACGCGTCGTAGGCAAGCTCCTGCACCCTCTGACGCACGCGATCCCGCCACCCGATTCGGTAATGGCTGCAGTGATGGACCTCGATCGCCAGTCCGAGCTGTCGCGACAGCCACGCCAAGTGCCGCTCGCCAAGCATGATCAGGTGTCCCGGGATTCGGAAATACCAGAATTCGGCGAGACGCTGCCGGTGCGTGATCGCGTCGGCATTGCCCGTGACGATCGCGAGCCAACCGCCGGGAGCGAGGCGATCGGCCAGCATGCGAAGCACCGGCATCGGGTCCGACAGATGTTCGAAGACATCGGCGAGCACGATGGCGTCGTAGCGTTGTCCGCTGCCTGCGACGGTTGTCTCGGCAATGATTTCGATGCCGCGGGCCCGGGCGGCGGCCGCCGCGGCCGCGTTGGGCTCGACGCCGAAACACTGCAGGCGCGACGTCAGCCCTTTCCAGATGCGGCCGGTGCTGCAGCCGAAATCAAGCACCTTGCTGCCGCGCCGCAGATCCTGCAATCGGCGACGGAGAATCCGATCGGTCGGAAAATCGCCGTCGAACTCGAACGTGCCGCCGTCGAGGACCGCGTAATAGGCATCGAGCTGGTCCGGACTGAGAATCGGCGACTTGCAGTACAACCCGCACGTCGCACAGGCATGAACCGCATAAGCTGGCTGAAAGAACTGGCGGCCGCCAATCTCGCTGGTAAACGCGGACGCGCCATTGCCGACCTGTTCGAGGTCGGTCCCGTGACACGCGGGGCAACTCGTGACCGGCACGCCGGACCGGTCAACCGCCGTCACGGTGCCGCGGTGATTTGAGGCGGACTGACACATGGCAGGGCAAAGGCGCCGTAGCCGAGATCGTGGCGAAAGTCCCACGCGCCCCGGCCCGGATTCGACGCGACGACTTCAAGCGTCGCCGCGCCGTCGACGTAATGATCCCAGTTCGAATTCACCACCGACGTCGTGACGTCGAACGAATAGTTGCCGGTCGCGAGCCAACCAGGTTGCACCTCCATCACGACGCGATAGCGTCCGGCCTGCGCCGGCAGCGAGATGCCTTCGAACTGGTGCAATGACGCCATCGCCAGCTTCTGCTGCATGGCATCGACCAGGAAGGCTTCAATCGACAGCCGCGGCGAGCCGTCCGTGTCGACGACTATCGCCAGCCGCAGCGGATCGCCGGGTTGATACCGCGCGAGCGGCGCGCCGGCGGCATCGACGACCGCCACGCTGACGATGGTGGTATGGGTACCGCGTCCGGCGATCGCACCGGCGTCGGCCCTGACCGCGAGGTGCGAGTACTGCGCGACCGCCTCCGCCGTGGCGCCGTCGAACACGATCGCGCCCTGATCGAGCAGCAACGCTCGCCGGGTCAGCGCATTGATCGCCGCCATGTTATGGCTGACGAACAGCACGGTGCGGCCGCCGCGGCTGACGTCGTGCATCTTGCCGAGGCTCTTCTTCTGGAATTCGGCGTCGCCGACGGCCAGCACTTCATCGACGATCAGCACATCGGGCTCGAGATGCGCGGCGACCGCAAACGCCAGCCGCACGTACATGCCCGACGAGTAGCGCTTCACCGGAGTATCGAGAAAGCGCTCGACCTCGGCGAAGCCGACGATCGAATCGAAGTTGCGGCGGATCTCCTGCCGCGTCATGCCGAGAATCGCGCCGTTCAGGAAGATGTTCTCGCGGCCGGTCAGCTCGGGATGAAAGCCGGTGCCGACTTCGAGCAGGCTGGCGACGCGCCCGCGCAGCGTCACGCGCCCCGCCGTCGGCTCGGTGATCCGGCTGAGGATCTTGAGCAGCGTGCTCTTGCCCGCGCCGTTGCGGCCGATGATGCCGACGACTTCGCCGCGGGCGATGTCGAAGCTCACGTCGCGCAGCGCCCAGAAATCATCAACCGTCGCCGGCCGGCGACCGTTGGTCCGCTTGAACGGCGCGGAGAACACCGCCGCAATCGTGTCGCGCAGCGTCGTGTACGGCGCGTCGTGGCGATGTGTCAGCTGGTAGCGCTTGCCGAGCTTCTCGACCGAAAGAATTGCTTCGCTCATCACGCGCGCTCAGATCGCATCGGCGAATCCGCGTTCGGTGCGTCGGAAGTACCACACGCCGGCGGCAACGGCTGCCGCGGTCATCAGCACCGACGACAACATCACGCGCGTATCGATCGCTCCACCGGTCAACGCCCAGCGGAATCCGTCGATGATGCCCGCGAGGGGATTGAGCGCATAGAGCATGCGCCAGCGCTCCGGCACCTGCGCGGTCTCGAACGCCACCGGCGAAACGAACAAGCCCAATTGAATCGCGAACGGGACGACGTACCTGAAGTCGCGGTATTTCACCGTCAGCGCGCCGAGCAGCAAGCCAAGGCCGAGCGCGAGCAGCGCGCTTTGCGCGATCAACAACGGCAACGCGAGGATGCGCGCATCCGGAACGACGCGATACCAGATCATGACGACGGCGAGGATGACGAGCGTGATGACGAAATCAACGAGCGCGGTGACCACCGAAGAAAGCGGGATGATCAGGCGCGGGAAATACACCTTGGCGATCAGGCTGGTATTGCCAATCAGGCTCGTCGATGCCTCGGCGACGGCAGACGCAAAGAATTGCCACGGCAACACCGCCGCGAGCACCAGCAGCACGTCGGAGCCGCCGTCCTGGCGCAGTCCGGCCAGCCGCCGGAACAGCACGAACACCACCAGCGTCAATGCCGGGCGGATGATCGCCCAGATGATGCCGATCGCGGTCTGCTTGTAGCGGACGGCGATGTCGCGCCACGCGAGGAACGACAGCAGCTCGCGATAGCGCCACAGATCGCGCCAGTAACGCGCGGCCGAACGGCCCGGCTCGATGACGAGATGCATTGGGAAGGAACCGGCGGCGGTGCGCCGCCGATAAAGGAAAACTAGATCAATCGCTGGCGGACGCGAATGGTGTCGTTGGGGCGAACCAGATCCGACTCCTTCGCATCGATCTCGACTTCGCGGCCGTTGGCGCCCTTGCGGATGATCTTGATGCCGCGCCGCGAGCCGCGCTCGGTCAAGCCGCCGGCCTCGGCGATCGCCTGGCGCACGGTCATGCCCGGGCGGATCACGAACGAGCCGGGCTGCTTCACCTGGCCGCTCACGTAGACGCGCTCGGCAGGCGGCACGATGATCATGTCACTGTCCTGCAGCAGCAGGTTCGACGACAGCTTGCCTTCGCGCAGATCGTCGAGGCTGATCCGCATCACTTCCGCCCAGCGCTGATCGCCCGCGGCGACCGGCGCCGATACGGCAGCGGCGAGGCCCTCTTTGTAACGCTGCACGATAATCGTGTTGCTCGCCGCCGCCGTCGTCGAACCGGCGTTGGCAATCACTTCGAGCAGCGTCATCGGCCCTTCGATGTTGTAGCGGCCGGGCGTGCGCACTTCGCCCATCACGTAGATCGAGCGGCTGCGGTACTGGGCGATCTCGACTGAGACCTGCGCGCGCTTCAACCAGTCGGGTTCCAGCGCCTTCGTGAGATCGTCCTCGATCTGGCGCGTGGTCTTGCCGCCGACCTGAAAGCGGCCGATCAGCGGGAACGTGATGCTACCGTCGGTGTCGACGGTGTACTTGTTGGTGAGCTGATCTTCGTTGAAGACCTTGATCGCGAGGACGTCTGCCGGGCCGATCAAGTACGTCGCGTTGAACGTGGCGGCGGGCGGCGCGGCGGGCTGGGCCGCCGCGGGCTGCTGCGCCGGCGCCGGCGCGGCCGCCTGCGACATGAGCACGACGAGCGCGAACAGTGTGTTGAACATAATCAGAACGCAAACAGCCACGACAGGTAAATGCGGCGCCGGTCGTAGTTTCGTCCCGGCACTTCCGGCGAGCGGCGCTTGTTGATCTCGTAGTTCAGGGCAATGCGAGTCCGATTGCGCAAATTATACCCGAGGCTTCCGGCCGCGGTGTCGAGCGTGTCGGTGCGCGCCGGCAGGTCGAGCCGCGCGCTGTACTCGAAGACCGAGCGCCCGCCGCGCACCTGCACGTCGACCTCGCTGAACAGGCGATGCGTGTAGGCCAGCATCACCGAGTTTTCGACGAAATACGCGTCGGCGGAATCGAAGGAGTACTCGGTGCCGCGCGCCGCGGTCATCGTGAAGCGCCCGACCTCGATGAACGGCACGCTGATCGCCGCCGATCCCGTCAGGCCGCGAAACGGCTTCGACTTCGGATCGACCGGCTGGAGGTCCTGGTAGCCCGCCGTGATGACGCCGGTGAAAATCGCCTCGGCCGCGACGCGGAAGGTCGCCAGCGCCGCGGTGCTGGTCGCATTGCGCAGCGGCTCGAAGCGGAAGATGTCCTCCGCGCGCCTGCCGTACAACTGCACCGACAGCAGCGGCGTCAGATCGGTCTTGACGCCGGCCTGGTACTCCTCGCGCTCGCGCGTCAGCGCGCGGCTCAGATCGACGCCGTCTTCGAACGCGTTCTCGTACTCGTTGCTGTTCCGGATCCACGAGCCGTAGATCAGCGACGTCGGCGACAGATCGAAGGCCAGGCCCGCCGATAGTTCCTCCTCGACGCGATTGGCGCGCGTGTCGACCTCGCCGTTGGGACGCGTGCGAGTACGCGTCCGCCCCACGCCGACGAACGGCCGGAGATTGCTCAACAGAAAATCCACACGGCCGCGCCCGGCGTAGCCGACGGACCGCTCGCTCTCGTAGGTGTGGTAATACGTCAGCTCGGAGCCGCCGTAGGCCGACACCCGCACGAACCGCAGCCGCGCGAACGCCGACAGGTCGGGATTGACGGCGGCGACCCAGTCTTCCTTCGGCCCTTCTTCCGCCGTTTCGTCGAACACGTTGGTGTCGTAGCCGATCTCGCGGACGGTGATGCCCGGCGCAAACCGTATCGGGCCGCCGCTCAACACGCCGACCGTCGGCTCGGTGTCGGGCAGCGTGCTGGTCAACGGCCCGCCGCCGACCGCCGATTGCGCGCCCGCTTGATGCGCGCACAACAGGCTCATGATCATCAGGACGATCGTGCTCGCCATTCGGACGGGTCTACGTAACATCACTTGACTCCAGGAGGACTCGGCGCCGCCGAGTCGGCCACGCGCACAAATTTGCCGTCGCCGTCGGGATCTTCCTCGACCAGCACGAACCGGCCTTTCTCGTCGTACTGCACGCGGCGATCGGCGCGCGCGCGGCTGAACGACGTGTCGAACGCGGCCTCGCGCAATACCGTGCCTTCGTAGCGCTGCCACTTGTCGATGCGGCCGTCGCGATTGGTGTCGTCCTCGGTGCGCACCAGCGCGCCGCCGCGATAGAACTCACGATGGTCGAGCGCGCGATCGCGGTTGCGCGACGTGACGATCAGCGTTTCCCCATCCGCCGTCGGCGACGGATACGTCCACGTGTCCTCGACGCCGTCGCCTCTGCTCGACGTGCCGACGCGCGTCAGCGACGCACCCTCGAAGTACTCCCAGCGATCGATGCGGCCGTCCGCATCGGTGTCGGCCTCGCCGCGCACGGGTTGTGCGCCGTCGAGATACGTCCATTGATCGATGCGGCCGTCGCCGTCTTGATCCGCATTCAACTGAATCAGGCGGCCGCTGAAATCGTCGTAACTCGGGACCGCTCGCCGCGCCTGGGGCGTCGCGACACAACCTGCCGCCAGCGCCAGAAATCCGGTCGCGGCCAGTTCCCTAAGTTGCGGACGCATGCACAGCTTCGCCCTGTCGATTACACACAGAATCGTAATCGAGCCGAAAATCAGCTGACTCAATATGACTCTTTAGGCCATACTAGCACGCACAGCTGACTGTTTCCCTCGATGGCTCTTATCGGTCGGAGAGGCGATGCCTCTTAATTAATTGGCAGGACAGGAGTTGGAGCTAAAGGCGCTCGTCCGATCGGGGCGCCGGCGGAGGGGTAGTCGGCGCGCTGAATGTCGTCGAGCCTTCCGGGCGTACGAAGATCGCGCGAGCAATGAAAGCGCCGCCGAGGATCGCGATTGCGCCGCCGACGCCGATCCCTGCCTCGGGGCTGCCTCCGGCGACGCTGATGATCGTCATGAGCGCCAGCCCGAACCCGACAACGATGATGCCGATCGAGAGCGACCGTGACGATCGAGCGGCGCCGCTGACCATCGCCGGCCGGTCGTGCAGCAGCGCCGACGGCTCGTTGAGCGGAATCTGCCCGCGCTCGATCATCGCCATCCGCTCGCGATGATGCATTTCCAGTTGCTGCGAACGTTGCCGCAGCCCCAGGAAAATAATGAACACGCCGCAAAACATGCCGAACACGAAGACCGCTGCGAACAATTCAGGCGACATGGAAGGATTAGACTAGCGCCCGAAAGGGATTGTTTCAGCCCGCGAAACAAAATCCGTGGCCGCCCGCTCTAATCTTCCAGACGGCGAATGAAAGCCTCCTCCGAGCACGAGCTGGTGCAGCGGTGCCGGCAGGGCGATGAAACCGCGTTTCGAGAGCTGGTCGACCAGTACAAGGGCCTGGTCTTCGCGCTGATCGCGCGGAGCATTGCGGAGCGCGCACGCACGGAGGAACTGGCGCAGGACGTGTTCCTGAAGATCCACAAGGGCCTGCCGTATTTTCGGGGCGAGTCGCGGCTCTCGACATGGATCTATCGCATCGTCGTCAACGTGCTGGCGCAGGAGCGCCGTGATGTTGCGACCGTATCGCTCGACGAAAAGGGCGATGACGATCGGCCGCGGCATGAACCGGCGTCCGAGGATCGATCGTTTGGGGACCTGGTGATGAAGGATCGCCTGCAGAAGGCGATCGCGCGGCTGCCGGTGCCGTACCAGGTGCTCGTGAACGGGCATTATTTGAAAGGCATGCGTTACGAGGATCTCGCCGAGGCGCTCAACATGCCGATGGGCACGGTCAAGACGCACCTGCATCGCGCCAAGCGGCAGCTGAGACATCTGCTCGAGACGGAGTTGCGCTGACGTGGCGTCATGAGGACACACTGCGACGAACTGGAACCGTTGATCGAAGCGATCGCCGATGGATCGCTGGCGCCGTCGGCGGAAGACGCGGGGCACCTGGCATCCTGCGCCGGCTGTGCGGCGCGACTCGAGCGGGCACGCGCGATCGAGAGCTGGCTGCAGATGCGCGAGGTGGCGTCGCCGCCGGCGACGTTCACCGCCGCGGTGATGGCGCACGTCGGCCGCGAACAGTGGCGGGCCGAGCGCGCGATCGATCTCGGGTTCAATCTGGCGATGGCGGCAGGTGTGGCGGTGATTCTCGCCGGCGCCGCCGGCCTGGCCTGGTCGTTGGGCTTCCTCAGCATCACGATCGATCTCGACGCGCTCCGCGCGGCGCTCGACACCGAGGCGACCGGGCGCGTGTTGTCACAGGTGCAGACGATCGCGATGTCGGCAGTGTTGCTCACGATGGCACTGGTGTTGTGGTGGTGGGCCGAAGCGGCCAGCGACTGATCTGCTAACTGTTAAAATCCGGCCGTGAGGTTGCGGCCGTTCTTGAAATGGGTCGGGGGCAAACGCCAGCTCTTGCCGGAGCTGCGCCGCTACTATCCCGCATCGATCGGCCGCTACTTCGAGCCGTTCGTCGGCAGCGGCGCCGTGTTCTTCGATCTTCTCAACCGCCAGCGATTGAACGGCCACGGCGCGGTGCTCGGTGACGACAACGCCGACCTGATCGGCTGCTATCGCCGCGTCGGCCACTCGCTCGACGACGTGCTGGCCGCGCTCGAGCCGCTCGTCGAAGATCACGCACGTCGCGGGCGCGAGTGTTATCTGCAGGTGCGCGACGAGCGCTTCAATCCGCTGCGCGCCGCCTGGCGCGCGCGCGGCGCCAATCTCGACGACTACCCCGTCGAGCTCGCCGCGATGCTGATCTACCTCAATCGCACCGGCTACAACGGCCTCTACCGCGTCAACGCGTCGGGCGAGTTCAACGTGCCGCCCGGCCGCTACGACAAGCCGAAGATCCTCGATCGCGCCCTGCTCACCGCGGCGTCGCAGGCGCTCGCGTCGCCGCACGTCTCGCTCCGCCACGCGGCGTTCGATGGCGTGCTCGACGAAGCGCGGCCGGGCGACTTCGCGTATTTCGATCCGCCGTACGCGCCGCTCAGCCGCACCGCCAACTTCCGCGGCTACACCGGCCGCATGTTCGATGATGTCGATCAGAAGCGGCTGCAGGAAGTGGTGATCGGCCTGGCCAGACGCGGCGTCAACGTGGTGCTGAGTAATTCGGTCGCGCCTTCCGTGACGGCGCTCTATGAACACAATCCCGATGCGCAGGCCGCCGGCCTCCGGACCTGGCGCGTGCCGGCCCGCCGCAGCGTGAATTCCAACGCCGAACGGCGCGGCGCCGTGGAAGAAATCGTCGTCTCGAACGTCGTCCCGAGCCCGGCCGTCGCGTAGCAGCCCGTGTGCTACATTTGACAGGTTACCCGTTCGCGAAAGTGGCGGAACTGGCAGACGCGCCGGTCTTAGGAGCCGGTGGCCGAAAGGCCGTGTGGGTTCAAGTCCCTCCTTTCGCACTCCTTCGCTCGCACCTTGGCGCCTGCCCGCCGAAGCGCTGCACGTGCGAGCTACGGAGTGCAAGCACTGCGAAGGCGGACCTTTTAGATAAATCATGAAAGCAGAAATCGTCGACGTGAACGAAACCCGCCGTGACCTTTCGATCGAGGTCCCAAGTGATGTTGTAGACGAAGCCATCGGACATGCCGCCGCCAAGCTCGGCAAGCAAGCGCGCATCCCGGGCTTCCGTCCGGGCAAGGTGCCGGTCAACGTCATCCGCCAGCGCTTCAAGCCGCAGATCATGCAGGACGTCGCCGAGCACCTGGTGTCGAAGGCCGTCGGCGACGCACTCGTCGAAAAAGGCGTCGAGCCGATCGCCACGCCCGACATCAAGGACCTGGTGCTCGAGGAAGGCAAGCCGCTGACCTTCACCGCATCGTTCGACGTGGTGCCGAGCTTCGATCCGGGCGACCTGTCGACGATTGAAGCGACCGAACCGTCGCGCGCCATCGAAGAAGACGTTGTCAATCAATCGCTCGAGCGCTTGCGCGAGCGCAACGCGCGCTACGAAGCGGTTGAGACGGGCGCCGTCGAAGCCGGCCACACTGTCGTGGTGGGCCTCGAACGCCGCGGCACCGACAAGGAAGGCAAGCAGGGCGACGTCGACAAGCACGAGCAGGTCAACATCGAGCTTGGCGCGCCGTCGAACCCGCCGGGCTTCGACGATCACATGATCGGAATGACGGCCGGATCGAGCAAGAGCTTCACGATCACCTATCCCGAGGATTACGCGATCCCTGAGCTCGCCGGCGGCACGGTCGACTACACCGTCAATCTCAAGGAGATCAAGAAGCGCGTCGTCCCGGCGCTGGACGATGAGCTGGCCAAAGACCTCGGGGACTTCTCGTCGCTCGAGGAGCTGCGCAAGCGCGTGCGCGACGATCTCGAGCACGAGGCGATGCACGCGGCGGAGCGCCAGGTGCGGCAGGACGTGATGAAGCAGCTGGCGGCGCGCGTGCCGTTTGCCGTGCCGCCGTCGCTCGTCGAGCGCGAGATCGATCGCCGCCTCGAGGATTTCGCGCGGCGCCTGATGGAACAGCGCATCAACCCGCGCGAAGCCAACATCGACTGGAACGCGTTCCGCGAAGGCCAGCGCGCCGGCGCCACCGAAGCCGTCGGCTCCGCGATCGTGCTGGACGAGATCGCCAAGCGCGATCAGATCACCGTGACCGACGAGGATCTGGACGCCGAACTACAGCGCTACGCCGAGCAGACCGGTCACAGCGTCGCGAGCATCCGCGCGCGCCTGCAGAAAGACGGCGAGCTCGGCCGCCTGGCGGCCGGGTTGCGGCGCGAGAAAACCATCGCGCACGTGATGTCGAAGGCCTCGATCAGGAAACCCTAGCGCCCGGCGTGTGATGGCGCGCCGAGCAGCTCGGCAACACGCTGCGCGAGCCACGGCCGCGTCAGCTCGACGACGATTCCCGCGGCCGCTTCGTTCGGATGCAGGTCGACGGGAATCACGTAACTCGCGCCTGGCGTGAGCCGCGGATAAAGCTCCGATCGCAAATCGACATAAGGCACCGAAAGCTCCGCGGCAATCGACTGCAGGCCGGCGAGGAACGGCGCGCCGTCCGACGCGCCGCCATCAAGCCGCAGCAGCCCCGTCGCGACGAACCAGATCGGAATGTCGCGATCGCGGCACCACGACACCAGGCGGCGCACCAGCGCGTCGTGCAGCCTATCGCGCTCTTCCAAAACGTTCCCGCCGCTGCCAACTTGTGGCGGCGCCGCCGGCGCGCCCGCCGCAGCGGTCTTCGCCATCGTGATCAGGTGCGATCGGTTCGACAGCCACCGGTAGAACGAAAAGTCCGACAGCGTGCGAAGCGTGCGCGTCGCGCCGCTTCGCACTGGCGTGACGCGTTCAAGCGTGCCTTGCGAGATGCGCCACAGCCCCGAGGTATGCGCGCGCCGTAATTCGGCGCCGCTGAAGAAGACGACCACTGCATCGGGGCGCGACTGCTCGCCGTGTTCTTCCAGGTAGGCGAGGTATTCGCCAGTGCCCCAACCGCCGACCGCCGCGTTCAACAGCGCGATGCGCTCGCTGCCGAACTGCTGTTTGAGCGAGTCGTCGAGTTGCGCGACGTATGTATCGCGTTCCTCGAGGAGCCATCCAAAAGTAATAGAGTCGCCGAGCGCGAGGATTCGGGTTGAAGCGTTCGCCGGCGCGCCGCGCAGACCCAGCTCGTTGAAGCGATAAGTGACGCGGCGTGGACCGAACGTGTGAACGGCCGTCGTCAGGGGCCGGTTGAGGTCATAGCCGGTGCCCGAATCGCGCAGCCACGAGCCGGCCACGTTCTGCGGCCACGCGATGCGCACGATGAGTTCTGTCGCGGCCAGCGCTACGGCCAGTGCAACACCGGCCGTCAGCAGGCGCGCGACGGGTTGATGGAACCGCACTCAATGGCCCCCTCGGCTATGCACTTTGCCCGGCGTTCAACCGATAAAGGTAATAATAAACAGACAATGAGCGTCTATCCCCAGAACCAACTGGTGCCGATGGTGGTCGAACAGACCAACCGCGGCGAACGCGCGTACGATATTTTTTCGCGCCTCCTCAAAGACAACATCATCTTTATCGGCACTCCGATCGACGATGCAGTCGCAAATCTTGCGATTGCACAAATGCTGTTCCTCGAAGCCGAGGATCCGGACAAGGACATCCAGCTGTATCTCAACAGCCCTGGCGGATCGATTACGGCTGGGTTTGCGATCTACGACACGATGCAGTTCATTCGCCCGGACGTGCAAACGATCTGCATTGGCCAGGCGGCATCGATCGCTGCAGTTTTGTTAGCGGCCGGCGCAAAAGGGAAGCGGTTTTCGCTGCCGAATTCGCGCATCCTCATCCATCAGCCGTGGATGTCGGGACTCGGCGGTCAAGCGACCGATATCGATCTGGCGGCGAAAGAAATCCTGCGCATGCGCGAGCGGATCAACGAGATTTTCGTGAAGCATACGGGCCAGGACATCAAGCGAATCCAGCAGGATACCGAGCGCGACTACATCATGTCCCCCGAACAGGGACAGCAGTACGGAATTATTGACGACGTGATTCGGAAACGGGTGTAACCTAGGTATACGGGACAAATGGTCAAGAAAAGCGGGGACGGCGGTGAGATTCTTCGCTGCTCGTTCTGCAATAAAGATCAGAACGACGTCCGCAAGTTAATCGCGGGCCCGACGGTCTTCATCTGCGACGAGTGTGTCGAGGTCTGCAACGACATCATTGCCGACGACAACCGCTTCGACTCGCGCGGCACGCGCACGTCGCTGCCCTCGCCCCCCGAGATCAAGAAATTCCTCGACGAGTACGTGATCGGCCAGGAGCTGACCAAGAAGAAGCTCGCCGTCGCGGTCTACAACCACTACAAGCGGCTCGAAATCCAGAAGCAGCCGCGCAGCCGTCACGACGTCGAGCTGACCAAGTCCAACATCCTGCTGATCGGCCCGACCGGCACCGGCAAGACGCTGCTCGCGCAGACGCTGGCCAAGCTGCTGTCGGTGCCGTTCACGATCGTCGACGCCACCACGCTCACCGAAGCGGGCTACGTCGGCGAGGACGTCGAGAACATCATCCTCAAGCTGCTGCAGGCGTCGGGTGGCGACATCGAGAAGTGCCAGCAGGGCATCGTCTACATCGACGAGATCGACAAGATCGGCCGCAAGGACGAGAACCCGTCGATTACGCGCGACGTCTCGGGTGAAGGCGTGCAGCAGGCGCTGCTGAAGATCCTCGAGGGCACGGTGGCCAACGTTCCGCCGCAGGGCGGGCGCAAGCATCCGCACCAGGAATTCTTCCAGATCGACACGACCAACATCCTGTTCATCTGCGGCGGCGCGTTCGTGGGCCTGGACAAGGTCGTCGAGCGCCGCGTCGGCAAGAAGACGCTCGGCTTCAAGGCCGACATCAAGTCGCAGAAGGGGCGCGACGTCGGCATGGTCCTCGAGCAGGTCGAGCCCCAGGACCTGATCAAGTTCGGGCTGATTCCCGAGTTCGTCGGCCGCCTGCCCGTGATGGGCACGCTGCACGAGCTCGATCGCCCCGCGCTGGTGCAGATACTCACCCAGCCGCGCAACGCCATTACCCGCCAGTACCAGAAGCTGTTCGAGTACGAGAACGTGAAGCTGCGCTTCACGGACGACTCGCTCGACGCGATCGCCGAGATGGCGCTCGCCCGCAAGATCGGCGCGCGCGGCCTCAGGATGATCATCGAAGACCTGATGCTTGACTTGATGTACCAGATCCCCGGACAGAAGAAGGCGCGTGAATGTGTCATCACGCGCGAGATGGTGGTCAGCAAGTCGGCCGGCCTGGAAGTAATCGAAAAAGCCGGCTAGTTCGTCGTCAGTCTCTAATCAAATATGGTGGAAGTCTACGAGACCCTTCCTATCGTCCCGTTAAGGGACGTTGTCGTTTTCCCGCACATGATGATGCCGTTCGTGATCGGGCGGCCGTCATCGATCCGGGCCCTCGAGCACGCGCTGGGCAAGGACAAGCGGATTTTCCTCGCGGCGCAGCACGACGCGTCGACCGACGACCCCAAGGCCGAAGACATCTTCACGATGGGCTGCGTGGCCAACGTCGTGCAGAGCCTGAAGCTGCCGGACAGCAACATCAAGGTGCTGGTCGAAGGCGTCGATCGCGCGCGCGTCATCGAGTGGAAGGAAGACAAGGGCTTCTACCGCGTCGTCGTCAAGGTGCTGCAGCGCCAGAAGGACGCCGCCGGCGACGTCGAACAGACGATGAGCCGCGTCGTGACGCTGTTCGAGCAGTACGTGAAGCTGTCGAACAACCTGCACTACGACGCGATGATCGCCGCCGTGCGCGTCGACGATCCGGGCAAGCTGGCCGACACCATCTCGGCGCACCTGCTGGTCGGCATCGACGAAAAGCAGAACCTCCTCGAAATCGTCTCGCCGCTCGAGCGCCTCAATCGCATCGCCGGCATTCTCGAAGCTGAAGTCGACAAGCTGCAGGTCGACCGCCGCATCCAGTCTCGCGTCAAGAAGCAGATGGAGAAGGCGCAGAAGGAGTACTACCTCAACGAGAAGATGAAGGCGATCCAGAAGGAACTGGGCCGCAAGGACGACAAGGGCAACGAGGCCGAGGACCTGAAGAAGAAGATCGAACAGGCGCGGATGCCGAAGGACGTCGAGGAAAAGGCGATCCAGGAGCTCAAGCGCCTGGAAGCGATGCCGCCGATGTCCGCCGAGGCCACCGTCTCGCGCAATTATCTCGACTGGCTCATCGCCGTGCCGTGGCACAAGAAGACCAAGGAGAACCGCGATCTCAAGAACGCCGAAGTGGTGCTCAACGAAGATCACTACGGCCTCGAGAAGATCAAGGACCGCATCCTCGAGTTCCTCGCGGTGCGCGCCCTCGTGAAGAAGCCGAAGGCGACGATCCTGACGTTCTCCGGCCCTCCGGGCGTCGGCAAGACCTCGCTGGCGAAGTCGATCGCGCGCGCGATGAACCGCAAGTTCGTCCGCCTCTCGCTCGGCGGCGTGCGCGACGAGGCCGAGATTCGCGGCCACCGCCGCACCTACATCGGCGCCTTCCCCGGCCAGATCATCCAGATGATGAAGAAGGCCGGCTCGATGAACCCGGTGTTCCTGCTCGACGAAGTCGACAAGATGTCGATGGACTTCCGCGGCGACCCATCCGCGGCGCTCCTCGAGGTGCTCGATCCGGAACAGAACCACACGTTCCTGGATCACTACCTCGACGTCGAGTACGACCTCTCGAACGTCATGTTCGTGTGCACGGCCAACGTGCTGCACACC
>DASUSZ010000262.1:0-5049 GCA_036374815.1 Vicinamibacterales bacterium | reverse complement strand
TGCCGGCGATGGTCAAGCTGCGCGAGCTCGGCGATCGCCTCGAGCTCGTGACGCCGCACCAGATCTGGCCGCTGCCGACGTATCGGGAAATGCTGTTCGTGAAGTAGCCGGGCCGTCAGGCAGTCAGGGGGTCGGGTTTAGAGTTACGCTAAACCCGACTCTTTTTCATGTACGCGCTGATCATCTTCGCTGTCGCGCTCGCCGTCCGGCTCATTCACCTCTGGCAGTTGCGCGACACGCCGTTCTTCGACGTGCTGCTGGGCGATGCGAACGGCTACGACAAGTGGGCCGTGCGCCTGGCCGCGGGCGACTGGATCGGCACGGACGTCTTCTACCAGGCGCCGCTCTATCCCTACTTTCTCGGCGCGCTCTACGCGCTCGCCGGCCGCGATCTGCTCGTCGTTCGCATCATCCAGGCGCTGATCGGCTCGGCATCGTGCGTGCTGCTCGGCATGGCGGCGGCACGGCTGTTCTCGAAACGCGTCGGCCTGATCGCGGGACTGGCACTGGCGCTCTGGGCGCCGGCGATTTTCTTCGACAGCCTGCTGCAGAAATCAGTCCTCGACATGTTCTTCATGTGCCTGTCGTTGTGGCTGATTGCAGCAATCAGCAATCAGCAACCAGCAATCAGGAGTCGGCAAGCCGCAGTCAGAGTGGCCGGCCTTGGGGCGGCAATGGCCGCCCTGTCGCTATCTCGAGAGAACGGTCTGCTGCTCGTGGCGGTGATCGCCGTCTGGCTATGGTTCTCGCAGCGGCGCCACCTCCTCTACTTCGCCGCGGGGCTGGCGATCGTGTTTGCGCCGGTCGTCGCCCGCAACTACTCCGTCGACGGCGGCTTTTACCTGACGACGTCGCAGTTTGGCTCGAACTTCTACATCGGCAACAACCCGAACGCCGACGGCACCTACGCGTCGATCCGCTTCGGGCGCGGCGCGCCGGAGTTCGAGCGGCTCGATGCGAAGGAAGTTGCCGAGGAAACGGTGGGCCGCACCCTCTCGCCTTCCGAAGTCTCCAGCTTCTGGACCGGCCGCGCGCTCGGCTACATCACCTCGGAGCCGTGGTCGTGGTTGAAGCTGACCGGGCGCAAGGTGCTGCTGCTGTTCAATCGCAACGAGATGCTCGACACCGAGGCGCAGGAGAGCTACGAGGAGTTCTCGATCGTGCTGCGGGTACTCGCGTGGGTCACGCACTTTGGGGTGTTGATGCCGCTCGCGATCGCGGGCGTGATCCTGACCTGGCCGGACCGGCGGCGATTGTGGATTGTGCATGCGCTCGCCCTGACCTACGCGCTGAGCGTGGTGATGTTTTTCGTGTTCGCGCGCTATCGATACCCGCTGGTGCCGTTCCTGATTCTGTTTGCTGCGGCGATCGCTCAGCGACCGCTAAAGCGGTCGCTCTCCAAACGTCACTTGATGGTCGCCGGCCCCACCGTTCTGGCCGTAGCGATCTTTTCGAACTGGCCCCTTCTCTCGTCGACGCTGATGCGATCGATCACCGAGAACAATCTCGGCACGGCGTTGCTCGAGCGTGGGCGCTACGACGAGGCGATCGCGCACAACGAGCGCTCGATCGCGTTGAGGCCCGATTACGCGCCCGGCTACAACAATCTCGGCGCGGCCTTGCGCGCGGCCGGCCGGCTCGATGAAGCGGTGGCCCGTTACCGCCAGGCGCTCGAGCTCAAGCCCGACTTCGCGAGCGCCAGCTACAACCTGGCCAACGCGCTGCTCGAGCAAGGCAACGCCGGCGATTCGGCCGCGAGCTTCCGGCGCGCCATCGAGCAGAATCCGAACTCGGTCGAGGCGCACAACAACCTTGGCATCGCGCTGGCGAACAAGGGCGACCTCGCCGGCGCCGTTGCGTCGTTCCGTAACGCGATCGCCGTGGACGATCGTTCCGTCCATGCGCATCGCAATCTCGGCAACCTGCTGATCGATGCGGGCCAGCGCACCGAAGGCATGGCGCACCTCGAGCGCGCGGCGGCGCTGGCGCCGGCCGAGCCGGAAGCGGTGTACGACATCGGCACCGTGCTGCTGCAGGAACAACGCTTCGCCCTCGCGGCGGCGCGATTCGAAGCGGCGCTGAAGCTCCGCCCCGACTGGGCCGAGGCGCACAACAACCTCGGCATCGCGCTGGCGTCGCAGGGAAAAATCGCGGAGGCGCTCACCCACTTCGAGCGCGCCGTGGCGTTGAAGCCGTCGATGGATGACGCTCGCGCGAATCGCGATCAGGCGCGCGCCGCGCTCAAGAGATGAAAAAAGGAGCGGGCCCCTTGTCAGGAACCCGCTCCGGTCAGAGGAACGGCGCGGTCAGCTTCTTAATCTGTGGTCAATCTGTGGATCATCTGTGGCTACCAGCGCACCACCGCGCCAAGGCCATACATGCGGCCCTGCATGATGCTGTTGGGCGCCAGGTACGAGGACGACAGCGCGTTCGTCGTGATGTAGCTGATGATCGCGTCGGAGTTGTTCACGTTGAACACTTCGAACGTCGGCAGCACCTGCCAGCGGCCGAACCGGAAGGTCCGCGCCACCTTGAGGTCCAGCTGCACGATGCGCTCGACCGATGACTGCCGGTTCGACTCGAGGTTGTAGGTGAGCGTCGCCTGCCCGGGGAACTCCGCGGCCGGCATGATGACCTGACCGGCCGGGCACGGCGCCGGGCAGTTGGCCGGGTAGCGCGTGACGCCGCGCGTCACCGTCATCACGCGCGAGCTGGTCGGGCTCGAGTTGTTCTGGAACGACATGCTGAGGTTGATGCCCCAGCCGATTTCCTTGGTGCCGGAAATCTTCAGCTGCGGACGCCACGGAATGTCGAGCGCGAAGTCGTCGCAGAGCGCGGCGCCGTTGCCGCCGTAGTTCGGGTCGTCGGGCGCGGTGCAGGACTTGACGCGCTCGCGCTCGATGGCCATGCCGCCGCTGATCTGGCCGCCGCCCGGGATGCGCCACTTGCTGTCGAAGCCCCACGAGTCATACGTGTTGCGGCGCTCGGGATCGAACGTGTCCAGGTTGCGGGTCGGCCGCGCCGCCGCCGCCGCGCTGCGCGCGTAGACCGTGAACGGCTGGCCGGTGATCGGGTTGTACCACGTGCGCGGCGAGTAGTCGGCGAGCGTCCACGACTGGTTGATGGTGCTGGTCAGGTTGTGGAACGAGCCGTGCCACCACGACGCCGCGACGGACAGGCCATCGAGCAGCTCGTGCGAAATCTCGACGCCGTTCTCGAGGTTCCAGGTGCGCGGATACTTGCCGTACTCGTTCAGCGCGGCGATGCCGAAATTCTGCGAGAGCGTGGCGAAATTGATCTCGCAATCCGGCAGCGCGAAATTGCAGCGCAACGTGCCGTCGGCCACATCGTCGCCGTTCTTGTCGACCCACGGCAACGTCGCGGTCTGCGACAGCAGCGGGTTGTAGTTCGACGCGATGCCGGTGGTGCGCGAGAGGTTGTAGCGGTTGAGCGAGTACTTGACCGCGGTGCGGCCGTTGCCGAACAGGTCGTAGACCAGGCCCATGCGGGGGGCCCAATCCTTCCAGTCGGGCACGTCGAGCACTTCATCGAAATTGCGCTCGGGCACGAAGCGGCCGGCGGGCGAACGGCCGGCCAGCACCTTGGCATTGAGGATCTCCCAGCGGATGCCGACGTTGGCGGTCAGCCGATCGAGCCGCCACGAATCCTGGATATACACGCCGAGATCGCGATTCAACCGCTCGCCGTACGACAGCGGCGAGTTGCGGATCAGGACGGTGTCCGGCACGGACCAGCGGCGGCCGGTGCTGCTGCTGCGGTACTGCTGGATCAAGTCGGCATTCGCGAGGCGCGTGTGCTTGAACGTGCCCTGCCGGTTGTTGACGCCGAACTTGATGGTGTGCGAGCCGTTGACCCACGTCGCCGCCGCGTTCCAGTAGAACGCGACCGGGCTTTCGGTGGTGTTCGTCGGACCCGCCTGGGTGTAACCGCCGAGGTCGAGCTCGTTCTTCGCCGCGGTGCGATACCACTCGGTCGTGAACGCCGGCTTCTCGATGCCTTCGCGATATTCGTTCGTGTAGTACTCGGTGTTGTTGGAAAAGCCCGCTTCGAGGAACAACGAGCTGGTGACCGGCGAGGTCCACTTGATCGCCGTCGTGTGATACGCCGGGGAGTTCCATACAGTCGCGGCGGTCTCGGGATCGTAGTTGGCCTGCATGTCGTGGCCGCGGTACTTGTCGATCTCGTCGAAGTAACCGGAGATCTTGTTGCGCGGCGAGACCTGCCACGTCAGGCGCGCCATGGCGTTCTTGATGAACTGGTCGTCGATGCCCTGGCTGCCGTCGTCAAAGAACGTGTTGGCAATGTAGTTGTTGACCGAGAAGTAGCGCGCCGAGGTGAAGAACCACAGCTTGTCCTTCTTGATCGGGCCGCCGACCGACGCCGTGTAATCGATGATGCGATCGATGGCGTTGCCGGCCGTCAGGCCGCGATCGAGATGCCGCTGCGTGAGGTTGCTCGATTGCCACGTGCCGGGACGACTCGCCGCCTTGAAGTCGCCGTGGAACTGGTTGCCGCCCTCGCGCGGAATCATGTTGAGGCGCACGCCGCCCGATGACGTCTCGGCGCCGATCGCCGCGGTCTGGTAGCTCATCTCGGCGTTCATCGCGTCGTTGTAGTAGCTCTGGATCGCCCCGTCGCCTTGCAGGCCGTTGGTCATCTGGCCGTCGACCAGCACCGTGGTGTTGGCCGTCGACATGCCGTGCGTCGACATGTAGGTCTGCTGCATCGCGCGCGCGCCGCCGGTGTCGGGCAGGTTGAGGCTGACGCCGACCACCAGCTGGCCGAGGCCCTGGATGCTGCGGCCGGTCGGAATCAGATCGATCGCTTCGCGGTTGAGGACCTGTGCCTTCGCCGCGGACGTCACGTCGACGACCGGCGACGCGCCGGTGACCGTGATCGTCTCCTCGAGCGAGCCGACGCCGAGCTCGGCGTTCACGGTCGCGGTGAACTCCGATGGAATCTGCAGGCCTTCACGCACGAAGGTCTTGAAGCCTGGCAGCGTGAACGTCACCGTGTAGGTGCCGGGTC
>DASUSZ010000261.1:0-6834 GCA_036374815.1 Vicinamibacterales bacterium | reverse complement strand
AGGCCGACAGCCATCTGTACCATCGATGGTTTCGATGCGGCCCGCGCGCCGTTCGAGTCTGGGCCGCAGATGGCGCCGAACGCGCAGATAACTGGAGTCATATCTTTATGAGTTCGACACAGGTGGGACAGGGCCTCGAGGCGCACGGCGTGCAGACTTCGAAGCCCGTCCATTTCAACCTGTCCGCGGCGTCGCTCGTCGAGCACGCTATCCGCCGGCAGGAAGGCCAGCTGGCCCAGGAAGGCCCGCTCGTCTGCCGTACGGGAGCGCACACCGGCCGTTCACCCAACGACAAGTTCGTCGTGAAAGAGCCTGCCAGCGAAGCGCACGTCTGGTGGGGCAAGGTCAACAAGCCGATCGATCCCGCGCACTTCGACGTGCTCCGGCGCGACATCATCAATCACCTCAAGGGCCAGGAGCTCTTCGTCCAGGATCTGTACGCGGGGGCCGATCCCGATTACCGCCTGCCGGTGCGATTCATCCACGAGCTCGCCTGGCAGAACCTGTTCGTCCGTAATCTCTTCATCGTTCCGCCCACCGCGGATCTGGCCGGCTTCCAGCCCCAGTTCACCGTGATGACCGCCCCGTCGTTCAAGGCCGATCCAGCGCGTCACGGTACGCGGTCGGACGTGACGATCGCGTTGAACCTCGCGTCGCGCGAAATCCTGATCTGCGGCACCAGCTACGCCGGCGAGAACAAGAAGTCGATCTTCACGGTGCTGAATTACCTGCTGCCGCTGAAGAACGTGCTGTCGATGCACTGCTCGGCGAACATCGGCGAGGGCGGCGACACGGCGCTGTTCTTCGGCCTGTCCGGGACGGGCAAGACCACGTTGTCGAGCGATCCGCACCGCCAGTTGATCGGCGACGACGAGCATGGCTGGAGCGATCGCGGCGTCTTCAACTTCGAGGGCGGCTGCTACGCGAAGACGATCCGCCTCTCGCCCGAGGCGGAGCCGCAGATCTACGCGACGACGCGGCGGTTCGGCACCGTGCTCGAAAACGTGGTGATGGATCCGGCGACGCGCGTCCTGAATCTCGACGACGGTTCGCTGACGGAGAACACGCGCGCGGCCTATCCGATCGAGTTCATCGACAATGCAGTGCCGTCGGGCACCGGCGGCCACCCGAAGAACATCATCATGTTGACGGCGGACGCCTACGGCGTGCTGCCGCCGATCGCGCGGCTGTCGCCGGAAGGCGCGATGTATCACTACCTCTCGGGCTACACGGCGAAGGTCGCCGGCACCGAGAAGGGCGTGACCGAGCCGAGTGCGACGTTCAGCACCTGCTTCGGCGCCCCGTTCCTGCCGCTCAACCCGAACGTCTACGCCAAGCAGCTGGGCGAGCGCATCGCGAAGTACGGCTCGCGCGTATGGCTGGTCAACACCGGCTGGACGGGCGGCCCGCACGGCGTCGGCAGCCGCATGAAGATCGCCTACACGCGCGCGATGATTCGCGCCGCGCTGTCGGGGCAGCTCGATAACGTCGGCTACACCAAGCACCCGATTTTCAATATCGACGTGCCGACGAGTGTGCCGGACGTTCCCTCGTCGGTGCTCGATCCGCGCGGCACGTGGGCCGACAAGGCGGCCTACGACGCGCAGGCGTCGAAGCTGGCAAAGATGTTCATCGAGAATTTCAAGATGAACTTCTCGGACGCCGAACCGAAAGTCGCGGCAGCCGGCCCGGCGGTGTGACCCCAGCCTACGAGGCCGTCATTGGCCTCGAGATCCACGCGCAACTGCTGACAGCCACGAAGATTTTTTGTGGCTGTTCGACTGCCTTCGGGGCGCCGCCCAACGCGCATGCCTGTCCGGTGTGCGTCGGCTTGCCGGGCGCGCTGCCGGTGCTCAACCGCAAGGCCGTCGATCTCGCGGTGACCGCTGCCGTGGCGCTTGGCTGCGAGGTGCAGGAGCGATCGGTCTTCGCGCGCAAGAACTATTTCTATCCGGACCTGCCGAAGGGCTACCAGATCTCGCAGTACGAGCAGCCGCTCGCGCTCGGCGGGGGCATCACGCTGCCGCCGTCGCTCGGCTCGAAGTTCGTGCGGCTGACGCGCATCCACATGGAAGAGGATGCCGGCAAGTCGCTGCACGAAGGCTTCGCCGATTCCGATCGCAAGACGTATCTCGATTACAACCGCAGCGGCGTGCCGCTCATCGAGATCGTCAGCGAGCCCGACATGCGCTCGGCCGAGGAAGCCGCGGTCTTCTTCGAGACGCTGCGGCAGATCCTGGTGTGGCTCGGCGTCAACGACGGCAACATGGACGAAGGCAGCCTGCGTTGCGACGCCAACGTCTCGATCCGCCGCCGGGGCGATACCAGACTTGGCACCAAGACGGAGGTCAAGAACGTCAACTCGTTCCGGTATCTCGAAAAGGCGATCGCCTACGAGATCGGCCGGCACATCGACGTGATCGATCACGGCGGCACGATCGTGCAGGAGACGCGGCTGTTCGACGCGGCGCAGGGGAAGACGTACTCGATGCGCAGCAAGGAAGAAGCGCACGACTATCGCTACTTCCCGGATCCGGATCTGCCGGCGCTGGTCGTCGATACGGAACGCCGCAAGCGGATCGAGCAGTCATTGCCGGAGTTGCCGGACGCGCGGCGGCGCCGCTTCATTGCCGAGTACGCGCTGCCGGAATACGACGCGGCGCTGCTGACGCAGACACGCGGCGTGGCCGATTACTTCGAGGAAACCGCGCGGCAGTGCGGCAATCCGAAGGCGGCCAGCAACTGGGTGATGGGCGAAGTGCTGCGCAACATGAAGGAGCGCGCGATCGATATCAGCGGCATTCCCGTGACCCCGGCGGCGCTCGCCGGGCTGATTGCGATCCTCGAAAAGGGCACCATCAGCTCCACCGTGGCGAAGGACGTATTTGCCAGGATGTACGAGACCGGGCGCGCCGCTGCCGACATCGTCGCCGCCGAGGGCCTGGCGCAGATTTCGGATACGTCGAGCCTCGAGCCGATCGTGCAGCAGGTGATCGCGGCGCACCCGGACATCATCGCGGAGATCAAGCAGGGCAAGGATCGCAAGTTCCAGTTCCTGGTCGGCCAGGTGATGAAGGAGACGCGCGGCAAGGGCGATCCGAAAATCATCACCGATTTGATGCGCCGCATCATTGAATAAGCGGGGCGGATCGTCCGATAAACCGGTCGTCATGACCTCCGACCCGCAGGGCCCGCGCGCCCACATCCTGCTGGTTGAAGACGACCCGGCGATCCGCCGCGGCGTCAAGGAATACCTGACCGTTTCCGGTTTCGACGTCATCGAAGCGGATTCGTGCGCCGCCGCGCAGGTGTCGTTTCAAACCGCGCGGGTCGACGTGGTGGTGATGGATTACCACCTGCCCGACGGCAACGCGATTCAACTCATCAACACGTTCAAGAGCCTCGATCGCGACGTGCCGATCGTGGTGTTGACCGGCCACGGCTCGATCGAGCTGGCGGTGCGCACCATCCAGGCGGGCGCGGAACAGTTCCTGACCAAACCGGTCGACCTCGCGTCGCTGACGGCCGTGATCGAAAAGTGCCTCGAGCACGGGCGCAACCGCCGCCAGGTTGCCGGCGATCAGGTGGGGCAGGCGCGGCAATCGTTTGCGCCGTTCATCGGCACGAGCGCCGCCATTCGCGACCTCGAGTCGCAGGCGATGCGGGTGGTGAAGAGCCACGTGCCGATCCTCATCCTCGGCGAGACCGGCGCGGGCAAGGGCGTGCTGGCGCGGTGGCTGCACTTCAACGGCCCGCGGGCGCGCGAGCCCTACGTGGACTTGAACTGCGCCGGCCTGGCGCGCGAGCTGGTGGAATCGGAGTTGTTCGGCCACGAAAAAGGCGCGTTCACCGGCGCGACCACTGCCAAGGCCGGATTGATCGAAGTCGCCCATCGCGGCACGGTGTTCCTCGACGAGATCGGCGATCTCGATCTCGCGGTTCAACCGAAGCTGTTGAAGGTGCTGGAAGAGAAACGGTTTCGCCGCGTCGGTGACGTGAGGGAACGCACGGTCGACGTGCGGTTCCTCGCCGCGGCAAACCAGGATCTCGCCAGGCGCGCCGAAGAAAAATCGTTCCGGCAGGACTTGCTGTACCGCATCAACACCGTGACGCTGCACGTGCCGTCGCTGCGCGAGCGTCCCGGCGACATCCCCGTCCTCGCCGCGGCCATTCTCGAGGCGCTCGCGCGCGACATGCCGTACGGGAAACGCACGCTGACGCCCGCGGCGATGAAGGCGTTGCAGGATCACTCCTGGCCTGGCAACGTGCGCGAGCTGCGCAATGCGCTGGAGCACGCGGTGCTGTTGACCGACGGCACCGCGATCGACGCCGACGCGCTCGGGTTGTCGCGCCGGCCTTCCGGCGCGGTCAACGCGGCTGCTTCGTCGAGCGATCAGACGCTGCGCTCGTCGGAGATTCACGAGATCACGCGGGCGCTGCAGGAGGCCGGCGGGCGGGTCGAGCGCGCCGCCGAGCGGCTCGGCGTGCCGCGAAGCTCGCTGTATCAGAAGATCAAGAAGTACGGCATTGCCGTGCCGAAGTCCTAGGCGGTTCCCGCCAGCACTGCGTCGAGATCGAGCAAGGCGACGCGGTGGCCGTTCAAATCGAACACGCCGCTGGCAAACGGCGGGCACGCGACGTCCGTCACCAGCCGGTCGCCCGCAGCCGGACGGTGCATGCGAACGTCTGCCTCGATCGTGATCGCGATCAGCGAACGGCCGCCCTGGGCGCATCGGGCAATCAGCCGGCGCTCATCGCGCCCGGTCGTCGACGATCGATCGCGGAAATCCACGATTGGCACGGCGATGTCGCGCCACACGGTCAATCCCGCGACATGCGCCGCGCAGCCCGGCACCTGCATCGCGCCGTCGCTTGGCACGATCGCGGCGACCTGGCGCCCGCTCAAAGCGAACTTGTCGACGTCCGCGGACGGCAACGCCGCGGTCGAAAATACGAGCGCGACGGGCTCGGCGGCGTGATGATCGGCGAGCGGCGGCGGGGCCAGCGCAGGCGTGAGGTCCTCGCACTCTTGGCGCGCGCGGCCCAACGGATTGAGCCGAACGGGATTGATGAGCAGCATCGGCCCGTCGTTGCCGATGGCCACGCCGTCGAACCAGCGGCGCGCCTGGCCGCCGATGGACGGAGGTAGCGGCGCAAGCGTCGCGATGCCGGCGCGAGGCTCGCGCGTGACGCGATCGACGATCCAGCCGACGCGATCGTGTTGCTCGCCGGTGACGGCAACATGACGATCGCCGCCGGCCGAAACCGCGAGCGGCGCCAGGCCCAGCGCCTGGCGCAGGCAAAAGACCGGGACGTGCTGGCTGCCGAGTTTTACGAAGCCGCACCGCCCATCGGGCGTGTCGTCGGGCCGCACCTGGTCGGCGCGTGCGACGTGACGGACGTCATCGGCGCGAAGCGCAAAGTGATCCGCACCCGCCGTGCATCGCAACAGTCCCTGCGCGGTCATGATTTCTTGCGGACGGCCAGGAACTGTCCGATGCGGTCCGGCACCGCGACGTGATCGACGCGCGCCCGTTCGATGGCGCGCTCCGGCATGCTGGCGACGATGCAGCTTTGCGGCTCCTGCACGTACAGCTCGCCGCCGGCCTCGCCGATCGCGCGCAATCCCTCCGCGCCGTCGTCGCCGGCGCCGGTGAGCAGCACGCCGATCGCGCCGGCGCCGTAACACTCCGCCGCCGAGCGCATCGCCCCGGTGATCGAGGGGCGATAGATGTCGTTCGCGGCGGGCTTGTGCAGCTGAATGCGTCCGTCGATCGTGAAGGTGAGATGCATCGAGCCGGGCGCGACCAGAATCAATCCGGCGGCGGGTCGATCGCCGTCCTCCGCCACCCTGACCGCGATCTTCGTGTGCCGCATGACCTGCGTCGCAAAGGCGTCCGTGAAATCCGCGGGCAGATGCTGGACCACCACGCATGGCAGCGGAAAGTCTTGAGGCAATTGACTCAGCACGTCGGTGATCGCGCGCGGTCCACCAGTCGATGCGCCGATGATCACCAGCTCGCCGACAGCTGCTCGCGCCCCGGGTCTCGCGGCCGCGCGAGCGACTGGTGCCGTCACCGGCACAGGCGTTGGCGTGGTCTTCTGTTCTCGGACGCGTGGCTTCGCGGTTGCGGCAATTTTGACCTTGCTGACGATCTCGCGCCGCAACGACGCGCGGCTGACCGGCGCGCCCGGCGTGTATTTCAGGATGAAGTCGACGGCGCCGAGCTCCAGCGCGCGGAGCGTGGTCGCGGCGGCCAGGCGCGTGACGCCGCTGATCACGACGACCGATACCGCGCGTTGCTCGCCGAGCTGGCGGAGCAGCTCGAGGCCGTCAGTGCCGGGCATTTGCAGATCGAGCGTCAACACGTCCGGCGAGGCATCCCGAATCAGATTGAGGGTGGCCGGCGCATCGTGCGCAACGCCGACGACCTTGCATTCGCCGCCGGCCTCGAGATACGACGCCAGCAGGTTGCAGGTAAAGGGCGAATCGTCGGCGATCGCCACTCGGATCACGATGCCCGCCTCTCGCTCAGCCGTGATGCCTGGATCAGCCGATCGATATTGCGGACGAGCGCGTCTTCCTGGAACGGCTTCACCATGTAATCGGTCGCGCCGAGCGCCGCGGCCTTGCCGCGATGCTTGTCGCCGCTGCGCGAGGTCAGCATCACGATCGGCAGGCCGGCAAATGCCTTCTGCGATCGGATCGTCGAGAGGAATTCAAAGCCGTCCATCCGCGGCATCTCGATGTCGAGCAGCACCAGGTCCGGCGGACGCGTCGCGCGCTGCATGACATCGAGCGCTTCGAGACCGTCGCGTGCGGGAACCGCCGTC
>DASUSZ010000260.1:0-4884 GCA_036374815.1 Vicinamibacterales bacterium | reverse complement strand
TCACGAACGACTCGATGCGCTGCGGCTGGCCGTCCTCGAGAACGGTGAAGTTCTCGCGCGTCAGGTCCGAGATGAACTGCCCGCGCTCGCCGCGCGCGATGACATCGGTCGTGACCAGCGTCACGCCTGAGCGGAAGGTGGGTTGCTGCGCAATGAGGAAGGCAAAAGGCAAAAGGCAGAAGGCAGAAGTAACGGCCCACTTCACGGATTTCATGATTGGCCCCAGTATAATGTGACCGATGAAACCTTCACGCCGCGAGATTCTGGGCACTTTTGCTGCCGCCGGCGCCGCCACGCTGGTTGACCCGGGCGAAGTGCTCGCCAGGCTTGCCGCCGATGTGCCGTGCGTCGCCGGAGGTCAAGCGGGCGAACTGCTCGGCACGCTGCCGTTGTTTCGCAACCGCGTCGTGCCCGGACAGTTCGGCGTCAAGTACGACGGCGTCGGCCTCGATGCGCGGCTCGACACGGATCTGTCCCTGCTCACGCCGGACAACCTGATCACGCCGAACCACCTGGCGTACATCCGCACCGAAATTCCCGCGGCCGCCAAGAATCACCAGGGCCCGTGGACGCTCGAAGCGAGCGGCCTGCTGGCGGCGCCGCAGATGCTCAAGCTCGACGATCTGACGGGGCTGTCGAAGAAGATGGGCCCGCACCTGTTCGAGTGCTCGGGCAACGGCAGCAACCGTCACTTCGGCTTGATGAGCGTTGCGGAATGGGATGGCATCCCGCTCACCGAGGTCGTCGCGCGCCTCAAGCCGGCGAAGGAAGCGACCGCCGTGCTGGTCAGCGGCTACGATCACATCGGACAAAACTCACCGCGATCGATCGTCGGCGCAAGCTGGGTGTTTCCGCTGCGCGATCTCGATTCGCTCGGTGCCTTCCTGGCCATCCGCATGAATGGCGAGCCGGTGCCGGACGATCACGGCAAGCCGGTGCGCCTGGCCGTTCCCGGCTGGTACGGCTGCTCGTGGATCAAGTGGGTCAACGAGATTCGCCTCGTCGGCCCCGACGAGCCGGCGACTTCGCAGATGGTCGAGTTCGCCGCGCGGACGCACCAGAGCGAGCCGCACAAGTACGCGCGCGACTACGCGCCGGCGGACATTCAGACCGCCGCCACTCCGGTGCGCGTCGAGAAACGCAAGGGACCGCAGGGCCTCGAATACCGCATCGTCGGCATCGTGTGGGGCGGCAAGAAGGTGGTCGACCGGCTGCAGATTCGTTTCGGCGGCGCGGACCAGCCGTTCACGCCGTTTGCGGTCTGCCCGACGCCGAAGACGCACACGATGTGGCAGATGTGGGAGTACCGGTGGAAGCCGGAGAAACCGGGCGTCTACGACATCGCGCTCGAGGTCGCCGATCAATCCGTGCCGCAGCGCCGTCTGAAGTCTGGCTACTACATGCGCCAGGTACGGATCGAGGATATCTAGCGGACCGCTTCCCGAGCTTCGGCGACTTCCGGCAACCCCGGATCGGCCAACCGGTAATTCGCGAGAACACGTTTATACGCTGCCCGCGCATTCGACACGTCGCCGGCGTTGCGATAGGCGCGCGCGAGGCCGAATAGCGCGCGGCTGCGGTTCGGCGTCCGCGCCAGCGATCGATCGAACCAGGTGATGGCTTCCCTGGGCCGATTCGCCTGCAGCAACAACTCCCCGTACAACTCGTTGACGTCCTTGACCGGGAACGGCCGTCCGATCGGTCTCGGCATCCGCGCCTGCAGCGCGGCGGCGCGGTCGAGCGTCGCGAAAGCCTGCGCCTGCTGCCCCCGCGCGAACAGATCGAGCGCTTCCATCTCGCGCAGCATCACTTCGGCCTGTTCACGCAGCTCCGGCGGCTGGTTCGGCGCGGAAGCCTTCTTGAATTCCGCGATGACAGTCGCAACTCTCGCCGCGTCGCCGAGGTTCACGGCGCTCAAACCAAGCGCGAACAGCTCCTCGATGTTGTCGAATGTCGACTGCCCTTTCATCTCCTGCCAGCGCTCGCTTTCGATGATGTAGCGCGCGCGCATCGAGCCGCGATCGTTGCGGAGGGCGGCCTCATTCGTGCCCCGGCCGATTTCACTCTGCTCGCCGTAGCCGTGGCCGCCAGCATGCTGCGGCGAAAGGGGGGCATGCTGTCCCGCCGAAGCGGCCTGCGCTTTCGCGGCCGCGAAGGCGGACTCCACCAACGCGATCGCCTCTTTCGTCTTTGAGAATCGGCCCTGTTGCGTCCATTCGTATTGCAGCCAGGTGAGGCTATGGTAGTCACGCTGCGCCACAGAGAACCCACGACGCTTCGCCCACGCGATCGAAGCGTTCCATGACGCTTCATCGCTCACCGCGGCCTCGTCCCACATGCCGAGTTGCAGAAACGTGTGCGCCGGCATGTGCAGCGCGTGGCTGGCCTGCGGCGCGATCTTCGCGTAGGCGCGTGCCGCGGGCAGCGCCTTCGTGGCCAGCGTGCCGTGATCGTAGGCATGCAGGATGTAATGCGCCGCGCCCGGGTGCTTCGGATTTCGCGCGAACACTTTCTCGGCGATCGCGCCCGCCTGCCGCCGCAACGGCAGCGCGGCATCGCCCCTGGGTAATGTGGCGAGCAAGGCGAGCGCGTAAAACGCCTGCGCGTCGTCATCAGCCGGATGGTCCGCAGCGACGCGGGCCATCTCTCTGGCGTGCGCCGCGGCTCGCGCTGCTGTAGTTCCCTGGCCGAACAACGCCTCGACCGCGCGCATGAATCCCTGCTCCCGAGGCGTCTTGGCTTTCGCGAGCCGGGCCGCCGGGGTGGGTCCCAGTTTCGCAAGCGCCGCGCGGCCCTTATCGGGCTCTTCGAAGAACCACAACGGCTGGCTGAAGCTCATCGCCTCGCCCCAGTACGCCATCACGAAGTTCGGATCGATCTTCTGCGCCGATCGAAACGCATCGATCGCGTCTTCGTACATGAAGCTGTGGAGCCACGCGAGGCCGCGCTCGTATTCAGACACGGCCGCAGGGGGGCTTGGGGCTTGCCGGAGCGGGCTTGGGGCTTGGGCCTTGGGGCTTGCAAAGGCGAAAGCCAGAAAGACGCAGATGCTCCCGAGGGCTACGCGCAGCAAAGTGATACCAGTACAACACAAGGGCGGCCCGTGCGGGCCGCCCCTGGAAGTATTGAGGACTAGGACCTTAGGACCCTAGGACCCTAGGACCCTAGGACCCTAGGACCCTAAGCCCTCTGCGTTAGAAGGAATACCGGAACATCAGCTGCGTCAGGCGCATGAATCCGCGCTGGGTGTCGACGCGGCCGAAGGCGGCGTTGCCGAAGCTGCGGTTGCCGGTGCCGGTGGCCGCCGCCTTCACGGTGTTGGTGATGTTGAGCACCTCGAGGCGGACCTGCGCGCGGCGGTTGCCGCCCATGCGGATGTCCTTGCTCGCGACGAAGTCCCAGTTGTTGCGGTGCGGCGTCCGGGCGTCCGGCAGCGTTCGCGTCTGCTGGCCAAGCGCGAGGCCCGGATGCACGAAGGCCGCGGGGTTAATCCACGTGTTCGTGCTCACCGGCGGCGCATACAGCCGCTCTTCGCGGCTGCCGCTGGTTTCGAGCTCCGCGCCAGTCAGGTTCGGACGCTGCACCAGGAAGCCGTAGGCCGACAGCTGGTTGTCGTTGTTCTGCACCGAGAACGGGAAGCCGCTCTCGAAGGCGATGATCGACGAGATCGTCCAGTCGCCGAGAATCGCCGCGCCGATGCCGCCCTGCGCCCATCGCTTGCCCTCACCGAACGGCAGCTCGATGATCGGCGAGATGACGATCTTGTGCGGAACGTCGAGCAGGCTGGTGGTGTACTCGGCGGCCAGGTCGTAGGCGTTCTGCATGTTGCCGTTGGTGCTCTGGTACGAATTGGTTTCGCCGAACTGGTTGTCCTTCAGCGTGCTGTAGGTGTAGTTGATGCGCCCGCCCCAGCCGTTGCTCATGCGCTTCTCGAGCTTCAGGATGGCAGCGTGGTACTGGTTCTTGCCGCCGGTGTTCTGGCGCATCAGGATGTTGCCGAACTGCGGGAAGGGACGCAGCGATTGGGCGCGGCTGATGGTCGCGCCGTTCAGGTTGGTGCCGGGCAACAAGCCTGCGAACGGGTTCGGCACCTGAGCGTTCAACGCCGCGGAGCCGAGCGCCAGGTGAACCGGATCGAGCTGGTTGATGTTGATGGTGCCGTCGTTCGATCCGCCGAGACCGAGGTTACGTCCGGTCGCGCCGTTGTACTCGAAGCCCAGTGCAATGTTGCCGGGCATTTCGCGCACGACATCGAGCGAGTACTGCTGCACGTACGGCGCCTTCTTGTCCTGATCGATGAACTCGATGTTGCTGCCGTAGCCTTCGAGCACGCCGAGCGAGTTGCCGCGCGGCTGGTTGACGCCCGACGGGAACGGGTTGGTCAGCGTGGTGGTCGGCACGAACTGTCCCTGCACCATGAACGTGTTCTGGCTGTAGCCGACCTGGCCGTAATTCGCCGAGCCGACCGCCTGGTAATTCCACGGTGCCTGGTAGATGCCATAGCCGCCGCGCACCACGGTCTTGGGATTCATCGAGTAGACGAAACCGACGCGCGGCGAGAATTTCGCCGCCGGCTGATCGCCCTGCTCGGTCGGGTTGCCGTTGACGCCGGCATACATCAGGCCGCCGCGTGCGCCCGCCGCGCCGAGCGCGCCGCCGGGATTGACGGTGCGATCGAAGCCGACGGTGAAGCGGTCTTCTTCTTCACGCAGTCCCGTCTCGTGCTCGACGCGCACGCCGTAGTTCAGCGTGAACTTCGAGCTGATGCGGAAGTCGTCCTGGATGTAGCCGCCGAAGTAATTGACGAAGTAGTTCGCGGGCTCGGATACCAGGATGCGGCTCAAGTTGCCGGGATCACCGGTCGGGTAGCCGAGCAGCAGCGAC
>DASUSZ010000259.1:0-5579 GCA_036374815.1 Vicinamibacterales bacterium | reverse complement strand
CGACGGATCCATCGGCACGCCTTTCAGCACGAGGTTGCGATCGATGTAGGTGCCGGTCAGCGGAATGCGATCGCCCATCGCGTAGAGCGTGCCTTCGACGGTGGTGTCCTTCTGTTCGACCTCGAGCCCCAGCTGGTGGCTCTCGATCTCGATCACCCAGGTGCCGGTGATGTCATTGAGCTTCGGATCCTGCTGCGCGGCGAGCGATGCGCCGAGCGCGATGGCGAGCGTGAATGCTTTCAACATGGCTACCGTCCGTGAAGCGCCTGGCCGAGGTGACGCACCAGGTCAGGAGCGAGAAAGTGAAGGGCGACGGCGCCGCCGCCGATGAGCGCGAGGGCCGCGAGGAACAGGGCTTTGAGAGTCATAGCAGGTGCAGCGTAACGGACGGCACCTGAACGAATCATGAAGCGCCCGTTCAGCTACTGTTAAGTGCAAGGAGAGAGAATCAGAGGCTGTGAAAGTGCTGGTCGTCGAGGACGAAGTCCAATTGGCTGAGCAGCTTAGCCGCGCGCTGGGCGAGGCGGGCTATGCCGTCGATCACGCCGCGGACGGCGAGCGCGGGGAGTTCCTCGGCCGCACCGAAGGCTACGACGCCGTCATTCTCGATCTCGGTCTTCCAAAGATCGACGGCCTGACCGTGTTGCGGCAGTGGCGTGACGCCGGTGTTGCGACGCCGGTTCTCGTGTTGACCGCGCGCGGCAGCTGGCACGAGAAGGTGCAGGGCATCGACGGCGGCGCCGACGATTACGTCGCCAAGCCGTTTCAGATCGAAGAAGTGCTCGCGCGGCTGCGCGCGTTGATTCGCCGATCCTCGGGACAGGTGACGCCGGAGCTGCGTGTCGGCAACGTCACCCTCGATCCGCGCGGTGCTCGCGTAAGCGCTGACGGCGTCCCCGTGAAGCTCACCAGCCACGAGTTCCGCGTGCTGTCGTACCTGATGCACCACCGCGGGCGCATCGTCTCGCAGTCGGAGTTGACCGAACATATCTACTCGCAGGGGTTCGATCGCGATTCGAACACCGTCGAAGTGTTCGTCGCCCGGCTGCGGCGCAAGCTTGGCGGATCGTTCATCGAAACGGTGCGCGGCATGGGTTACCGAATCGAGGACGTGAAGTGAAATCGTTGTCGCTTCGCGCCCGTGTGTTTCTCGGCGCCATGCTGTGGAGCATTGGGCTGTTTCTTCTCAGCGGGCTGGTGTTGACCCACTACATGCTGATCGAGCCGCAGGCGCCGGCTTTCTTTCACCGCCTTTTCTTCCGGCACATGTGGGAAATGGCGTTTGGCACGATCGCGGCAATGGTCTTCGGCCTACGGCAAGTGCGGAGAGGCTTCGCGTCGTTTCACGACCTGCGCACCAATCTCGCCGCCGTGCGCGCCGGCCGCGATTCGCGGCTGGGTGGCGAGTACCCGTCGGAGGTGCAGCCGGTCGTCACCGAGCTGAATGCGCTGTTGAGCGATCGCGAGCAGCGCGTGGCCAAAGCACATCGCAAGGCCGGCGATCTCGCGCACGGGTTGAAAACGCCGCTCACGTTGTTGAATCAACAGGCGGAGCACGCGCGAGCAGCAGGGCAGCTTGAACTTGCCGCAGCGATCATGCAACAGGTCGAGCGCATGCGTCGGCAAATCGACTATCACCTTGCGCATGCGCGAGCCTCGGCATCAGGCGGTAATCCCGGCGCACGGTGCCACGTGCTGACCTCCGCCGATGCGCTCGCTCGGACAATGCAGACGCTGCACGCGGACCGCCGTCTCGCCATCGACGTTCACGCATCGCATGAACATGTCGTCCGCAGCCAGCGCGAGGACTTCGAGGAGATGCTTGGAAATCTCGTCGACAACGCCTGCAAGTGGGCGAAGACGCGCGTCGAGATTCGATCGGTTCTGGAGGACGGTTACATCGTGACGACCGTCGATGACGATGGGCCTGGTCTCGATCCGTCATTGAGGGAATCAGTGTTACAGCGCGGCGTGCGGGCGGATGAAGCGGCGCCCGGATCTGGGCTGGGTCTGGCGATCGTCGCCGATCTCGTGGAGGTCTACGGCGGATCGATCGAACTGCAGTCATCGCCGCTCGGCGGCCTGCGCGCCCGTCTGCGGCTGCCGGCCGCCTAAAACTTCAATCCGGCCGCGTCTTCGATCTTCATCGCGAAGCCCCAGCCGAAGCGCTGATCGTCGGCGACGGCCAGCACGACCTCGTTGGCGCCCGCTTTGAAGGGCAGCACCACCGACTCCCATCGCGCATCGACGAAGCTGTTGAGCGCCGGCGTGCGAGAGTCCCACGCGTTGATGCCCGCATACACCAGCTCACCATTCACGAACACCGACACATCGTCGCTGTAACCGATTCCGGCGATCACCCGGCGTGCAGCATCCGCGGTGAATGTGTGCTTGGCAAAGATAACGGAGCGTCCCTTCTGGACGGGGAAGAGCCGGTTGATGTTGACGAGGCCAGATTCCTCGCTCTTCACCTCACGCGATGCGGCAAGGCTTGCCGGCAACGTATCGATGCGGCCGGCGGCGCTGACCGGATCGGAGACCTGCCAGTTCCACACGAATTGCGGCGGCGCATTCGGCGCAGGTGTGAGCGCGGCGTTCGAGGCTGCCTTGGTGATCCGCAGATTCGAGATCGCCACCGCCCATTCGGCAGGCTTGTCGTTGACCCGGGCCCAGAGCGCGAATTCGCCGCCGGTCGTCGCGTTCCTGAGTCGGGGCACCGAGAGCGCCGCCTTGTTGGCATCGCCGGTAAACACATCCATGCGCGATCCTTTGAGCTCGATGCGGACACGCGTCCAGCGCTCGCGCGGCCACTCGACGGTCGTCGCAAACTCCGGATACAGCTGCCACGTGGAGCTGCCGTTGACCCGCGGCGCGTACTGCATCGCCATGAAATCGCCGGAGCGATGAAAGCGCAGATAGACGTTTTCGTGGTTCGTGAACGATTGTCTGCGGAAGGTGATGCCGGTGAAATGACCTTCCGCCGTGGGCGCGAGATCGAACTCGATGGTGCCGTCCCCGAGGTCGAGGCCCGTTTTGACGACGTGGGTGTTCGCCCGGAGCAGCATCGCGTCTTCCCGGCCGAATGCGGGCTCGAACTTCACGTTGGCGGCCAGGTCGGCGCGATCGACTGCCCAGCCGAGCGCCGGCGGCCCGACCGGCGTCCGACCCGCCTGACGGGCAGCCAGCTGCGTGGCGAGCAGGACCAGGCCGAGGATGGCAGAAATCAGGGTCTTCATATCCAGACGATACGAAGGCGCCCGCTCCGGCAAATCGTAATGATGAAAGGCATTCTGGTATTTTTCGATGATGAGGACCGGTCGCGGCGCCGGCAGGGTGACGTTCTCGCGGCGGAAGTACGGTCCCGAGCTGCTGATCGACGCCGCGATGCTGTCGGCGCTTCCCGCGTTCAACGCCATTCGGGAGCCGCATCGGCTCGAGTTCTACGACATCCTGCTGATCACCAGGGGTCAGGGCTGGTTTGATCTCGACGACGAGCGATATCGCGTGGCGCCGGGTGAGTTGTTCGTCACGCGGCCGGGCCAGGTGCGGCGATGGGACGTGGCGGCGGTTGATGGCGCCTGCGTCTTTTTCGCAAGCGAGTTCATCCGCGATGCATTCGCGGACGCGCGCTTCCTCGATCAGTTCGCGATCTTCGATCCGGCGCGCCGATCCGGAGCGATCACGCTGAGCGCGTCGGAGCGCACGCAGTTCCTGCGCCGGTTCCGCCGGATGAGCGAAGAGTTGCGCGCGTTACGGTCCGACGCGACGGAGCTACTGCGCGCGCGACTTTACGAGCTGCTGGTGCTGATGAATCGCTGGTACCTGGCGCGGCATCCGAAAGCCACGCCGCCCGGCCGCAACAGCGTCGTCGATCGATTCCGCTCGCTGGTCGAGCGGGAGTTCCGCCGCCTGCATCGCGTGCAGGATTACGCGGAGCGGCTGGGCGTGTCGCCGGGGCATCTGAACGTGCTCTGTCACGCGCATCTTGCACGACCGGCAAGCGCCGAGATTCATCAACGGCTGCTGCTCGAGGCGAGGCGCCTGTTGCGCTACACCGACAAGCCCGCGTTTGCGATCGCGCAGGAACTGGGTTTCGCCGATCCCGCCTACTTCGGGCGGTTCTTCAAACGCGAAGCCGGGGTGACGCCCCGCGGCTTCCGCGTTCGCAAATAGCGATTACTTCTTCTGCTTCACTTCGATTCGTGTCGCGACGTTCGCGGTGCCGTGAATCTGGTAGGTGACGGTCACGGTCGCTCCGGAAACCGTGGCCAGACCCTGAGCGCCTTTCTCGGCGCCAACGATCTCCGTCTCCTCGGAAAACGAGAATTTCATCTCGGTGTCCCCGGCCTTGACCACCAACGACTTGGTATCGGTGTTCAGCGACACCAAGTCTCCGGTCACGGGCTCGGGCGTCTTTTCGCGCGCTTGCTGTCGCGGCGCCTGCGAAAATGGCAGAGCTGAAGCGGATCCCGTGAACAGAAAGAATGCAGCGACGGCGACCGTGAATGCGCGACGTACGATCATGTAAATCCTCCAGCGTCAGCAAGTTGCAAAAAACGATTCACGCTCCCCGAAGAAGTCACTCCGGAAGGAGAATTGTTTGTTACACTGCTGACTCCTCTCAACGAAACGAGTCCGAGTCGCCTATGAACATAGGGGTCGTACTGCTTCTGTGGCTGTTACCTCTGCGTGCCGACGCAGTGCCGTCTGTTATTGACGGCGCCGGCGTGAAGACGGGCATTGTGTCGTTGCAGGACCTCACGGACGACCTTCGCGCGCGGCTCGAAATCAAGGAGCGCGTGCACGTCACGCTCGTCGATCACAACCCGCTGGTGATGTCGGTGGAAACGCTGAATGGACGCGGTGGCCCGTTCGTAATTTCGGTCGATCGCGCGTTCATCCAGGAGCTCAGCCCGGCGGAGATCGAGGCCGCCATCGCGCACGAGCTGGGGCACGTGTGGATCTACACGCATCATCCCTATCTGCAGACTGAGCGCCTCGCCAACGAGATCGCGATGCGCGTCGTCAATCGCTCGGTGTTCGAGCCGGTCTACGAGAAGGTCTGGTCGCGCACCGGCATTCGCGGCAACCTGATCGAATTCCTCGGTCCGCCCGCGCAGCAGTAACAGCCGCTACGGCTTGCGGGCTTTTCCAAACACTTCGACGATCGTCGCGGTCACGTTGCCGGTGTTCTTGAAGGTGTGCATTGCGCCACCCTTCAACTCGACAACGTCGCCGGCTTTCACCTCGACAGGCTGCTCACCCTCGATCGTCAGCGTCAGCTGGCCGGTCAGCAGCGTGAAGACGTGATAGGTCGCGTCAGCGTGGTTATGCATCCGCCGCACCGCGCCCGGCTCGGCCCAGTCGCGTAACACGCGGAAGTCCGGACGATCCATCACCACCATCGACGAAATGCCGGGGTCACCCGTCACCGGCCTGCCTTTCTCCGGCCCGCCGATCGCCTGAGCTGAAAGCGCCGAAAAACCCCAATCAGCGCCGCTAGCGGCCAGCGCTATCGCGAGGGCAAGTAGCAGTTTCTGCTTCATCCGCGCAGTATATGCGCGTTCAACGTTGCCGTC
>DASUSZ010000258.1:0-4033 GCA_036374815.1 Vicinamibacterales bacterium | reverse complement strand
GACCCGCGAGGTGTCGCACAGGTGCGCGAGCAGATCGGTATGGCCTTTCCAACTCAACCCGGCTTTGGCGAAGGCGAGCTTGTTCACCGGCGCGGTGGCGATGGCGTCGACTTCGCCGCGTTTGGCGGCGGCGACGGCGCGGACGATCGTGTCGTAGGCGGCGCGGCCGGCCTCGGCCGACACCTCGCCGGGACGGACCATCGGATTCGGCGGCGGCGCGAAGATCATCGGCTGGCACACCGCGCGCACCGATGGATCGGCCGCGGCCTTCATCACGATCTCGGGCCCGATGCCGGCGGGATCGCCGACGGTCAGCGCAATCCTGGGGAAGGCCATCTACATCTGCACCGCGAGCCACTCGGCGACGACCTTGGTGCCGGCGTTGCGCTCGAGCGCGGTCAGCGCGCGGTCGACGGCGCCGAAGGCAGCGCGCGCGCGATCGCCGGCGTAGGCGCGCGCCAGCGCTTCGAGATCGCTCGTCAGCAGCGGATTGGCGAGCACCGCGCGATCGGCGCCGGCGTTGATCGCTTCGACGTCGCGAAGCATCGACGCCATCAGCCGCAGCACGATGGCGACGTCCTCGCGCGTGCGTTCCTTCTTCGAGCCGCCGGTGTGCAGCGCGCTGGCCGCCTGCACGCGCGACTGCGCATCGGCGCGCCCTGCCGTCTGGCGCAGCAAGCCCATCGCCAGCTCGCGGAACAGCGACAGATCGTTGTCGACGAGCGCCAACGCCTGGCCGATGCTGCCATCGGCGATCGGCGCCGTCTGCCGCGCCTCGGCGTCTTCGTAATCGTGATCGCGGATCAGCGCCGCGGCGATCTCCGCCGTCGTCAAACGTCCGAATCGCAGCCGCATGCATCGCGATCGCACCGTCGGCAGCAACGCGCCCGGCACCGCCGACGTCAGGATGAACATCGTCCCCGGCGGCGGCTCCTCGAGCGATTTGAGCAGCGAGTTCTGCGACGCGGTTTCGAGCGTGTCGGCTTCGCGGATCAACACCACGCGCTTGCGGCCTTCGAAGGGACGGAACGAGGTGCGGCTCAGGACGTCGCGGATCACGTCGATCTTGATCGACACTTTCTCGTCGGGTTCCACCGCGATCACGTCGACGTGCACGCCGCGCGCGATGCGATCGCACGAGCGGCACTTGCCGCACGCGTCGCGTCCTGCACTGAGCGAAGTCTGGTCCTGCGCAGCAGGAGAAAACTGAGTCGAAGGGTCGAGGCAGTTGACCGCCTGCGCCGCAGCCCGGGCAACGGCCCACTTGCCGACGCCGGAGGGCCCGGCGAACAGCAGCGTCGGCGGCAGCGAATCGCGTTCGATGGCGCGCGCGATCAGGGTCGTCAGGCGGCGATGGCCGATGATGTCGCGCAGCGTCATGTCCGTGCCAGATGATGATATCCCGACGCGTTGGCCCCGGTGTTGCTATGGATCGGATGAGGACATGATGCTGCTGTCGTGGTTGATGATCGTCGTGGTGGGCCTGGCGGCCGCCCAGACCGCGCAACGGATACCCGAGGAGTTGCCGGCGGCGGCCGCGACGAAGTTGAACGCGAGCCTGGCCTCGGCCAGGACTCACAAGGCGCACGTCTGGCGTGATGCGCGCCCGTGGAACGAGGACGGGACGATCAACGGTTATATCGAGATTGCTCGGGGCGACCGGCGCAAGTGGGAGCTCGATATCTCGAAGAACGAACGCGCCATCGATCGCATGATCCCCGAATCGCTCGGCGGATATCCGATCAACTACGGCATCGTGCCGCAGACGGTTTCGTACGACGGCGATCCGTTCGACATCCTCGTGCTCGGTCCGCCGATCGAAGGCGGCACGACGGTCCGGGGGCTGCCGGTCGGCGTGATGGTGATGGAGGACGATCGCATCCTCGATTCGAAGGTGATCGTCAGCCCCGTCGATGGGCAAGGGCGACCGTTGTATCAGCTGACGGAACCGATCAAGCAGCAGCTCGCGGACTTCTTCAATCGCTACAAGCAGCACATCCCCGGCGCGAGCACCAGCGTGCCGGGATGGGGGACGCGCGAGGAAGGCATCGCGCTGGTGCGCCTGACGCACGCGTTCTTCCAGCAGTGCCGCGAACGTACGAATGCGTGCGTCGTGAAACAGTGACGAGAGAGTGGCGGGGTGGATGGGACTCGCACTGTCTGACGCAGCGCGCAGCGCTGCGCTGATTGAGCCCGAGACCGGACACCCCGGCACGACTGAGGTTGAAAACCGAATGAGTGGCGGGGTGGACGGGACTCGAACCCGCGGCCTCTGCCGTGACAGGGCAGCGTTCTAACCAACTGAACTACCACCCCCCAAGGGGATTTCAGATCTCAGATTGCGGATTTCGGATTTGTGAGAGCGTTGTCACCACGCGCCCGCGAAATCGACAATCTCCACCGTAACGCTGGTGGGCGGTAAGGGACTCGAACCCCTGACAGCCGGCGTGTAAAGCCGGTGCTCTACCAACTGAGCTAACCGCCCGACTTCGCTCGCCGCGTTCTACCGAGCTACGTCGGAACCGGCCCGACACCCGGAATCTCAGATTGTAGCCAGAAACAGCGCTTCCCGGCAAGCATGGGCGCGGACCCCAAATGATTGCGCAACAACGATCGGTGTAATCGCGTCTAATGACGCGATGCAGCGCTGGATTACGGCGTCTGAAATTCGGCTCGCGTTACGGCTGATCGCCAGGCAGCCTGTCCTCTCATTGACGATCGTTCTAGCGCTCGCGACGGGCGTGGGCCTGGCCGTGACTGGCTTCACTCTTCGCGAGGCCGTGCTCTTCAGCCCGCTGCCGTTTGCCAACGGCGATCGCTTCGTCCGGCTGGTGATGCATTCAGAAGCCGAAGACAACGTCGAAGTCGATCTCGATGGCTATCACGCGATTCGCGACACGTCGAAAGCCTTCGCGCATCTCGGCGCCCATGGCGGACTCGAGTTCGCGCTCGAGAATGCGGACGGCACTGTCGAGGCGATCAAGGTCAACCTGATCACGCCGCGCTCGTTCCAGTTCCTTCCGGCTGTCCCGATGATTGGGCGCGTCCTCAACGCGACCGACGGCGCGTCCGGCGCCGAGCCGGTCGTCGTTCTGCGCGAAAGCCTGTGGCGGCGGCGATTCGGTGCGAGCGCTGAAATCATCGGCGAGCCGATTCAACTTTCCGATCGCCGGCCTGTCGTTGTCGGCGTTCTACCCGATACGTTCAAGTTTCCCGCAGGCGGCGAACTATGGCTGCCGCTCGACGAGGCGACCCTCGCCGGACGCGCGAGCTCACTCACCGTGTTCGGCATCCTTCGCGAGGGCCTGACCATCGCGGGAGCGACCGCCGAGCTGAGCGCGTACTCGCGCGGCGACCGGCCACGCCAGCCAGGCACGGCGATATCGTTCCGCGCCCTTCCGTTTACTGGAGACGACGAGGGCACCACCATGGTGATGTCGGCCCTGGTTGCGCTCCTCGTGCTGGCGCTGCTGGTCGTGGCGTCGAACATCGCATCGCTGGTGTTCGCGCGCACGTGGTCGCGATCGTCCGAGCTCGCGGTGCGCACTGCAATTGGCGCCGGCCGCGCGCGCCTGGTCGGGCAGCTGTTTGCCGAGGTCGCGATTCTGTGCGCGATCGCGTCAGCGATCGGACTGGCGCTCGCGCAAACGGCTCTGCGATTCCTTGCCGGCATGATGGACATCCCGTTCTGGATGTCGTTCGAACCAACGGCCAAGACAATGGCATTCGTCGTGGTCGTGTCATTTGCGATCAGCGTGGTCAGCGGGCTGATGCCCGCGCTCCAGGTGACCCGCGCGAACCTGATCGGCGCGCTGCACGCGCAGGGGCGCGGCCTCACGCCGACCGGTTTCGGCAGCGTTGGCCGCGTGCTCGTGATTGAAGTGGCGCTGGCGGTGGTGCTGTTGAACTGCGCACTCGTGACTGCGCGCGCGTATTCGGCGTACCTCGACGACATTCCCGCGCTGCCGAAAGGCCAGGTGTTAACGGCGCGTTTGAGCGGCGAGCAATCAAAGGAGGTTCGCGATCGCATGCT
>DASUSZ010000257.1:0-3489 GCA_036374815.1 Vicinamibacterales bacterium | reverse complement strand
ATTTGCGATCGGGGCCGCGGTGGTGGCGATGGTGCTCGTCGCTGAGTCGGCCGGCGTTTACGCGCGCAACGCGGTGTGGAAGACCGAAGAATCACTGTGGCGCGACGTGACCGAGAAGAGCCCGAACAACGGGCGCGGCTGGATGAATTACGGATTGACGCTGATGAGCCGCGGCGATTACCAGGGCGCCCTTGCCGCCTATCAGCGCGCCGTGCCCCTGACGCCGAACTATCATCTGCTCGACATCAACATGGGCATTGCCTACGGCCAGCTCGGTCAACCGGCGGACGCGGATCGCCATTTCCAGCGCGCGATTTCGCTCGAGCCGCTCGATTGGCGATCGCACCGCCATTACGCGGCGTGGCTGTTGAACGCCGGCCGCTTCGCCGATGCCCTCGCGCATGCGCGCCTGTCGCGCGAGCTCAATCCGGCCGACCGCGCCCCGGTGGCGATCGAGCAGGCGACCGCGGCCGTCGACGGCACGCCCGAATACCATCTCGCCCGCTCGCTCGCTGAATTCCAGATGCGCCGCTATCGCGAGTGCATTGCCTGGGCGCGCCGCGCGCTGGAGATCCGGCCGGCCTACGCCGAGGCATGGAACAACATCGGCGCCGCCCACAACGCTCTTCGTGAGTGGCCGCAGGGCATTGCCGCCAGCGAAGCAGCGCTCCGCATCAACCCGTCGCTGCAGATCGCGCGAAACAATCTCGCTTACGCGCGCCAACAGCTGCAGAACACGAAGTGATCAGCGCCGACCCACGTCGAGCGGCTATCGTCATCCCGGCCTACCAGCCGACGGCGAAGCTCGTCGAGCTGGTCGAGGATTTGAGCCGCGACCCTCGCCCAATCGTTGTCGTGGACGACGGGTCGTCGGCTGAGTGCCGGGATGTATTTTCACGGGTCGCGGCGCTGCCCAACGTCACCGTGCTCGTTCACGCAGTGAATCTCGGCAAAGGCAACGCGCTCAAGACGGCCTTCAACCACGTGATGCTCCACGCCCAGGCGACGGGCGTGGTGACCGCGGATGCCGACGGCCAGCACCTCGCGAAGGACATCCGCCGCGTCGCCGATCGACTCGAGCAGTCGGCAGGCGGTGCGCTCATTCTCGGCAGCCGCGCCTTCACCGGCACCGTCCCGCTGCGCAGCCGCTTCGGCAACACCTTGACGCGCGGCGTGTTCCGCCTGCTGATCGGACGGGCGCTGATGGACACGCAAACCGGCCTGCGCGGCATCCCGCGCGCGTTTTTGCCGGAGCTGATGCAGCTTGAAACCGGCCGTTATGAATTCGAGCTCGAAATGCTGATCCGCGCGGCGCGCCGGATGGCGATCGAAGAGCTCACCATCGAGACGGTGTATGGCACCTTTGCGAAATCGCACTTCAATCCGCTGCGCGATTCGCTCCGCATCTACTTCGTCTTCCTGCGCTTCATCAGCTTGTCGATCATTACCGCGGCGCTCGACTACGCGACCTTCGCGATCGTGTTCACCGCGCGCGAAAACATCCTCCTGAGCATCATCATCGCGAGGCTGATCGCCGGCACGTTCAACTTCATCGCGAACCGCAACGTCGTGTTCCGATCGCGAGGCAACGTCTACGCCGAAGCGCTGAAGTATGCAACGTTGGTAATGACGCTTATGTCGATCTCTTACGGTCTTGTAACCGTAATGGTCGGCGCGCTGGGCCTCGGCGTCTACACGAGCAAATTGCTCGCAGAAGGCGGGCTTTTCGCCGCGTCGTTCGCATTACAAAATTTGATCGTCTTCACAGGACGGCGTGAGCATTTTCAGCACACTCGCTGACGAATCTAGTGGCTTCCATTGGACGTCAATGGTCGCTATGATGCGTTCATGTCATATGAACTTTCGGCACACCCAAAAGTGTCCGTGCTTTCGATCGCGATCGGCGCAATGCTCTTCGCATCGCCGACCGTCGAGACGGCAAGCGCGCAAAGTTCCACTCTTCACGCCTGCGTAGCGAGGAACGCGCAGATGCGCCTCGTCGGCGCGAGCGAAGAGTGCCGGGTCAACGAGACCAGGGTCTCGTTCAATTCCGCCGGTGAAGTTGGACCGACAGGTCCGACAGGTCCGACAGGAGCTGCTGGTGAAAGAGGCGCGACCGGTGCCTCGGGCGCTCAGGGTGCTGTCGGCGCGACGGGGCCGATGGGTCCCGCAGGCCCCGCCGGTCCGATGGGCCCGATGGGTCTGGTTGGACCGCAGGGTCCGGCAGGCGCGACGGGCGCACAGGGTGAGCAGGGTGCGACAGGTGCACAGGGTGCACAGGGTGCTACGGGTGCGACCGGTGCGACGGGTGCTACCGGTGCAACGGGTGCCACGGGTGCGACGGGTGCCACGGGTGCGACCGGTGCGACCGGTGAAAAGGGAGAAACCGGCGAGACTGGTCCGGCCGGAGCCGATGGTGCGAACGGCGCCCCGGGTGCGACGGGCGCGACCGGCGCGACTGGTGAAGCAGGGACGACCGGTCAGGGAGTCGCGGCAGCTTACGGCACAGCGACCTATATGCCGGGCGCGGCGGCCACGGTGGTTCCTGGTCTGACGACGACGATCCAGGTGCCCGAGAACGCGGACGTGCTGATCAGCACGCACGGCGGCGTGCAGACCGTGTCGATGTCGACGACCGGCGTCTCGCGTGTCGACGTGATGATCGTCATCAACGGCGCGCTGGTCCCGAACGGCGGCTATCGCCGCGTCATCGCCGCCAACACCGGCGGCTCGACCTCGACGATCGCGTATTGGTCGTTCGGCGTCGCCGAGTCGCTGCCCGCGGGCACGTATACGATCGAAGTGAAAGCGGCGTGGCAGAGCGGCAACAACGCCAACGTGTCGGGCAGCAGCACGTCGGTATTGCAAGGCGCGCTCACCGCGACCGTCGTCAAGCGCTAATCCACACCGCTGCGGCGCTCGATCCCGGCAGTCGCCAGGATCGAGCGCAACGCTGACAGATTTGTCAGCGGACCATCCCCTCGGGAATTGATTGCAGGAAGGCCATGGCGCCGCTATGATGCGCGGCCTATGTCTCAATTCGCCCCCGGTTCCCGGCCACGCCTGTCGACCGCCTTTCTGGCGTCCGTCGTCATGGCTCTAGGATTGGCTGCTGTTACTTCCGAAGACACGCGCGCGCAAAGCGCGCAGTTGTTTGCCTGCGTCGCCAACAACCCGAACAACGCGCAGTTGCGGCTGGTGTTCGCGACCGAGGCGTGCCGTCCCAACGAAACCAAAATCGCGCTGAACGTAGCTGGTGAGCCAGGCCCGACAGGACCAACCGGCGCACAAGGGCCGCAAGGACCGGCGGGTCCCATTGGACCTGTCGGACCAACTGGCGCAACGGGCGCAGCCGGCGCGACTGGGGACGCTGGTCCCACTGGACCGCAGGGTCCTATCGGCCCGACTGGCGCGGCCGGCGAGCCGGGTGCGACGGGTGAAACCGGTGCGACGGGTGCCACAGGCGCGACAGGTGCGACAGGCGCCACC
>DASUSZ010000256.1:0-21442 GCA_036374815.1 Vicinamibacterales bacterium | reverse complement strand
ACCTGGTCGACCATCGGCCGCGGCTCGAGCAGAGGCGCGAGCGCGTTGGCGACTGCGACCGCGGCACTGGCGGCCGGACCGGCCGCGCCTGTCAACGCCGGCGCCAGCGCCCGCAGCCGTTCCAGTCCTCCGAGGTAGCGTTGCTCCGCCATCGCCACGTCGAGTGCCGACACCGATGCGCGATCGATGTCGACGCCATCAACCGAAAACCGGAAATGCGGTGACTTCAGCAGCGCCGTCATGGCGCGGCGCGTGAAGTTCGCGGCGGCGCACTCGAGCACCACGTCGACGGCCGCCGCGTACGGTTCGGCGGCCAGCGGCAATGTGTCGAGCGCTTCGTACGGAATGCCGGCCCCGCCGAACACGTCGCGCGCGAGATAGAGGTACGGCAACGGCTTCGCGACGACGAGGCCGATGCGGTCGAGGGGCGTTGTGATGCCGCGGCGGCGATCGCCTTTCACTCTTCTGGCGACCGCCTCCAGTTCGTCCTCGCGGTCTCGGTAGGAGAACGCAGACGAGGACACGGAGGTGTCACCCGAATTTGGCACGACGATTACGGGGGACACGGAGGGTGGCTCCGTGTCCTCGAGAGCGAGCTCGACGAAAGCGAGGCGAAGCCGATCCAGAAACCCCGCATCGAGCATCGCGCTCGTCGCCACGATGTCGAGCGAGGCCAGACCGGGGATGGTCGTGAACATCGTCACGTCCGCCGGCCAGTAGCCGTCCGGATCGAATGGCCGATCGCCGATCGCAATGACAACGTGCCGAACCGGCCGCGCCGCCGCGATGTCGACGAGCGCCGCGCGGGCGCCATGCTCGTCGACGGCGGCGCCCTCGCCGACGCGAGTTTCGTATGCGTGGAAAGCCGCCGACAGGAACCGCGTCTGCTCCAGCAGCTGCGCCGCGCCGCGATCCGATTCCGCGGCCGGTTCGAGCTCGCCGCTCAATAACCGATCGAAGTCGCCGACGGTGCGTCCGAGGCGGCGCACGTGATCGTAGAGCGCGAGCATTTCGGCAACGAGCGCGGGCCGCACGTGAAACGGCGGCGGCGCGCCGCGCTCTTCGGCCTCGCGGGCGCCGGCCGCGAGCATGGCTTCGCGCTCGAACGAGGTGAGCAGCTGCAGCGGCTGCGGCAACCGGGCGATCAGCGCGTCGTAAAGATCCGCACGCGACCCGGCGAGCGGCCGGGGCAAGTGATCGGGCAGGCGATCGTCGAGCGTGCGGGCGAGCTGCGCCGCGGCCGCGGCCGTGGGCACCAGCACGAACGTATCGGCGGCAGTCGCAGCATCGAGCGCGCGCGTCAGGTCGACAAGTGTGTTTCGATATCCGGCCAGGTCTGGCGCGCGCAACAGCCGGATGCGGCGGGGCGTGATCACTTCCCGCCCGGCGGCTCCATCGTGGTCAACTGCTCGGCCCGGGCGCGCTGATACAGCATCAACGCGCCGGCGGCGGCAGACGAGGCGCGCTGCGCGGTGTCGACGTTGTTCGACGAGACCGCCTGCATCCGCATCGTGAACGCGTTCTGCGCCAGCTCCCAGGCGCTGCTGATCACGGCGTGCTGCGCGGCGAGCTCATCGGGCGCTTTCACCTTCTGGAAGCCCTTGCTTGCCGAGGCCAGGCGCTTGCTGAGCGGACCAATCGTGTTCACCGGCGGGCCGCTCATCGACCTGACCTGCTCGAGCGCGATGGCCGCGTCCTTGAACACCTTGAATGCGCCGTTGGTCGAGCGGCGATACTTCCGGAACACCGGGGCGCGCTTCTCGAACTGACGCCGTGCGTCGCGCGCGGCGATCGCCGTCGCCGCTTCGAGGTCGATCGTCGCCAGCAGCGCCGCCACGTCGCCGGGACGCTGGCCGCCAAGCTTCCTGTCTTCTGCGATGACGCGCTCGCGCAGGCGCTCGAGATCCGACGCGCGGCCCTTGAGCGCCAGCTTGTTGGCTTCTTCGAGCGAACGGGTGCGCAGCTCGTTATAGGCGTGCTCGATTCTTTTTTCCTTCTCGAGCTCGGCGCCCGCCGTCCCGCGCATGCGAGAGGCCCATTCGGCGGGCAGCATGCCGATCGCGCGATCGATCAACCGCATCACCGTGCTGAGCAGGCCAATTCTCTCGACCGGCGAATCCGCGATCGACGCGGCCGCCGCAAACTGCTCGACGAGCTCGGCATCCGTCGGCGGCGGCAAGGGCGGCGGCGGCGGCTCCGCCACGGGCGCGTTCGCGCTCAATGAGAGATCGAAACTGGTGATGCCCACCGTCACGCGCAGCTGCGCAATCACTTCGTCGAGCACGCCGAGCGCATCGCGCACTTCCTTGTTGCGATACCCGTAATGACTGGCCGGCCAGTCGGCGAGCTTCTGCCGCGCGCGCTCGGCCATCTTCAAACGCGACGCGGCATCCTTGACCATGGCCACGTCGTTCAATACTTTCGCCACCTCACTGCTGAACGCGGCAAAGTCCGCGTCACCTCTGGTGGCTGCGTACGCGGCGGCTCGCACCGACTCGGCGTACTGCTCGGTTCTCGGCCAGTCGACGCGCTGCGATGGGATGTTCACGAGCTGCAGCTCCACCGGCTGACGCGTCAGCTGCATCGGCATCGAGAAGATCACGCGGTCCTCGAGCCGCGCCCATTCCCCGTAACTCGACAGCACGCGGCCGTCCGTCAGGAACACGCGGAACAGCACGTTGCTGGCGGGCGCCTGCGCGAAGAGAGTCGATGGGAGGAAGGCGGCCAGCAGGAGCGCGCCCGCGACGCGAAGCATGATCGGAGAGGTTATTTTATCGCCCCTGTGGAAAACCTGTTGATGAAGTGTGAAAACGCTGTGGATGACATGACGATGAAAAAAAATACGCGCGCGATCTCACTCTGATCGAGACGCCCAAACCGGGCGGACGGCCGCTTTCGCGCCTCGCTTCGCTTGTTTCGTCTGCTTGAAGACATAAAATCAACACCTTCCGACCGTGACTGTCCACCGCTTTGAAGAGCAGATTGCAGGGCGTACGTACCTGATCGAGGTTTCGCCCGTGTCCGCGTCACGCTGGCGCGCGCAAATCGCCCGCCGGCCGGGGATGCCGACGTCGTTGATGCCGTTCTACGGTCAGACGCCCGATGAGGCTGCACGGGAGCTGAGCAAATGGCTCTCTCTCGTATCAGCTCCGGCGACAGCCAATACATAATTAGCGGCGGTATGAACTCGATCCGCGTGCGCCCGGCTGTCGCGGCGACAGCGGCACTGCTGTGCTTGCTGGCGCTGCTTTCCCCGCTGACCGTGCCGACCTCGGCACAACCCGCGCCGGCGGCGCAGCGGCCAGAAGCCGCGCTGCCGCGCGTGCACTTCGTCGCCACCGGCGGCACGATTTCCAACAAGGAAGGCGGCCGCCTGACGGCGGACGATCTCGCCAGGTCGATGCCCGGCGTCGATCGCTACGCGCGCCTCACGCACGAGCAGTTCGCCAACGTCGCCAGCAGCGAGCTGACCCTCGCGCAGTGGGTCGGCCTCTCGAAACGCATCAACCACATCTTCGCGACCGACAAGGAGCTCGCCGGCATTGTCGTCACGAGCGGCACCGACACGCTGGAGGAGACCGCGTTCTTCCTGCACCTCACCGTGCGCGATCCACGACCCGTGGTCGTCGTCGGCTCGATGCGCAACCCGAGCACCGTCGGCTACGAGGGCGCGGCCAACCTGCTCGAAGGCGTGCGCGTCGCCGCTGACGCATCGGCGCGCAACAAGGGCGTGCTGGTGGTGTTGAACGACGAGATCAACTCGGCGCGCAACGTCACCAAATCGGACGCGCTCCGATTGCAGACGTTCCGCAGCCGCGACTACGGCCAGCTCGGCGTCGTCGATCGCGATCGCGTGGTGTTCTTCAGCCAGATTGTGCAGCGGCACAACGAGCAGGTCGAATTCGACATCAACAAGATCACCGAGCTGCCGCGCGTCGACGTGATCATGGTGTATCAAGGCGCGTCGGGCGACTTGATCAAGGCCGCGGTCGATAACGGCGCAAAAGGCATCGTCATCGCCGTCGCCGGCGCCGGCGCGACCAGCGGGACACAGCAGGAAGGGCTGGTCTACGCCGCGTCGAAAGGCGTGTTCATCGTGACGAGCAGCCGGACCGGCAGCGGCCGCGTAGCTCCGCCGCAGCGCCAGGGCGGCGGCGGGCCTGGATTCCAACTGACTCCCGAACAGCAGAAGCGCCGGCAGTTCACGATCGCCGGCGAGGATCACACGCCGATCAAGGCGCGTGTGCTGTTGATGGTGGCGCTGACCAAGACGACGGATCGCAACGAGCTGCAGCGGATCTTCAGCGAGTACTGAAGATCCGGCGGCAGCACCGCCGCGCTATTCGCGCGCGCCGCGCGACTGTAGAAACCTCACCACGTCCATGTGACCGTTCTTGCGCGCCTGGCTGATGGCCGTGCGCCATTCGCCGCCACCCTGGTAACGCTCCGTCCAGATCCTGGTGTGAATGTCAGCGCCCTTCTCGACCAGCAGCTTGACGAGCTCGAGATGCCCGTGCTCCGCCGCGTTCATCAGCGGGTTCTCGTCGCCCGCGACGGCGAGATTGACGTCGGCGCCGAAGTGGATCAGCAGCTCGACCTGCTCGTATCGGCCATTCCTGGCCGCCTCAATCAGCGGGCTGCCATCGCCGGGGACGATGCCATTCGGATCGGCGCCCTGATCGAGCAGGAATCGCGTGATCTCGGTGCGGCGCGACCGCGCCGATCCGATCAGCGGGCTGCCGTCGCCGTGGATCGTGGCGCTCGGGTTGGCGCCGGCTTCGACCAGTTCCTTGACGCCGTCAAAGTCGCCGGCCTGCGCGGCTTCGTATAGTTCGCGATCGAGCGCGCGTGATTTGCGCGAGACCTGGATCTTCGGCTTGAGCTGCTGCTCTTCGATCGCGCGGATTTCGATCCTCCTGCGCTCCTGGTCCTGCGGCTCGCGGGCCATCACGGCTTCGCCTTCCGTCTTCGCGATCGCGCGCACCGGCGCCACCGTCAGGACGATCGCCGCGGCGACAGCGATGGTGCCGGCGGCAAGCGTCAGGCCGGCACGGCCGCGGCGCAGCCGCTCGTCGAGCACGGCGGTGACGCGCGTCGACAGGTCGCTGCGGTTTGCCATGCCGAGCATCGGTTGCACCGGCGCCGCGGACATCCGCCGCGCCAGCGTCACGAGCTGATCGGCATAGTCCGCGGAGTCCTCATGGATCACGACCGCATCGTCGCAGGATCGTTCGGCCTCGAGGCACAGCCGCCGCCACGCCATCCACACGAGCGGGTGGAACCAGTAAAACGCCGCGACGGTTCGAGCCACGATTTGCATGAGCCAGTCTCCTCGTTGAATGTGTTCGATCTCGTGCACCAGCGCGCGCCTCAGCTCGGCGGCGGACCACTCTCGCGCGTCGACAGGGAGGACGATCACGGGCCGGCGGATGCCGAATGTCATGGGTCCGGGAACGGCTTCGTGTTCGAGCAGCTCGACCGGCAGCGATACGCCGCGGGCGTCCGCGAGGCGTGCAAGTTCGGCGCGGTGCCACGCGACCGGCAGGCCGGTCCGGCGGATCATCGACAGGCGCCACAGCACGGACGCGATGGGCACGAGGAACGCGATCGTGCCGGCGGCCCATGCAATGCGCGCCCACTCGGCGAGCGACAGATCGGGCACGTCGCCGCGGGCCGCGGTCGAGACCGCGTCGGTGATGCGCGGCGTGGCGGCGATTGGTGGGCTGACTGGCGCCGGACGCGACGCGGCAGCTGCAACCGGCACATCGATCGCCATCGCCGGGACGAACGCGATCAGCAGCGGCAGCGCGATCAACGCCGCAAACGCCGTGGCGATGACGAGATGCCGCGCCGACGCGCGGGCGGTCTTCGCAAAAGCGGTGATCGCCAGCCCGCCGACGAGGATCAGCGACGCCTTGGCGAGCAGCGACAGCTCGAAGTACTCGGACAATACCAACGCCGCGCCGGAAAGGTTCGACACCATTACTTCCTCCGGTTCTTTCGGACGTAATCGATCTGATTCTGGAGCGCGTCGAGTTCCTCCTCGCTCCACGATTCCTGCTTGAGGAGCGCGGCGGCGGCCTCGCTCGCGGAACCGCCGAAGAAGACGCGCATCAACTGACTGACGGCCTTTTTCCGGGCGGCGGTGCGTGACGTGACCGGCGAATAGACGTAACGCTGCCCTTCGGTGCGATGCCGCACCACGCCTTTGGCTTCGAGCTTGGCCAGCATCGCCCGCGCGGCCGAATAGCTCGGCGGGTCGGACAGTTTTTCGCGGATTTCTTCGGCGGTGGCGGTGTCCCCCAGCGCGTAGAGGACATCCATGATTTCGCGTTCGCGGCGACTGAGTTTCGTCTCCATGTGCTACGTTCGTAGCAGCATAGTGCTACGAACGTAGCATGTCAAGCGGCGCCTAGCCCTTCAGGAACGGCCGCAGCTCGGCGAGCACTTCGTTCGGCACGTCTTCCTGCAGATTGTGGCCGCCGTTCAGGCCCTTGCCGGTCACAGTGACGCCGCGCTCTTTCCAGATCGCGAGCACGTCGTAGATGCGGCCCATCGGTCCTTTCAATCCCCACCGCGTCAGCAACGGGCACGCGACCCTGGTCGACAGATCGGCGGCATCGTGCTGCAGATCGATCGAGGCGCCGGCGCGATAGTCCTCGCACATCGCGTGGATGTTCTCGGGCGTGCTGGAGGTGCGCAGATATTCGATCTGCACCTCGCTGGTGGCGCGCGCCTTCTGCGCTTCGTAGGACGCCTTCAGATCGTTCTCGGGCGCCGGCGCCGCGCGCACATAGCTGAACCAGTGGAAGTACGACTGGATGAAGCGGATGTCGACGTGCGTGTAGAGGTAATACGTCGGCACGATGTCGAGTACGGCGAGCCGCGTCACCTTGTCGGGGTGATCGAGCGCCATGCGGTGTCCGACGCGGCCGCCGCGATCGTGACCGACGACCGCGAACTTGTCGAAGCCGAAGCTCTTCATCACTTCGACCTGATCGAGCGCCATGGCGCGCTTCGAATAATTCGCGTGGTTCTCGCCGTCGGGAGGTTTGCTGCTGTCGCCGTAGCCGCGCAGGTCGGGAACAATCACCGTGTAGTCCTTGGCCAGCTCCGGCGCGATGAGGCGCATCGACACGTGCGTCTGCGGCGCGCCGTGCATCAGCAGCAGCGGCGGGCCCGATCCGGCATGCACCAGATTGATCTCCGCGCCCGATGTCTTGACGCGTTTCGATTGGAAGCCGGGAAAGAACCGCAACGTATCCGGGGTGGTCGGCGTTTGACCGCGAACGTTGAAGGGCAACGCGACAACGGCCGCGGCGATTTGAAGGGCCTCGCGCCTGGACACCTGTTTCATAGCGGCAATCCTAAAGGCATTTCGGCGTCTGCGCCATCTGCGGCCCTGGGATTAAGGAGACACCGGCGCCGAATCGAGGCGCGCTTTGAACTCCTGGAACGACGGCCGCGGCCCGTGCCATTCGAGCTCATCGACGCTGTCGAACACCGGCACGTCGGTGCGCAGCGTCGCGAGATCGCGGAACAGCATCGCCAGCTCACGGTTCTGTTCGAGGACAAAGGACAACGCGCCCGGACGGGCACAGTTGACGCCCCACGTCCGGTAATCGGCGGGGATGTTTTCGAGGTGGCCGAACTTCGCGAGCACCGCCGCCGCCGATTTCGCACCCCACCCCTGCAATCCTGGATAGCCGTCGGAAGAATCGCCGACGAGCGCGAGGTAATCCGGAATCGATGCCGGCGGCACGCCGAATTTGGCAATCACGCCGGCCTCATCACGGATGCTGCGGCGGAGGCGATCTTCCTGCACGATGCGGGCGCCGCGCACGCACTGCGACATGTCCTTGTCCGGCGAGCAGATGCGCACCTGCGTCACGCGCGGATCGGCTGCCGCCTTCACTGCCGCCGCGGCCAGCGCGTCGTCTGCTTCGTGATCGACCATCGCCCAGACCACCAGGCCGAACGCCCTCAGCACCTCCTCGAGCAGGTGGAACTGCGACAGCAGATCGGGCTCGATGCCGGCGCCGGTCTTGTAGCCGGGCCACAGATCGTTGCGAAATGACTCGATCACGTGATCGGTGGCCACGCCCATGTGCGTCGCGACGCGGCTGTTCAGCATGCCGCGCAGCGACCCGAGCACGCCGCGCACGGCCGCAACTTCAACGCCGTTGCTGTCCTGCGCCTTGGGGACGGCGTAGTAATGGCGGAACAATTCGTATGTTCCGTCGATGAGGTGAACGATCACGGTTCTTCCTTTATTATTTGCCGATGCCGTCCGTACGCTTCACGCGCAACATCCAGCGCCACGTCGAGTGCCCGACGCTCGACGTGCCGGGCGCCACGCTCGGCGAGGTGCTGAACGCATATTTCGCCGGCAACCAGCGGGCGCGCGGCTACGTGCTCGAGGATGACGGAAGGCTGCGCAAGCATATGGCAGTTTTCATCGACGGCCGGCAAATCGAGGATCGCGACACGTTGAGCGACGCGGTGTCCGCGAACGCCGTCGTCGATGTCGTGCAGTCGCTCTCCGGTGGTTGATGATGGCGACACCCCGCTGCTATGTCAGCACCCGCAAGGGTCTTTTCACGTTCGAACGCAACGCGGCCGGTTGGGCGATCGCGCGCGCCGCATTCATCGGCGACAACGTCACGCTCGTGATGCACGATCCGCGCAGCGGCGATCTGATCGCGGCGCTCAACCACGGCCACTTCGGCAACAAGCTCCATCGATCCCGCGACGGCGGCGCAACGTGGACGGAGATCGCCACGCCGAAATATCCGGAGAAGCCCGCCGACTACCAACCGAAGATGCCGGTGGAAGGCATGCCGGTCGTCGACTGGTCGCTGAAGTTGATCTGGGCGCTGAAGCCCGGCGGCGCCAGCGAGCCCGGGGTGATCTGGTGCGGCACGTTACCCGGCGGCTTGTTCAAGTCCGAAGACGGCGGCGATTCGTGGGCGATCAATCGCGAGCTGTGGGATGACCCGCTGCGCGAGCAATGGTTCGGCGGCGGCGCCGACCACCCGGGCATTCACTCGATCTGCGTCGATCCACGCGACGCGAGGCACGTGAAGATTGGCGTCTCGTGCGGAGGCGTGTGGACCACGCGGGACGGCGGCAAGAGCTGGAAGGTCACGGCGAAAGGCATGCGCGCCGCGTTCATGCCGCCCGACAAGCAATACGAGGAGAACGTCCAGGATCCGCACATGGTCGCGCAGTGCCGATCGAACCCCGACGTGTTGTGGGTGCAGCATCACAACGGCATTTTCAAATCCACTGACGGCGCGTCGACGTGGAACGAGCTGACCGGCATCACGCCTTCGTCGTTCGGTTTTGCGGTAGCGGTACATCCCGGCGATCCCGACACCGCGTGGTTCGTGCCCGGCACGAGCGACGAGAAGCGCTGCCCGACCGACGGCAGGGTGGTCGTCAATCGCACGCGCGACGGCGGCAAGACCTTCGAGACGATCACGCGCGGGTTGCCGCAACAGCACGCATACGATCTCGTGTTCCGGCACGCGCTCGACGTCGACGACCAGGGCCGCACGCTGATGTTCGGATCGACGACGGGATCGTTGTGGGTGAGCGAGGATGGCGGCGATTCGTGGCAGGCGCTGTCGTCCAACCTGCCGCCGGTCTACGCCGTCACGTTCGAGAAATCCGCTTAGGCGGCGCGGACGAGCAGCGACACGCCAAGAATCGCGAGCACGATCGCGACGAGGCGTCGAAACATCGCTTCGGGAATGCCGCGCAGCACGCGCGCGCCCACGATCGTGCCCACCACGACCCCCACCGAGGCGATCGCGACTTCTTCGATGTGCGCGGCAATCTCGGGTCCGGAGGTCGCGAGGTATACCGGCAGACGCGCGCCGTCGACGAACAACGCGATCGCGGTCGCCGTGGCGATGAACGCGTCGCGTGAAAGGCCGAATCCAAGCAGCGCGGCCGAGCGAATGCCGCCCTGGTTGCCGACCAGGCCACCGAGCAGGCCCGACAACACTCCGGCGATCCATGCCGTGACGCCGGTGAATCGCATCCGGCCGGCCAGGCCGGTGAGCTCGCTCGCCGCGACGAACAACAACAGGATCGCGAGCACGATCATCAACCGCGGGCCGCCGACGGCGGTTTGCAGCAGCGCGCCGGCGAGACCGCCCGCCGCGCTGGCGAGGCCGAACCGCAACAGCACGCCGCGATCGACCTGGCCTTTGATCATCGCGAAGCGCACCGCGGTGCCGATCAAATGCGGGATGGCGACGAGGGCCACGGCAAGGCGTCCGTCGATCCACAACGACAGCGTCGGCGTCAGGATGCTGCCGATGCCGAATCCGGTCACGGAAGCAATGCCGCCGGCAACGAGCGACGCGGCGATGAGCGCCGCGATGGATTCAGTCACGCGCGGACGCCCATGCTACCATCGGTGTTTGTCGATCATGTTTCGGTCAACGCAATTGAAGATCGCCGCGATCGGTCTTGTCGTCCTGAGCGCCGCATGTAATTCGTCCTCGCCGTCAACGACGGCCACGCCGGCCTCGACGCCGGCAGCCGCGGCGACAAGCTCCGAGGTCACCGGCATCGCTCCCAAGAACGCCATCGTCACGTTGATTCCGGCAGCCGGCGAACCGGCGATGCCCGCCGAGCCGGCGGTGATGGACCAGGTATCGAAGCAGTTTCTGCCGCACACGCTGATGGCGCGCGTCGGACAGCCCGTCGAGTTCCGCAACAGCGAAGACATGCCTCACAACGTCACCGTGCTGCGGCGCGAAAGCGGCAGCGAGGTGTTCAACGTCAGCACCGATCGCGGCCAGAAGTACGTGCACACCTTCGACCGCGTCGGCCAGTTCGACGTGAAGTGCGACATTCACGAAGGCATGGAAGCGACGGTGATCGTGACGCGCGGCCCGCTGACGGTGATCGCGGGCGACGATGGCAGGTTCTCGATTCCGAATGTCGCGTTTGGATCCTACAAGGCCAGCGTCACGTTCAGCGGCCAAACGGTCGAGCAGCCGATCGAAGTCTCCGCCGCGCGCACCGAGCTCAAGCTCACCCGTTAGCCTACTAGGCGTACTTTTTGCACCTCATCCTTCGGTGTTGGTGGGTGCCTGACACCAACCGACACTCCGGTGTTGGCGGGTGCCTGACACCGACCGACGCTCAGGATACGAAGCATGAGGTTCCTGACCCCCTTCCGCGCCGCCGTGATTGGCATTGCCGTCATCGCGTGGACGTACGCGCCTCACGCGCAGCCGCGGCCGGACGGAACCGCTGACCTCGCGGAACTCTGGCAGGAGCCTGCAGATCTCCTGCAACGCGATCTGTTTTATGGACCAGGCGGGGCCGCGCTGGCGCCGCCGGCGGACGGCACGTACCAATTCGTGGCCTACAAGACCACGGGCACCAATCCCGGTTACGACGTGAAGGATGCGAGCGGACGGTTGTGGAGCGTCAAGCTCGGTATCGAAGCGCAGTCGGAAGTTACCTCGTCACGAATCCTCTGGGCGATGGGCTTTCCGCAACCGGCCACCTATTACCTGCCGCAATTCACGCTTACCGGTACGGATGCCGGCGTGAAGACACAGGCGCGGTTCCGCACTGAAGTCGCCCAGTGGCGCGCCGGCGGCGAATGGTCGTGGTACCAGAACCCCTTCGTCGGCACGCAGCAGTTCCGCGGCCTCGTCGTCGCGCAACTGGTGCTGAACAACTGGGACATGAAGACGCCCAACAACCGCCTTTACGAAGCGACCGATCCGTCGGCGATGCCGCGGCGACAGTACGTGGTCCGCGACGTTGGCTCGTCGCTCGGTCATTCGAGGCAGCATATTCTCTTCGCCACGCTCGGCACGCGCGGCGCGCAAGGCAGCAAGAACAACATCGACGACTTCGAGCGCCAGGGCTTCATCGAGAGGGTCGCCGGCGACAAGGTCGATTTCGATTATCGCGGCATGAACCAGGCGCTGGTCGACACCGTGACGGTGGCCGACGTGATCTGGGCGTGCGAGCAGCTGGCGAAGATTCCCGACGGCCATTGGCAGGCGGCGTTCAAGGCGGGCGACTATCCGCAGGCCGACGCCGACCGCTACATCAGGAAGATCAAGGACAAGATCGCGCAGGGCCTCGCGCTGAAGACCGCGTCTACGCGTTAGAGGCGGGACGCTGCAGCTTGAGCAGCGTCACCAGGTCGCGGTGCGCGAGCACGGCGTCGGGCAGCTCCTGCAGGGCCGCGTGATACCGCTGCGCGTAGGGCGTGCCCGCTTCGGGCGCGATCAGCTCGCGAGCCGCCGCCACCAGCGGACCCGACTCGATTGGATCCTTCTTCGGCTTGACTCCCGCCTCCGCTCGCTCTTCATCGGGCGAGCTACGGCGCGGCCTCGCCGAAGCGGCCTGCGGCCGCGAAGGCGGGTCGAGCGCCTCGTCGATGCGCACGATCAACCCCGACATCGATCGCAGCCAGGCGAACGCCGGATCGTTGAACATCACGTTCATCAGCTGCGAGGTCTGCAGCCGGCCGTGGTCCAGTTCGTACTCGGTGCGCTGCCAGTCGATCAGGGTTTTGTGGAGTTGCAACAGCAGCCTGCGAAGCTCGAGCAGCAGTGCGCGTTCCGCGTCGGTCATTCACTCCGATCGTAACGCAGGTCCGCCTGCAACAGCACGCCTACGGCCTGACGAACATCTTCTCGTCGAGCGCGACGTTGTTCTCGACCTTCTTGATCGTCATGGTCAGGCTCTGCATCGCGTTGGTGAGCACCATCTTGTGCGCGATCTGGATGCCGTCGATGGCGCGATAGTCGCTCGGATCGATCATCTGCTCCATGCGGCCCATCTGCGGCACGTCGGCGGTGATGATGGTGCGCGCCGGCAGCAACGTGGCCGCATCGACGTACTGCTTGATCGGCAGGCCCGCGGTCGGCTCGAACGTCAGCACGTACATGTCCTTGCCGAGGATTTGTTCTTTCGCGCCCAGCTTCACGGCCATGCCGTTCGCCTGGTAGTTGAGGAACGGGTGCGGGAACCCCTGCGCGCGCATGTTCTCGAGCTGCGTGCCGGTGATCTCGCGGTTGCCCTGCATGGTGTCGACGGCGTAGCCAGTGGTGCCGTCGAATCGCTGATCGATCAGCAGCTGGCCGGCGCCGAACGCAGACAGGTCGGCCTTGATCACCGTCCGCTGTTTGTTCGGCACGGCGCCGTACATTTCGAGCGTGCCGGCAATGTCGCCGGCCGGCGTGCCGATCGACAGCTCGCCGGTCATCTGGCGCGTCTTGATCTTCTCGAGCGCAGCGCGTCCGCCCATGGCGGCAATGCTCTTCTCGATGATTTCGTCGGCCGTCTGCGCCGAGGCCACGTGAGCGAACAGAAGGCATACGGCGGCGAGTGCGAAACGTCCAGCTTTCATGTCAGTGCTCTCCCGTCGCCATATTACGTTGTTTTCCCGTGGCGGGTTCAGCGCCCGCTAGTGGCGCAAGGGTGCCGCCGCGGCCTCGTCGGCGATGAACTTGTTCATGTGCTGCTCGAGCACCGGCAGCGGCACCGAGCCAATCGCAAGAATCGCGTCGTGAAAGCGGCGCTGATCGAATTTCGCGCCGAGCTTCTCTTCCGCCTCCCGGCGATGCCGCCGAATCTGAATCTCGCCGAGCTTGTAGGCAAGCGCCTGTCCCGGCCACGCGATGTAACGATCGATCTCGGTCGTGATCTCGTGTTCCGACAACGGCGCGCGCTCGCGCAGATAGGCCAGCGCCTGATCGCGCGTCCAGCCGAACTGGTGAATGCCGGTATCGATCACGAGCCGGCACGCGCGCCACATCTCGTAGGCGAGGCGGCCCATGTCCTCGTACGGCGTTTCGTAGATGCCCATCACCGTGCCGAGCCACTCGACATAGAGGCCCCAGCCTTCGCCGTAGCCCGAAAACGACGTGCCGCGGCGGAAGGCCGGCCGCTCGGGTCCCTCGAGCGCGAGCGCGGCCTGGAAGCTGTGGCCCGGCGTGCACTCGTGCAGCGTCAGCGCGGGCAGCGTATAGAGCGGGCGCGCCGGCAGGTTGTAGGTATTCATCAGGCACGCTTCGAGACCGCCGCGGCCGCCGGTGTAGATCGGCGCGATGGCATCGGGCACCGGCCTGATGCCGTGGCGGCGCCGCGGCAGGAAGCCGATCGTTTCGGACAGTTTGTCGTCGGCCTTCTTCGACACGTAGGCCGAATACGACAGCAGCTCCCGCGGCGTCTTCGCGTAGAACTGCGGATCGGTCCTCATGAACGTGAAGAACTCCTGCATCGACCCCTTGAACTTCGCGCGATCCTTCGTTGCCCGCATTTCGGCTTCGATGCGCGCGACTTCCTTCAGCCCGATCTCGTGAATTTCCTTCGGCGTCAACGTCAGCGTGGTGTGCTTCTCGATCTGCGCCTGGTAGAACCTGTTGCCGTCCGGCATCTCGGATGCGCCGAGCGTCCGCCGCGCCTTCTCGAGGTACTCGTTGCGGATCATCGACAACAGGTTCGCGTACGCGGGAGCGACGACGTCCGTGATCACGGCGGTGGCTTCGGCGCGCAGCGCCGCCTGTTCAGCAGCTGGAATCGCGGACGGCATTTGCGCGAACGGCGCGTAGAGCGGATTGCTCGCGTCGCCTTTAACGTACGGCTCGATCGTTTGATCGCGGCCGATCACCGATACGCGCGGCACGCTGTAGCCACGCGCCAGCCCGGCGCGCATATTGGTGATCTGCTCGTCGAAATAGCGCGGCACGTCGCGCAGCCGCGCAAGGTATGAACGATAGCCCGCCGCATTCGCGAAGCCCTGGCGCGGCGTGAACGACGTCCAGAAGAACGTGTCGCTGTTGAACGGCGCTTCGTAGGTCCGGTACTCGATGTCGCTGACCAGCTCGCGCAGCGAGGTGCGGAAGATCTGCGCGTTGATCTTCTCCTCGGCGGAGAGCTGATCGAATGGAATCGCGTCGAGGGCCGTCAGCGTCTTTCGCCAGTAGGCCAGCCTGGCCTGCTGCGACGCGGCATCAACGCGCGCGAACCCATCGGCGCCGCGTCCCAATTCTTTCTGACGCCAGTTCCATTCCTCGTTGTAGAGCGCGCGCAATCGCGCGTCCGCGGCATTGCCCGCGGGCGCCTGCGCCGAGAGTGGCGCGATCAATGAGACGGCGGCCACCGCCACAATCAATGTGATGCGCGTGAGGACGTTCGACATGCCGACGATTCTGCCACAATGAGCGCGGATGGGTTCGAGCGACAGATCCAATCAACCACCGGCTTCACGCAGCGCTGTTGCGCCGGCACTTTTCGGAATCGCGGCGCTCGCCGCGGCGGCGGCGATCGTGCTGTGGTCGATGTCTTCGGCACGCACGCTCGGGCAGCTCGAGCACGAGGAAGTCTCCGCGTTCTCGAAGATCCGCATTTGGCGTGACGGCGACGTCCGCGCGCTGACGTTCGTGCGCGATAACGGCGACGAGGCCGTTCAAAGCCGTATCAACCTGTCGGCGCCCCACACCCTGGTGTCGCCGTACGCGCGCGGGATGTTCGGCAGCTACCTCTACCAACCCAACCCGCGCCGCGTGCTGATCGTCGGTCTCGGCGGCGGCGCAATGGTCCGCTTCCTCCTGCATCACGAGCCTGACGTGCAAATCGACGCCGTTGAAATCGATCCCGCCGTGGTGCGCCTGGCCGATCAATTCTTCGGCGTGCGCACGGGCGGCAACGTGCGCGTCCACACCGCCGACGCGGTGAAGTTCATTGAATCGACGTCGGACCGCTACGACCTCATCCTGATGGATGCCTTCCTGCGGCCGTCGGGAGACACCGACACGGTCGGTGTCCCGACGCGCCTCAAGACGCAGGAATTTCTCCGTCGACTGAAGGCCACCCTCAACCCCGGCGGCGTCGTCGCGTTCAATATCAACGAACACGACACGATGGAAGACGACATCGCGACCGTCGCGAGCGTGTTTACCCATGTGGCGGTGTATCGCAACCCGCCTTCGGAGAACAAGGTCGTGATCGCGAAGGATGGCACGGTGCCGACGGATCCGGAAATGCGCGCGCGCGTCGACGCACTCGACCAGCGTTTTGGCGGCACGATGTCGTTCGCCGACGTGCTGCGCAATCGCGAATAGGGGAAGGACTTTCGTATGATGCGAACCGGTTCCTGCCTGGTGTTGCTTGCTTTCGTCACGATCAGTGGCGTCGCGATCGAATCGCAGACGCAGGCCGGCGCATCGCAACCCGTCCGCCAGATCGATCACATCATGATCCGGTCGGGCAACCCGCAAGAGCTGTATGCGTTCTTCGCCGACACGCTGCAGCTGCCCGTCGCGTGGCCGATTACCAGTCCGCGACCGGGCGTTGTGACGGGCGGCGTGGGCGTCGGCAACGTGAACGTTGAAGCGATCCAGTTTCCGGGACAGACCGATAGCCGGCATCGATTGATCGGATTCGCACTCGAACCGTCGGCGCTGGAAGAATCACTGTCCGAATTGAAGAGGCGCGCGATTACCACCGGTGAACGGCGGCCCTTGATCGCCGCTGCGGCAGATGGATCGAAGAACACGCTGTGGACCAACGTGACCTTGCCGCAGTTCTCCGATGCCGACAATCCAGCGAACGCGAACCTGCACATCTTTCTCAGCGAGTACAACCCTGCCTATGTGAACGTCGCGGAGCGCCATGCACGGTTGCGAAAACAGTTGCTCGACCGAGGCGGCGGGCCGCTCGGCATCGTCGACGTGAAGGAAGTGATCATCGGGGCGAGAGATATGGATACAGCGCGAGGACGGTGGCAAAGGCTGCTGGATCCGGCGGGCAACTCTTCTTCGAACAGCTGGACCATCGGCAACGGTCCGGCCGTGCGGCTCGTGCCGGCGACCGAAGAGCGGGTTCAAGCGATCGTCATGCGCGTCGCGTCAATGGAACGCGCGAAGGCGTTTCTCCGCGATAAGCAGTTGCTGGGAGCTGAGGCTGACGGGCACGTCGCGATCCATCCGTCAAGGATCGGCGGACTCGACATCCGTCTCGTGGCGCAATAGCGCGCGCCGCTTACGGCGCTCTAGTCTTTCAACGCGGCCGATGAATCGAGCGAGGCCGCGGCGCGCGCGGGCCACGCGATCGCCAGGAGTCCGCAGGCCGCGAAAGCCATCGTCGTCCCCAGCAGCACGAGTGGATCGGCAGGCTCAACGCCAAACAGTTGCGAGCGCAGCACCCGCCCCAGCGCGAGCGCACCGCCCACGCCGAGGATCAAGCCGGCCGCCAGCACCACGGCACCCTGGCCGATGAACATTCGCGTGATGCGCCGGCGGTCGGCGCCGATCGCCAGGCGCACAGCGATCTCTCGCTCACGCTGCTTGACGGTGTAAGCAACCACCGCATAGATGCCGACCAGTGCGAGCGTGGCGGCAAACACCGCGAACACCACGAGCAGCGACGCCAGCAGCCGCGCGCCGGCGCGCTGCTGATCGAGGATCTCAGCGAGCGGTCGTGACGCGCCGAATGCGACCTCGCCATCGATCGAGCTGAGCAGCCGCTTCAGATCGCGTTCGGCACTGAGCGGATCGGTGACGCGCAGGTAGACAAAGGCACCGGGAAACGGCGACTGGATGATCGGCAGATAGACGTCGGCGAGATCGTTGTCGGTGTGCGCATGCCGGATGTCGCCGGCCACGCCGACAACGGTGAGCATTCTCGGAGCGGCGGACGGCGGACTGTTAGGCGCCGGCGCAATCCGCAACTGGCGGCCCACGGGGCTGCCGGTTCCCCATAATCGCGCTGCAAGAGTTCGGCTCACCACCGCGACCGGCTCGGTGCCGATGCGGTCGGCCATCGTGAACGCGCGCCCTTCATGAAGCGGAATCCGCAACACGCTGAAATAGTCGGGACTGACCCCGACGATGCCCGCGCGCAGCGGAAATTCGGCTGACTCGCCGCGGCCCACGTCGCGTGCCGCGGGCGCCTGCAGCGGCCACGAGTTGGTGAACGCCACGCCATCGGTCGAAGAGATTTCCCCGCTGCGCGCGAGGACGCGCTGATAGAAACCGCTCCACGCAGCGGCGTCCGGGTAGGAACGCTGACGCAAGCTGTAACGGCCGACGATCACGCCGTCGGCCTCGAGCCCCATCGGAACCCGCAGCATCGCCACCGCGCTCTGAATGGTCAGGCCTGCCCCGACCAGCAGCGTCAGGCACGCCGCCACTTCAACAGCGATCATCACCGTGCGCGCATGCCGTTGCGCGGGTCCATCAGTCGCGCCCTTCTGGCCGCCGCTCGTTGCCACGGATACCGGCGTCCGTCGAGTGACGACGATGGGAACGATCGACGCCGCCGCGATCGTGATGATGCCGGCAGCCACAGCCAGCAGCAAGGTCGCCGGTTCGATACCGAGCGCTGTAACACCACCAGGTGTCTGGCGTCCCAGGTAGTGTCCGATGCCGGGCGCGATCGCCGCGATCGTCGCCGATGCGAGGCCAAGGCCCAACGCTGTCGCGGCCGCCCCGATCAGCAGCGGCTCCGCCGCGCACACACGTGTGATTTGCCCGGCGGTTGCGCCGAGCGCCTGCCGCACTGCCATTTCCCTGCGGCGGCGGGTTGCCCGTAGCGTCAGCAGCACGCCGACGTTCGCGCAGGCGATTAACAACACCAATGCCGTCGCCGTTGCCACCGCGAGCAGCAGCGGCCGAATCTGCTCGACATAGCGATCGTGCATCGAGTGCAGCTCGACGCGCCAACCCTCACGCGGCAGTTTGAGGCCGCCGGCGCGTACCAGCGCGGTGATGCGCTCGCCGGCGACCAGCGGCGAGACACCGTCGCGCACGCGCACGGTGTAGGGATAGGCCGGCACCCGCAGCGGCGCGAGCACTTCGGTGAACGCGGTGACGTGCCAATGATTCGCGGGCAGCACGCCGATGATCGTGAACGTCTCCGCTTCGTCAGGCCGATCGCTCACGAACGCGTCGAACGTGCGGCCGATGATCGACGGGTCGCCGCCAAAGCGGCCGCGCCACAGTCGATCGCTGATCAGAGCCACCATTGGCCGGCCGGCATTGAAGTCGTCGGCCTCGAACGCGCGGCCGAGCGCCGCGCGCACGCCGAATCCCTGGCTGTAGCCGTGCGTGATCCAGCTGCCCTGCACGAACTCGGGCGCCTCGACGCCGCGCAGCGTGAACATGTCGAGGTCCCAGGCGATCGAAAGTTCGAGCACATCGCGGAGCGATTGCCAGTCCAGCTTCTCCATCCCCGCGACGGGCGGATCCCCAGGCGCGCCGTAGCGAACTTCGAACAAGCGATCGCTCTCGGGGTACGGCAGGCCGCGAACCAGGTAGGCATTGACCAGCACCGCCACCACGATGCACAGCGCCAAACTGGCGGCGAGCGTGCCGAGCGACACCGCGGTGAAGCCGCGGTCGCGGACGAGCGCGCGGGCGGCCTGGCGGAGATCGAGCAACAACGCGTTTCGCATGTTCACCCTCGCGGCGTTCAGCAATGAGGCGGACGAGGCCAGCGCCAGCCGCGTGTAGCGCCAGCCGGCGCGCGCCGCCGACAGGCCGTTCGCGCGATCGCGCGCGTAAATCTCTTCGAGGTCCTGCCGGATATACGGCGCGTCCGGTCCGCGCAGGATCACGGCAGCGAGCCAGCGGCCGGGACGAATCATGATTGCTTCGCGAGCGCGTTGAGTTTCGGCAGGATGCCGACCGCCAGCGCCTGGAGGTTCGCGTACGAGTCGCGCAGCGCCTTCGCACCGGCAGGGCGCAGCTCATAGTGCTTGCGCGGGCGGCCGACCCGCGCCGTGGCTGCCTCGATCACGACCGCGCGCACCAGTCCGCGCTCCTCGAGCCTGCCGAGCGTGGTGTAGATCGCGCCGGGAGATACCTCCCGCGCAGTACGCGACAGAATCTCGTCGTGGATCGCCACGCCCGACGCATCCTGCTCGAGCCGCAGCACCGCGAACAACACGAGTTGTTCGAATTCGCCTAAAGCGCTCATGCGGCGGCTATTTCACTACATAATGGTTAAATTGTCACGCGGCGGGCCGCACCGCGCACCAACTCGACATTGCGCTTCGTGACTTGACATGTGCCCGCCGGCCCGATAGAAACGCAGTCGCCCAAGGAGCGGCCATGCGAATCACCTGCGCGATCCTCATCACCCTCATGCTGGCGGCGCCGACCGCCATGGCGCAAACCGCCAAACCAGCGGAGCCGTACAAAGTCGGCACGTTCGAAATCAACAAGGCCCCGATGGTGGGCCTGGTGCTGCGCGACAGCCTGATCGTCGAGATCGACGCGGCCAACAAGTCGGTGCCGGGCGGGTCGAAGGTTGCGTCGCCGCGCGACATGATCGACCTGATCGAACGCTATGACACCGGCCTGCGGACGCGGTTCGTCGAGATCGTCAACTACCTCGCGGCCGGCAACCGGCTGACCACGGCCCGTCCCGCGTTCGTGCATGACGTGAAATCGGTGCGCACCATGGCCCCGATTCTCTACCCGAGCAAGATCCTCAACGCAGCGGTCAACTTCTACAGCCACGTCAACGAGGCCGGCACGCCCGAACAGCAGGAAGCCGCGCGGCGGGCGCGACGCGAGCAGCGCGGCGTTCCCTACCTGTTCCTCAAGCCGGGACGCGGCGCCGTCGTCGGCAACGGCGACAACGTCGTCATTCCGTGGGGCCGCGATCGCATCGACTGGGAAGTGGAGCTCGGCGCGGTGATCGGGAAGACCGCGAAGTACGTCGACGCCAACAACGCCCAGGATTTCGTGTTCGGGTACATGGTGACGATTGACGTATCCGATCGCGGCGGCCGTCCGCCGGGCGGCTATGGCTCCGGTTCGGACTGGTTCGTCGGCAAGGGCCACGACACGTTCGCCCCCCAGGGGCCATGGATCGTGCCGAAGGAGTTCTATGGCGATCCGATGAAGAACCTGCGCCAGACGCTGAGCGTGGGCGGCAAGGTGCTGCAGGAGGCGCGCGCGGGCGACATGATTCACTCGCTGTGGGAGCTGATCGAATACGGCTCATCGATCGTGACGCTGTTCCCGGGTGACGTCATCAACAACGGCACCTCGGGCGGCACGGCGGCCGGCTCGGCGCAGACGCGCACCGGCAGCCGCTTCCTCAAGCCGGGTGAAGTCATCGAGGCCAGCATCGACGGCATCGGCACGCTGCGCATGCCGGTGATCGGCGAATCACAGCCGCCGGGAGGCACCGGCGCGCGGCTCCCGCCGGTGGCCAGCTACCGGAAGCAGTAAGCGAATCGCCGGAGAGCGGAACGGGCGCCTCACCGCGCCCGTTTCTCCGTCGTGATCGTCTGCGACGTAAGTCGTGGGCGTTACGCTGCCGCCGCAGCGCCGAAGTTGCCTACAATTCGCTCGCGGGTTAGAATCAATCTCTTCCCCGCGTGGGCCAGTAGCGCAGTTGGGAGCGCGCATGAATGGCATTCATGAGGTCACCGGTT
>DASUSZ010000255.1:0-7561 GCA_036374815.1 Vicinamibacterales bacterium | reverse complement strand
GACGCGATACCACAGCTCGCCGACCTGCAGCGTGGCCAGGAGCGGCGTGTGCCCCGGCAGAACGCCGAAGTAGCCCTCCGATCCGGGAAGCTGGACTTCGTCCACCTGCTCGCTAACGAGCGCGCGCTCGGGTGTGACGATTTCCAGCGTCAGTTTGGTCGGGAGTGCCATGCGTCCCTTACGCCGCTTTCATGCTTGCCGATTTCTCAACGGCCTCTTCGATCGTGCCCACCATGTAGAACGCCTGCTCGGGCAGCTCGTCGTGCTTGCCGTCCACGATTTCCTTGAATCCCTTCACCGTGTCGGCCACCGTCAAGTACTTGCCCTTGAAGCCGGTGAACTGCTCGGCGACGAAGAACGGCTGCGAGAAGAAGCGCTGCAGCTTGCGGGCGCGCGAGACCGTCAGGCGGTCCTCTTCGGACAGTTCGTCGATGCCGAGAATCGCGATGATGTCCTGCAGGTCCTTGTAGCGCTGCAGGATCTGCTTCACCGATCGCGCGACGTTGTAGTGCTCGTCGCCCAGGATGCGCGGGTCGAGAATGCGCGAGGTCGACGCGAGCGGATCGACCGCTGGGTAGATGCCGAGCTCCGCGATCTGACGCGACAGGTTCGTGGTGGCGTCGAGGTGGGCGAACGTCGTTGCCGGCGCCGGGTCGGTGTAGTCGTCGGCAGGGACGTAAATCGCCTGCACCGACGTGATCGACCCCTTCTTCGTGGACGTGATGCGCTCCTGCATCTGTCCCATCTCGGAAAGCAGCGTCGGCTGGTAGCCGACGGCCGACGGCATGCGGCCGAGCAGCGCCGACACTTCAGAGCCCGCCTGCGTGAAGCGGAAGATGTTGTCGATGAACAGGAGCACGTCCTTGTTCTCGGCGTCACGGAAGTACTCGGCGACGGTCAGCGCCGAGAGACCGACGCGCAGCCGCGCGCCGGGCGGCTCGGTCATCTGTCCGTAGACGAGCGCGGCACGCGACTTCTCGAAGTCGTTGATGTTGACGACGCCCGACTCCTGGAATTCGAGCCAGAGGTCGTTGCCCTCGCGCGTGCGTTCGCCGACACCGCCGAACACCGACACACCGCCGTGCTTCATGGCGATGTTGTTGATCAGCTCCATGATGATGACGGTCTTGCCGACGCCGGCGCCGCCGAACAGGCCGATCTTGCCGCCCTGCAGGTACGGCTCGAGCAGGTCGATGACCTTGATGCCGGTCTCGAACATCTTGAGCTCGGTCGACTGCTGTTCGAGTGTCGGAGCGGCGCGATGAATCGGCCAGTGCTCTTTCGAGTTGACCGGCCGGTCGGGGAAGTCGACCGGTTCGCCGAGCACGTTCAGCACGCGGCCGAGCGTCGCGGGGCCGACCGGCACCGAGATCGCCGCGCCGGTGTCGGTCACGTCCATGCCGCGCTGCAGGCCGTCGGTCGGCTTCATCGCGACGGTGCGGACGCGCCCTTCGCCAAGGTGCTGCTCGACCTCGGTGATGATGTCGACCTTCTCTCCGGTCGGCAGCGTCGCCTGGATGCGCAGCGCGTTGTAGACCGACGGGAGATAGCCGCCCTCGAACTCGACGTCGATGACGGGGCCGATGACCTGGATGACCTTGCCGACTTTGGTGCCGCTCGCTGTTGCTGTCGCCATGTTTTTCTCTTCGCTTCGGTCCGGCTGGAGCCGGACCCTCACAGGAAATTCCGTTACGTCGCTTGCGCTCCTGAAACGACCTCGATAATTTCGCGCGTAATCGCCGCCTGACGAACCTTGTTCATGTAAAGCGTCAGGCGCTCGACCATTTCCTTCGCGTTGCGCGTGGCGCTGTCCATTGACTGCATGCGCGCGGCATGCTCGGCCGCCGATGATTCGAGCAGCGCGCGCTGGATCTGCACCGCGACGTGCAGCGGCAGCAGCGTGCCGAGCAGCTGCTCCGGATCCGGCTCGAACAGATAATCGACCGGCACTTCGGCCGACGCTCCGGTTGCCGTGCCCTCGGCTTCATTGAGCTTGGGGATCGGCAAAAGCTTTTCGATCACGACCCGCTGCGAAATCACCGAGCGGAACTCGTTGTAAACCAGATACACCGAGCTGACGTCGGGACCGAGGAACTCGTTGATCGCCGTCTGCGCAATCGCCTGCGCGTGCGACCACTTGACGTTCTGGAAGAGGCCGACCTCTTCGTACTTCACGTCGAAGCCGCGGCGCATGAAGAAGTCGCGGCCCTTGCGGCCGACCAGCGCCAGCGCGACTTCGGCGCCGGCAGCGGACTTCGGATGCTCGATCGTGAACTGCAGCGCCGACTTGACGATGTTGGTGTTGAAGCTGCCGCACAGTCCGCGATCGGCGGAGATCACGATCAGCAGCGTGCGTCCTGATTCCGGATCGTCGTTGAGCAGCGGGTGCTTCGACGCATCGACGCGCGTCGCCAGGTTGTTGAAGACGCGCAGCATCTCCTTCGCGTAGGGGCGGCTCCTGAGAATCCGCTCCTGCGCGCGGCGCAGCTTGGACGACGAGACCATTTTCATGGCCTTCGTAATCTGCTGCGTCGACTTGACCGCCCTGACGCGGCGGCGAATGTCTATGAGCGATGGCATTTACGTTTTGCCTGTTGCCTTTACCCTTTTGCCTTTAGCGCGCCGCGGTCATGCCTTTGAACTGTTCGACGAATTCCTTCAGGGCGCTTTCGATGCTCGCCTTGATCGAATCGTCGATCTGCTTCTTCTCCTTGATCGACGACAGCAAGTTCGCGTGTCTCGTCGTCAGGTACTTGATCAGCTCGGTTTCCGCGTTGCGGACCTGCGCCAGATCGATCGAGTCGAAGAAGCCGTTGACGCCGGCGTAGAGCACGACGACCTGCTGCTCGACCGGCAGCGGCGAGTACTGCGGCTGCTTCAGCAGTTCCACGAGGCGCGCGCCGCGATTGAGCTGCTGCTGCGTCGCCTTGTCGAGATCGCTCGAGCCGAACTGCGCGAAGGCGGCGAGCTCGCGATACTGCGCGAGGCTGAGGCGCAGCGTGCCGGCCACCTGGCGCATCGCCTTGATCTGCGCCGAGCCGCCGACGCGCGACACCGAGTTGCCGACGTTGATGGCCGGGCGGACGCCCTGGTTGAAGAGGTCCGCCTCGAGGAAGATCTGCCCGTCGGTGATCGAGATGACGTTGGTCGGAATGTAGGCCGACAGGTCGCCCGCCTGCGTTTCGATGATCGGCAGCGAGGTCAGCGAGCCGCCGCCCTTTGCGTCGTTCAGCTTCGCGGCTCTCTCCAGCAGGCGCGAGTGCAGGTAGAAGACGTCGCCGGGATACGCTTCGCGGCCTGGCGGACGGCGCAGCAGCAGCGAGATTTCGCGATACGACTGCGCGTGCTTCGAGAGATCGTCGTAAATCAGCAGCGCGTGGCGGCCGGAGTCGCGGAAGTACTCGCCCATCGCGGTCGCCGAGTAGGGGCTGATGTAGAGCATCGGCGCCGGGTCGGAGGCGGTGGCGGCGACGACGATCGTGTAGCGCATCGCGTCGGCTTCTTCGAGCGTGCGCACGACCTGCGCGACGGTCGACTGCTTCTGGCCGATCGCGTTGTAAATGCAGATGACGCCGGTGTCTTTCTGGTTGAGGATCGTGTCGAGCGCGACCGCGGTCTTGCCGGTCTGGCGGTCGCCGATGATCAGCTCGCGCTGGCCGCGGCCGATCGGCACCATGCCGTCGATCGACTTCAATCCCGTCTGCATCGGCTCGCGGACCGGCTGGCGGTCGACGACGCCCGGCGCGATCCTTTCGATCGGCGCCGTCTCCTTCGTCAGGATCGGGCCCTTGCCGTCGATCGGCTGGCCGAGCGCGTTGACGACGCGGCCGAGCATCGCTTCGCCGACCGGCACCGAGATGATGCGGCCGGTGCGCTTGACCGGATCGCCTTCCTTGATCTCGAGATACTCGCCGAGCAGCACGGCGCCGACGCTGTCCTCTTCGAGGTTCAGCGCGATGCCGAACACGCCCTTGGGGAATTCGAGCATCTCGCCCGCCATGGCGCGCTGGCAGCCGTGAATGCGCGCGATGCCGTCGCCGAGCGACACCACCGTGCCGACTTCGGCTACGTCGACCGCAACGCCGAAGGAGCCAATCTGCTCTCGAATAATCTTGGAAATCTCGTCGGCCTTAATCGTCATGTATCGTCCTATTGGCCTCTTCGCCCATTGGCCTCTCGGCCTACTGCTTCACCAATTCCTGGCGCATCCGCTGCAACTGGGTCTTCACGCTTCCGTCGTACACCGTGCTGCCGATCTTCGCGACCACACCGCCGAGCAGCTCGGGATCGACGCTGACCGACAACTCGACCTTCTTGCCCGTGACTTTCGAAAGGCTGTCTTCGAGCGCTTTGGTCTTCTCCGGCGAGAGCGGCGCCGCGCTGGTCACCTCCGCGCGCACCACGTTCTGGTGCGACAGCAGCCGCTCGCGGAACGCGTCCTCGAGATCGGGCATCAGATCGAGCTTGCCGCTCCTGCCGAGCATCACGATCAGCTTGCCGACCGGCGACGACAACGACATCGCCTTGGCGATCGCTTCCATCAACGACTGGCGCTGCGCGTCGGTGATCGAGCCGCGGCTCAAATTGAGCTCGAGGTCGGGGCTCGTCTTCAGCATCTCCGCCACGGCCTGCAGATCGCGATCGATCTGCGCGAGATCGGCCTGCTCCTGCAGCGCGACATCGAAGAGCGCCTTGGCGTAGCGATTGGCGGAGGTTCGTAGGGACATCTGCTATCAGCTCTTCTTCACTTGATCGAGATAGCGATCGACGATCCGCGCCTGGTCATCAGGCGTAATCTCCTGGCGGATTCGTTCGGTCGCGAGTTGCACCGACAAGTCCGCGGCGTGATCGAGGATTTCCTTCTTCGCGATCCGCACCTGCAGATCGATCTCCTTGCGCGTCTGCTCGAGCATCCGCTCGCGATCGGCGGCGGCCTGCGCGGCAATGCGCGCTTCCTCGGCCTTGATGTCTTCGGCGCCGCGCGTGCGGAGCGCGTTCAGCTCGCCGGGCAGCGCCTGCAGCTTCTGCTCGATGGTGGCGAGCTGCGCGGTCGCGGTGCTCTTCAATTCCGCGGCCTCGACGAGATCTTTCCTGATCGCCGCGCTGCGGCCCGCGAGGTATTCGGAGAACGGCTTGTTGAAGAAGTAATAGAGAACGCCGAGGAAGATGATGAAGTTGGCGACGGGCCAGCCCATCGCGCGGATCATGCCGCCGATGCTTTCGTCGTGATGCTCGCCTTCCTCGTGCGCTTCCTGCTCGGCGTGCTCGGCGGCGCCCTGCGTTTCGGACGGCACGGTCGGCTGCTGCTCGGCGCGGACCAACGGCGCAAACACCATCAAAAACGCGACGCAGAGGGCGATTTTGAGATTGCGCCTTAATTCACAAGCGGCGCGGAAGCTGTTCACCATTCGGAATCCTTGCACCGTTGTTGCTAGGAGGTCCTGCCCAGGACCCGGGACACAATCGCGCCGGCCAGTGTCGACGCGTCGCGATCCAACGCGGCGCGCGCCTCATTCGATTCCTGCTGCACTCGCGCAGACGCGGCCTTCAATTCCTGTTCGACCGTCGCCTTGGTGGCGGCGAGCAGCTCGGCGCGCTTGTCGAGCGCCGACTTGCGCATGTCGTCCATCTGCCGATAGACCTCGGCACGCGCGGTGTTGAGTTTGTGATCGTATTCAGCAGCGGCCGCGGTCGCCTTCTGCGCCGCGGATTCGGCGAGCTCTTTCGCGCCGCGCACGGCGGTCGCGCGCTCGTCGATGACGCGCAAGATCGGTTGGAAGACCAGCGTGTTGAGCAGGAAGGTGCACAACAGCAGGAAGCCGACGACCCAAAGCGTGGTGATATCCGGCGTTAACAAACGATCAATCCTACCATGCGGAAAGAGCACTGCCGAGGACACGGAGGTGGGAGCCGGTCTACGGAGGACACGGAGGGGTGTAGGGTGGCTAGTGGAAATTGGGCGATTACCCGATTCTCAATTGTTTGCCCTGCTGGCCGACGACTCTTCCGACGAAACAGGCCTGAATTCCCGATCTTTTCAGGTTTTCCAGCAGCGGCTCGGCCGACTCGGCTGCAACGGAAACCAGGAGACCGCCCGAGGTTTGGGGGTCGAACAGGATGTCGCGGCGGCCGTCGTTGGCGAGCAGGTCGCCGCTGCCGGTCAGGAACTCGATTCCGGGCCCGAAGTGTTCCTCGTTGGTCTTCATTCCACCGGAGCGGTTTTTCGACGCGATTTCCATCACGCCCGGAATGATCGGCAGCGACTTCGAATCGATCTCGAGCGTGACGTTGCTGCCGCTCGCCATTTCCGACGCGTGGCCGGCGAAGCCGAAGCCGGTGATGTCGGTGCAGGCGTGAACGCCATCGGCGCTGGCGATCACTTCCGCGGCCGCTTTGTTCAACGTCCGCATCTGCGTCGCCGCGCGATCGATCAGATCATCCGACGCGCGCCCGAATTTGATCGCCGTGCCGACAATGCCGGTGCCGAGAGGTTTGGTGAGGATGAGACGATCGCCCGGCTTCGCCCTGGTGTTGGTGAGGATGCGCTTCGGATCGATGGTGCCCGTCACCGAATAGCCGAACTTGATTTCGCGATCCTGGACGGTGTGGCCGCCGAGCAGCGCGACGCCGGCCTCGCGCAGCTTGTCGAACCCGCCACGGAAAATCTGCGCGATGTCGTCGGTGTGAAGCCCGTCCTGCGGGAACGCCGCGATCGCGAGTGCGGTGATGGGCCGCCCGCCCATCGCGTAGACGTCGCTCAGCGAATTCGCTGCCGCGATCTGCCCGTAGAGATACGGGTCGTCGACAATCGGCGTGAAGAAATCCACCGTCTGCACGAGCGCCGTACCACCCGCAGCGTCTCCCAACGCGTACACACCCGCATCGTCCGCAGTCCTGTAGTCGACGAGGATGCGTGGATCCGTCTGGGTTGGTATGCCGCTCAGGACCTGAGCGAGCTCGCCGGCTGCGAGTTTCGACGCTCAACCGGCGCAGCTGACCATCTCGGTCAGCCGGCGCCTCTGCTGGTCAGTCATCACTGCTCCAAATGCAACACGAAGGTACGAAGGGACGAAGGCCACGAAGGTCCGAGCGGTTGATTGGGGGCGCTACGCGCCCGAGGTTCGCGAATGATCGCGACAAAATGAGTCGCAGCGGCGTTCAGGCGACTCATTTTTCGCGATCATTTGCGAACCGACGGCCGGCCGAAGGCCGGCCTCAATCAACCGCTGCATCGTATTTCTTCGCGCCCTTCGTACCTTCGTGTCCTTCGTGTTGTCTTTACTTTCTCTCTATAAGGTACTCGTACAGTCGTTGCAGCTCGTTCTCGTTCGTGAACGCGATCGCGATCGTGCCGCCTTTGCCCTTGCGCTTGATCTCCACCGGCGTGCCGAGCGCGATGCGCAGCTGCTCTTCCGCGGCCCGCGTGTGGACGTCTTTCTTCGGCTTGAGCGGCGCGCCCTTGTCGTCGCCCGGCTTGGTGCCGATCTCCTTCTTGACGAGCGCTTCGGTCTCGCGCACGGAGAGGCCTCTCGAGACGACGTCCCTGGCCAGGCGCCGCTGA
>DASUSZ010000254.1:0-14844 GCA_036374815.1 Vicinamibacterales bacterium | reverse complement strand
GCTCGTTGAAAGCTTCTCGCACGGCATGAAGCAGCGCCTGGTGATGAGCGCCGCGTTCCTGCATCGGCCGAAGGCGGTGCTGGTCGACGAGCCGATGGTCGGCCTTGATCCGCGCGGCGCGCGGCTGATCAAGGACGTGTTCCGCCGCATGACCGAGCACGGCGTCGCGATCCTGATGAGCACGCACACGCTCGAAGTGGCGCAGGAGATGTGCGATCTGATCAGCATCATCCTGAAGGGCAAGATCATCGCGCACGGCACGGTGGCGGAGCTGCAGGCGCTGGCGGGATCGGAGAACGCGGAGCTGACCGCGGTGTTCCTCAAGCTGACCGGCGGCAGCGGCCTGCAGGAGATCGAGGAGATCGTGTGAACGGCGCCACCGCCCTTCAACTCCGCTCAGGGCCAGCGGTGACGCGTCCGTTTCCTTATCTCTTGCTGCCGTCGCTGTGGGCGACGCGCAATCGCGCGCGCCGGCGCGAGAAGGGCGACAGCGCCCGCGGCATCGTCTTCGGCGGCATCGCGCTCGGCGTGATGAGCGTGCTGTTCTACGGCGCGTTCTGGGTCACCTATCAGGCGGCGCAGTACGCGGAGCTTGGCGACTACCTGATTCGCATCGGGCTGTCGTGGCTGTTCCTCACGTTCCTGTCGTTCCTCGCGTTCAGCGGCGTGGTCGCGGCGCTGTCGACATTTTTTCTCTCCGACGATCTGCGCTTGATCCTCGCGGCGCCGGTGGCATCGCGGCGCCTGTTCTTCGCGCGCTTCGCGCGCACCGTCGCGCAGGCGGGCTGGATGGTGGTGGTGTTCCTGCTGCCGGTGCTGGCCGGCATCGCGTTCGCGAAGTGCGCGTCGTGGTGGTTTGTCGCCACCGCCACCGTGACCGTGGTGCCGTTCGTGGTGATCCCGGTGGCGCTCGGTTCGGCGGTGACGCTGCTGCTCGTGAACGTGTTCCCGGCGCGCCGCGCGCGCGACATCCTGATGCTGATGGGCCTCGTCTTCGCGATGAGCCTGGTGCTGCTGCTGCGGTTCCTGCAGCCGGAGCGGCTGCTGCGCGTCGAGTCGATGCCCGAGGTCACGGATTTCTTTGCGACGCTGCAATCGCCGATCACGCCGCTGCTGCCGTCGTTCTGGGCCGGCGAGGCGTTGTTCGCGGGACTGCAGAACGGGCGCGACCTGATGCACATCGCGGCGTTGTGGTCGACTGCCGCGGCGGCGGTGATCGCCGTCGGCTGGGCCTTCGAGCGCTGGCACTTCACCGGCTTCAGCAAGGCGCAGGAAGCGCGCAAGGCGCGATTCACCCAGTGGCGCGCGCTCGATTACCTGGCGGGAATGCTGCCGCTGTCGCAGGTGCGCAAGCACCTGTTGATCAAGGACCTCAAGGTGTTCCTGCGCGACGTCAGCCAGTGGTCGCAGCTGTTGCTGCTGCTCGCGCTGGTGATGGTCTATCTCTATAACTTCCGCGTGCTCGATCTCGAGCGCATTCCGTACATGAGCGGCATGCTCAAGAACATGTACGCGTTCCTGAACCTCGCCATGGCCGGTTTCGTGATGGCGACGGTCACGGTGCGCTTCGTGTTTCCCGCGGTGTCCGCGGAAGGCGCCGCGTTCTGGATCATCCGCACCGCGCCGATTTCGCTGCGCGATTTCCTGTGGTCGAAGTTCTGGACCGGCCTCGTGCCGGTGCTGGTGTTGACGGAGATCCTGATCGTTGCCGGCAACAACCTGCTCGGCGTCGATCCGTTCCTGAAGCGCGTGTCCGCTACCGCCGTGATCTTCATGGCGTTCGCGCTGGTCGGTCTCGCCTGCGGCCTCGGCGCGCGCTACCCGCGCTTCGCGGCCGATAATCCCAGCCAGGTCGCAGGCTCCTACGGCGGCGTGGCCTTCATGATCCTCGCCGTGCTGTTCATCCTCGTGATGATCGTGCTGCTCGGCTATCCGTCGAGCCTCTATCTGTTCTCGCAGTTCCGCCAGCGGCCGCTGACGAGCAACCAGGAGATCGTGATCGCCGTGATGTTCACGACAGCGGCCGTGGTGAGCATCGCCACCTGGCTGCTGGGCATGCGCACCGGCGTCAAGGCGCTTCAAGAGATGGATCGCACCCCGTCCTGACGTCACGGGGACTGACCCCGTAACATACGTTTTTGATTCCGTTTCTGCTTGCGCGGATTGCGTGAGCCACGCAGTTTCTTAGTACTTCTTCAATGACCTGCGGATTTCGTCGACAGTCTTTCCGGCCACAGGCTCATCGATCGACAGATGCCAGTCAGGCAGCAGCAGCATCGGACCGCGATCCAAGAGTGAGTGCTGATTACCGAACCGCTCTGCCAGGCTTGACCATCGCCAGTCTTTCGAACTTCGCACGACTCCAGCGCGTAGAGGGTTCTGTTCAACGTAACGAAGCAGGTTGAAGTAATACCTTTCGCTGAAGACCTCAACACTCTTGAATCGACCCTGGTATACCGATCCGCCACCCCTCGTATCAGTGCGCCTTCGAAACTCCATCGCATGCGTCGTCGTCAGTCGATGGAGAAACGCCGAAACATCCCATTCAACCTGGACCCAGAAGACAAAATGCCAATGGTTGTACATCAGGCAGTACGCAATTAGTCGCACCGGGCATTCGCTCTTCGCCCAAGCCATCAAACGCAGAAATCCTTCGTAATGCGTGGCGCGTGTGAAGAGCGGCCGTTTGTCGTGAGCTCGATTGACGCAATGCACCACGCTACCGGGTGGCAAATTTCTTGATTTTCGCGGCATGAGACACCTCCGGCGCCCTTGCGAAGCAATCGATTAGCCATGCACAGGCGCGAGGGGATCGCCGCAGAATTTGATCCGTTGAAACGAGCGACCGTCGCAGTAATAGCGACGAAAACCGATGTTACGGGGTCAGTCCCCGTTACATCGGCTTCGTGAGGAAGTCGATGCGGATGTAATTGACGGTGCGCGGGTCGTGATTGGCGATCGGGTGCGAGGCGCCCGCGTCGATCCACTGCTCCTGGCCGGACGGCCACTCGATCAACAGCGTCGGCTCCTTCGCGGTAATCGTCTGCTCGTTGTGCTCCTCGAGCGCGATGCGCGTGATGCGGACCTGCTTGTTCGTGAACTCGTCTTCCGACGGTGGGATGCGGCGCGAGCTGCGTCCGCCGGCGTTCGCCGTCTTCAACCAGATCCGCAGGAAGTCGCTCGCCGATGCCGACGGGTTCTCCGCCGTGTGATGCTCCTCCGGCCCCGTCGCGATACGAATCGCGCCCGCCTTGACCGCCGGCCGCGTCACCGATCGATTGTTGTTGCCGGAATGCCTGAAGACGACGCCGTCGGAGTCGTTCAGGTAGACGTAAATCGTCGTCCCCGCGGCATGAGTGTGATCGGGCAGCTTCGCGCCCGCCGGGTAATGCACGCGGACGACGCGCGCGTAGTCGTTCTCGAACTGCACCTTGTAGGAACCGGGCAGCGACTTCGTTGGATCCTGCACCGTTGCCGCCATCACGATCGCGGCCAGGGCAAATCGCACCATCATGTCCACCATTCTTCGTTAAACTGTCCCCGCCATGAAGAAAGTATTGCTCGCGGTCTGCCTCGCCACCGCCACTATCCATGCCCAGCCCGATCCCTGGTTCGGAACCTTCTCGATCATCGCCTTCGATCCGGCCACCAACGAGCTCGGCGTCGGGGTCCAGTCGCGCGCGTTCGGGGCAGGCGCCGCGGTGCCGTACGCGAAACCCGGCGTCGGCGCCGTGGCCACGCAGGCATCTGCGAATCGTCAATACGGTCCCAAGGCAATCGCGCTGCTCGAGCAGGGCCTGTCGCCCGCCGAGGTCGTCAAGCGCATCACCGACGAGGATCCCGGCCGCGATACACGCCAGGTGGCCGTGATCGACACCAAGGGCCGCTCCGCGGTGTATACCGGCAAGCGCGTCATCGATCGCAATTCCGATCCGAAAGATCTCGTGCACCTGGGCGGCTATGCCGGCCACGTCACCGGCGAAAATTTTTCCGCGCAGGGCAACACCCTTGCGAGTGCCGCGGTCGTCGAGGCCATGGCAACGGCCTACCGCAACGGCAAAGGCTCGATGGGCGAGCGGCTGATGGACGCGCTCGACGCCGCGCAGGCCAAAGGCGGCGACACGCGCGGCATGCAATCGGCCGGCATCCTCGTGGTGCGGCCGCTCGATCCGAAATCCGAATCGACCGTGGAACGCATCATCGACATCCGCGTCGACGACTCGCCCGAGCCGTTCAGGGAGCTGCGCCGTTTGCTTTACATGACGACGGGCGTACCGAACCGGTTGATGACGCGCGCCAATGAACTGTCGAAATCGGGCCACCATGCCGAGGCGATCGCGGAGGCGAAGAAGGCGCTCGAGATCAATCCGCGCGCCGAGACGTTGATGTACGGTCTGGCAAAGCTGTACGCGGCCTCCGGCGAAACGCGGCTCGCTCTCGAGCAGCTGGCGATGGCAATCGCGCGTCAACCGAAACAATGGAAATTCGAGGCGTCCACCGATCCGGCATTCGAGAAGCTGCGCGCGCTGCCTGAATTCCAGAAATTGATCAAATCGTAATGCTCGCCCGCGCGATCCTGATGCTCGGCCTGCTGGCCATGGCACCCGCGGTGTCGGCCCAGACACCCGCACCGCAAGATCCGCCCAAGCCGCAGGAGCCCCAGCAGCCGATCGAACACGAAGAACAAGTCATCGTCACCGCGACGAGGACCGGCGGACGCATCGACGATCAGCCGACGCGCGTTGAAGTGCTCAACCGCGAAGAGATCGAAGAGAAGATGCTGATGACGCCCGGCGACATCGTGATGATGTTGAACGAGATGGGCGGCATGCGGGTGCAGACGACGGCGCCGTCGATGGGCGCCGCCACCGTGCGCATCCAGGGGATGCGCGGCCGCTACACGCGGCTGTTGTTCGACGGCTTGCCGCTTGCCGGGCAGCAGGCGGGCGGCCTCGGCCTGCTGCAGATTCCGCCGATGGATCTCGGACAGGTCGAAGTGATCAAGGGCGTCGCGTCGGCGCTGTACGGCGCCGGTGCGATGGGCGGCGTCATCAACCTCGTCGCGCGACGGCCGGCGGACGATCCGGTCCGCGAGTTCCTGTTCAATCAGTCCACCGTCGGCACCACCGACGCGGTCGGATTCATCTCGGGATGGATCTCCAGTCACGTCAGCGGCTCGCTGCTGGTCGGCGGCCATCGCCAGGCGAAGAACGACATCGAAGACGACGGCTGGTACGATATTGCCGGCTACACGCGCGGCGTGGTCAGGCCGCGAATCTTCTGGGACGACGAGGCCGGGCGCACTGGTTTTGCGACGATCGGTTTCACCACCGAACAACGCAAGGGCGGCGTGGCCGTCGAGGAAGAAGGGGAGTTTTTCGGCGAGGAGTCGACCGACACGACGCGGGTCGACGTCGGTGGCTCGTACCAGGAAATCGTCAACGACACGCTGGTGCTGAACGCCCGCGTCGCGGCCACGCTGCAACGGCATGACAACGTGTATGCCTCCGCCGCCTTCGAGCGCGACCGTCACACCAATGTGTTCGCCGAAGCCTCGATGCGCGGCGTCCGCGGCCGCCACACCTGGGTCGGGGGCGTGGCGTTCGAGCGCGAGTCGTTCGATCCGCTCGACGTGCCGGCGTTCGCTTACTTTCACCGCGTTCCCGGCCTGTTCGCGCAGGACGACATCCAGTGGAACGACTGGCTGACCGTATCCGCGAGCGGGCGCCTCGATCTGCACCACACCTACGGCACGTTCTTCAGCCCGCGCCTCTCGGCGCTGGTTCGCCGCAGTGGCTGGACCAGCCGCATCTCCGCGGGCACCGGCTACTTTGCGTCCACGCCGTTGACGGAAGAGACCGAGGCCGCGGGCTTGATGCGGCTCAATATGCCGCGGCCGCTCGAAGCCGAAACCGGCAGGGGTTTCTCGATCGACGTGACGCGCGCGCTCGGCCCGGCGTCAATCACGGCGACGGTGTTCGGCTCGTCGGTCGCGCATGCGATCGAGGTGCAGCGCGATGTCGTCTACGAGATCACCAACGCCGAAGAACCGGCCACCACCTTCGGACTGGAACTGCTGGCGACGCTGCGCCAACCCCCATATGCGCTGACCGGCACCTACGCGTTCGTGCGGGCGCGCGAGCAGGACGCCGGCCGCCGCCTCGAAGCGCCGCTGACACCGGCGCACAGCATCGGCGTGGTCGCGATGTGGGAGAAGGAAGAGTTCGGCCGCGTCGGCGTCGAGTACTACTTCACCGGCGCGCAGCGGCTGAAGGTGAATCCGTATCGCGATCGATCGGAGCCCTATTCGATCGTCGGCGTGCTGGCCGAGCGCCGCATCGGCCGCGTCAAGGTGTTCGTCAATGCGGAGAACATCACCGACACGCGGCAGACGAAGTTCGATCCGCTGCTGTTGACGCAGCAGGCACGCGACGGGCGCTGGACCGTCGATGCGTGGGCGCCGCTCGACGGCCGCGCGTTCAACGCCGGCGTTCGCGTCGCCTTCTGACGCCGGCGGCTAGGCCATTCGTGACGGCCGCCACTGCAGCCCGAGGCTGATGATGCGCTCGATCAATTTCGCATACGTCACGCCGCCGCGCTTGGCCGATTCGGCAAAGTCCTCGCCCTGCGCCAGCTGCGGATTGGGATTCGCTTCGATGACGAAGATCTCGCCGTTCTCCTTCATCCGCAGATCGACGCGCGCGTAGCCAGACAGGTCGAGCGCCCGGTAGACGCGCTTCGACAGGTGCTGCACCTTGGCGGATTGCTCGTCCGTCAGTCCTGCGAGTGTCGTGTCGATGCCGTGCTTCTTCTGGTACTTGACGCTCCACTTGACGCGCTCGGTCGCGATCTTCCAGTTGTTGTCCGGCATTTTGGCGAACGACATCTCCCAGACCGGGAACGTCTGCAGGCGATCGTTGCCGATGACGCCGCAGTACAGCTCGCGTCCATCGATGAACTCCTCGATGATCGCCGGCGTCATGATCGTGTCGTGGATGAACTGCACGCGCTTGGCCAGCTGCTCGTCGTTGGTCACCACCGACGCCTGCGAGATGCCGGTCGAGGACTCATACGTCAGCGATTTCACGATCAGCGGATATTGCAGCCGCTTCGGCAGCTTCGGCCTGGCGCCGATCGGCACCACCAGGAAATCCGGCACCGGGATGCGGTGATACGCCATCAGCTTCTTGGCGAGCGCCTTGTCGCGCGACAGCGTCAGCCCGCGCGGATTGCATCCCGTATACGGGACCTTCAGCAGCTCCAGGTAGCTGACCACGTTCTGATCGAAGACGATGATGTCGTCGAAGGCCTCGATCAGGTTGAAGGTGATGGTCGGCTTGAACTCGTCCATCGTCCTCTTGATCGGCGTCAGGTCGTCATGCACGCCGATGACGCTGGTCTCGTGGCCGAGCACCTTCAAGGTGCGGACGACGTCGTATTCCATGCGCCATTCGGCGGTCTGGGCGGTCGCCTTGTCGACTTTCTCGTCCGGGGGCTCGAGGCCCTTGTGCACCAGGCACAGCACGCGTTGCGGTTTCAAAGGGCAATCCTGTGGCGGCCGCTGTGCAGGAAGTTCATCACCTGCACCGTGACCAGCACGATGAAGTCGTGCACGGCGTCATCCTCGGCCGTGCACAGGCGCAGCTTCAGCTCGCGGCAGCGGACCATGATGTCTTCGAGCACCTTGTCGATGGTGTATTGGTAAATGCCCGTCCAGTCGGCGACCACCTTGCGCACCTGCCGGCGGTGCCGGCCGATGAACTGCGCGGCGGTCATGCGGCCGGAGTGTTCGGGCGCGTCGGAAAACAGCTTGCGGAGATCGCGATCGTAGAACGCGGGATGGTCGACGCCGTAGTGGCGCCGCTTCTTCTTGTAGTGATAGCGCAGGCTGCGATTGAGCCGGCGCAGCGGATCGACTTCCTCGCACGTGTTGAGCAGCGCCTTCTTGCCGACCAGCGACTGCATCAACTCGTCCATGTATTCGAGCTTCTTGATCGCCGGCCAGCCGGCGTAGCGCGTCTTCCAGTTCGATTCCGGCGTCAGCCACACCGCGAAGGTCTCCGCGAAATCCTCGTCGGGGTGGCTCTGCGCGTACCACGGGTCGAGATGCAGCACGAAGCTCTTGCTGTACGGCCGCGGCGCGTAATACTCCGGATACGGCTGCGAGGAGCTGCCGAACAGGCGCCGGCGCTGCCTTCTGAGGCGCAGCTTGTAGGCGTTGTCGACAACGTGTCCGGCCTCGTGGCGCAGGATGCGCATGCACCATTCGTGCTCGCCGCCTTCCACCGCCAGCATCTGCGCTTTCTCGAGGCGCTCGAGACGCGGGTGCGCGAGATAGAACGGCACCGCCATCGACACCTGGCCGTCGGGCGTGAACCACTCGTCCGAGAGATAGAAGTGGAGCGGGAAATTCAGGCCGCGCGCCGCAAGCTCGCGCTTCAACTGATCGATGCGCGACTCCACCACGGTGCCCTTGAGCGACAGCGGCAGGTCCGCCAGACGCAGGTCGAGCAGTTCGTCGTCACTCAATTCCGGCCAGTTGGACGAAACCGCGCGGGGCATGGGCAGTCTGTAAGTGCGGCCGACAGGGCTCGAACCTGTGACCCTCAGCTTCGAAGGCTGATGCTCTATCCAACTGAGCTACGGCCGCACAAGAGACGTATTATGTCGCCTTTTTCAGTCTGTCGCCGAATGCCTTTTCAAGCTTTCTGACCTTCGGCGCCGCGACGGCGGCCACGTAGGGCTGCGCGGGATTTCGCGCCGCGAAGTTCTGGTGATAATCCTCCGCCTCGAAAAACTGCTCGAGCGGCTCGAGCGTCGTCACGATTGGCGACGGGAACACCTTGGCGTCGCTCAGCTGCTTGATGTAGGCCTCCGCGACCTTGCGCTGATCTTCATCGGCATAGAACACCGCCGAACGATACTGCCGGCCGATGTCGTTGCCCTGCCGGTTGAGATGCGTCGGATCGTGCGCGACGGCGAAGAACACCTTGAGGATCTGTCCGAACGAGATGCGGCTCGAATCGAACCGCACGCGGATCACTTCAGCATGATCGGTCGTGCCGCTGCAGACGGTCTTGTAGTCCGCGGTCTCCGGCGTGCCGCCGGCGTAGCCGGAGACGACGCTGATCACGCCATCGAGTTTCACGAACACCGCTTCGGTGCACCAGAAGCAGCCGCCGCCGAGGACCACCGACTGCGGCGTGCCAGTGGGATCCGGCGGGATGTCGATGGCGGGATCTGGAAATTGATCCGCGGGCGCGGCATCGCTGCCGCCGAACAATTCACTCAACTTCATCTTCTGATTCTATCCGCCTTCGCGTGGAGCGCTACGGCGGGACACGGCGGCAAGGATTCCCCACACTGCAACTGCAGCGGCCGCCAGCAGAAGCGCGGCCGATAGCGGTCGAGTGGCGAACACGCTCCAATCCCCCTGGCTGATCGACAACGCGCGCCGCAGGTGTTGCTCCGCCGCCGGCCCGAGGATCAGGCCGATCATCACCGGCGCGATCGGCGCATCGATCGCGCGGAGCAGGAATCCGGCGATGCCGATCACGGCCATCAACAGCAGATCACCGGGCGAGCGATGCACGCTGAACGCCCCCAGCGACGCGACGACCAGGATGCCGCCGTAGAGCCATGGCCTGGGAATCGAGAGCAGCTTCACCCACAAACCGACCAGCGGCAGGTTGAGCACCAGCAACATCGCGTTGCCGATATACAGGCTCGCGATCACTCCCCACACGAGCGCCGGTTCATGCTCGAACAGCAACGGGCCTGGCTGCAATCCAAACTGCTGAAACGCTGCCAGCAGCACTGCCGCGGTTGCCGACGTGGGCAGGCCAAGCGTCAGCAGCGGCACCAGCGTGCCCGCGGCCGACGCATTGTTCGCAGCTTCAGGTCCTGCGACCGCTTCGATTGCGCCGCGGCCGAATTCCTGCGGACGAGCGGTGATGCGCTTTTCGATCGCGTACGACATCAGCGTCGGCAGCTCGGCGCCGCCTGCCGGCAGCGCGCCGAGCGGAAATCCGATGCCCGCGCCGCGCAGCCACGGCTTCCACGATCGCGACCATTCGTCCTTCGTCATCCACAGCGATCCGCGGACGGGTAGCACCTCGTCGGCCACGCGACCGCGGCTCGCGATCCACAGCGTCTCGCCAACGGCGAACAGACCGATCGCGACGATCACCGGATCGATGCCGTCGAGCAAGTACGGGATGCCGAACGTCAGCCGCGCCTGGCCGCTCAGCCCGTCGATGCCAACCAAACCGAGCATGAGGCCAAGCGACAGGCTCAACCACCCCTTCAGCCTCGACTCGCCGAGCATGGTGGTGACCATTACGAAGGCGAGCACCATCAGCGCGAAGTACTCCGCCGATCCGAACGCGAGCGCGGCCTTGACCATCAGCGGCGCGGTGAAAGTGAGGGCCAGCGTGGCGAGCGTGCCGGCCACGAACGATCCGATCGCGGCGGTGGCCAGCGCCGCGCCGGCGCGCCCGTTGCGTGCCATCTGGTGCCCGTCAATCGCGGTGATGATCGTGGCGCTCTCGCCCGGCGTATTGAGCAGGATCGACGTCGTCGATCCGCCGTACATCGCGCCGTAATAGATGCCGGCGAACATGATCAGCGCGGCGGTGGGATCGAGGCCGTAGGTGATCGGCAGCAGCAGCGCGACGGTGAGCGCGGGACCAATGCCCGGCAGCACGCCGACGGCGGTGCCAAGCGTGGCGCCGGCCAGACCCCACATCAGGTTGGCTGGAGTGAGCGCGACCGCGAAGCCGGCGAGCAGATCGTTCATCCGGGAAAGCCAGGCAGCGCCACGCCGAGGCCGCGCGTGAAGATCAGAAAGAGCGCCAGCGAGAACACCGCGCCGGCGGCGACATCGACGGCCATCGATCGAGCGGTCAGCGGCTGCGCGCGCAGGGTCGATGCCGCGATCGCAAAGACGATCGTCGAGGCGATCACGAATCCGGCCGTCACGAATACCAGCGGCAGCAGCAGCAGCGTAACCACGATCGCGCCTGCCATACGCAGGCCCTGCCGATCGAACGCCGGCGACCGACGCGAGGCCGTCGCCATCACGAGGACCAGAGTGACCACGAAGCAGATCGCGATCGCGTTCGGAAGTGCAGACGGCGTCAAGGTGGCGGCGAGCGGCGACGGCGCTGACGCGTTCGTCGCGGCAAGGCGGCGCAGGACATCTTCGATGCGCGATTGTTCGGACAACAGGAACTGCTTCAACGCCGGCCCGGTCAGGAACTGATCGTCCCAGCCATTCTGGTCGAGCGTCGCCTGCCACGGATCGCTTGCCGCCAGCTTCTTGATTCGCGCGGTCAACGATGCCTGTTCGGCGTTCGAAATCCCGGGTGGCGCAACGACGGCGCGCCAGTTGGAGAGATCGAGCGCGATGCCGGATTCGCGGAGTGTCGGCGCATCAATCCCGGCCACGCGCGATGCCGATGAAATCGCCAGGATGCGCAGTTGTCCAGCCGCAATCTGGCCCGCGAATTCGGCGTAGCCGCTGACCGCCGCGGACAGCTGGCCACCGAGCACGCCCGCGAGCGCCGCGCCGCCGCCCGAAAACGCGATGTAATTCACGCTCGACGCGGGCAGGCCGATTTGCTCGGCCAGTAGCCGCACCAACAGGTCATCGGTGCCGCCCGCGGAGCCGCCGCCCCACGACACGCCGCCCGGATTCTTTCTGAATTCATCGAGCAAATCACCGAGTGAGCGGAACGGGCTCGATGCGGGCACGACGATCACCTCGTATTCAGCGGTGAGACGCGCAATCGGCGTTGTATTGGCGAGCGAGACCGGCGACCCGTTCATGATCACACTGCTCACCATCACCAGGCCGGTGACCAGCAGCGCGTTCGGATTGCCGCGCTCGCTCTGGATGAATCGCGCCAGGCCAATCGTGCCGGCAGCGCCGGGCACGTTGTCGACCTGCACGCTGACACCCGGCTCGATCTCCGCGAGCACGCGCTGCATCGCTCTCGCGGTCTGGTCCCAGCCGCCGCCAGGCGCGGCCGGCGCGGTGATCACGAGCGGCTGCGCCGTGGCCAGCGCCGGCGAGAGAACCAGGATCGCGGCGGCAAGCAATCGCACGCCGCGATTGTAGTCGGATAGGATCATCGAATGCGGTACCTCCACTACGACGTCTTCACCGACACGATGTTCGAAGGCAACCAGCTTGCCGTCTTCGAAGACGCGCGCGGCCTGGCCACGCAACAGATGCAGGCGATCACGAAAGAGATGAACTTCTCCGAGTGCACGTTCATCCTGCCGGCCGAAGCCGCGGGGACCGACATCCGCATGCGCATCTTCACGCCGGCGAGCGAACTGCCGATGGCGGGGCACCCGGTGGTCGGCAGCACCTTCGCGCTGGCCGAGCTCGGCGTGATCAAGAAGGGCCAGGCCAGCTTCGTGTTTGGGCTCAACGTCGGGCCGACGAAGGTGGAACTGACGTGGGAAGGCGATCAACTCTCGTTTGCATGGATGGACCAGAAGGTGCCCGAGTTCCGCGCGCCGGTGTCGCCGAGGCCGGACATCATTCGCTCCGTCGGTCTCGATCCGGCCGCGGTCGATGCCACGGGACTGCCGATCGAGGAAGTCTCGTGCGGCAACGCCTTCATGCTGATCCCGGTGAAGACGCGTGCGGCGGTCGATGCAGCGGAAGCCGACATTGCGGCGATGAAGAAGTTGAAGAGCGCGTTCCCCGGCGGCCACGTCGGCGTGTTGTTCTTCACGAACGAGCCGGTCGATTCGAAGGTGACCGTCTACAGCCGCATGTTCGCGCCAAGCGCCGGCATTGTCGAAGATCCCGCGACCGGCAGCGCGGCAGGTCCGTTAGGAAGTTATCTTGTGAAGCATCGCCTCGTCGACCGCAGCGCGATGCAGGACATGGTGAACCTGCAGGGTGTGGCGATGGGACGCCCAAGCCGTTTGCACATGCGCATCATTGAAAAGGACGGCGCGATCGCTCGCGTGCAGGTGGGCGGCAAATCGGTGCTCGTCGGACAGGGAACGATTGCGCTTGCGCCGGGCAGCGCGAGGGAATCTAAATGAAAACGAAGCTGTTGGTTCTCGCCGCGCTGACCGTGTGGCTCCGCGCCGACGTCGCCGCACAGGCGCAGGGCAATTTAGTTGGCACGTGGAAGCTTGTGTCTGCTACGGGCGCCACCGCGGACGGCCGCGTCATCGACGCACCGTTCGGCGTCCATCCAACCGGATTCATCATTTACTCGAGCGACGGAACGATGACCGCGATGATCAGCCACGGCGGACGGAAGGCACTGTCCGGTGACCGTATTTCATCACCGGCGCCGGAACGCGCCGAGGCATATGCGACCTTCTTTGCCTACGGCGGACGTTACTCGGTCAAAGGGAACCAGGTGATCCACCACGTCGAAATCGCGTCCTTCCCAAACTGGGTTGGCACGGACATGGTCCGCATTGTCAAGATGAGTGGCGATCGGCTGACGCTTACCACCCCCGCGTTATCTGTCGGCGGTGCCAGCCAAACGACGGAACTGACGTGGGAACGCGCGAAATGACGCGCGCGTTCGACTGATCTACGGCGCCAGCCGGGTACGCGACCACGATCCGTCCGCCTGCCGCGTGTAGAGCAGGCGGTCGTGCAGGCGGCTCTTGCGCCCTTGCCAGAACTCGATCGCATCGGGCGCCAGGCGATAGCCGCCCCAGTTCGCGGGCCTCGACACTTTCACTTCCGACGCCTTCGCGGCCAATTCTTCGTAGCGCTTCTCGAGCACCGATCGATCCGCGATCGGCTTGCTTTGCTCGGAGATCGACGCGCCGATCTGGCTTTCGATGGGCCGCGAGTGGAAGTACTGATCCGATTCCGCCGCCGTCGTCTTCGTCACCGATCCGTTGATTCGCACCTGGCGCTCGAGCTCGGCCCAGAAGAACAACAACGACGCCCGCGGATTCGCCGCGAGGTCGCGGCCTTTCGCGCTGTCGTAGTTCGTGTAGAACACGAACCCGTTGTGGTCAGCCCCTTTCAATAACACGGTGCGCGCCGACGGTTCGCCCTTCGCCGACGCGGTGGCGAGCGTCATCGCATTCACGTCGAGCAGATGCGATTTCAGCGCCTCGTCGAACCAGAGCGCAAACTGTTCGAGCGGATCGGCGTGCGCGTCCTTCTCGTCGAGCGCGCGGCTCGCGTATTCGCGGCGCAGGTCGTTTAGCGATGTCATCGTTTCACTTCCACCCATGCACCCAGGAACCGCCGATCGGTCGACTCGGGATCGGTGTCCCGTGGATGGAACCCTGTTTCGGTAGTGATCGTCAACGGCACCACGCCGCTGGCAAATTGCGGCAGCTCCACTTCGACGGCCTGGCCGGGCACCAGGTCGTGCGACTGCTGCCAGCCGAACGTGCTGATCGTGATGCTGTTGGCCGTCGCGCCCGGATGGATGCGCAACACCACCGGCGCCGTTTGCTCGGGCGGCGTGGCCACGGTGAACTGCGATCGATCAGCGCCGATCGTCCAGAAACCTTGTGCCTCGGGATACAGCTGCTCGGTGTGGAAATAAAACATCGCGCCCGGATAATTTGCCGCGGCCAGCACCGTCGGCACCAGCGGCCGCGCGCCGGCGTCGACGACGGTCTTCGGCGTGATGGTAATGGAGTCGATCGCGCGCTCGAGCTCGTTGGGCCCGCGCAGGCCGACAAAGCTGGCGTCGGCGGCCAGCCACAACTCGGTCTGCCAGCGCTCGCCCGGCTGCGGCTGCACCATCCATGTTTGCAGCGGCGGTCCGTTACGCCCGATCTGCAATGACATCTGCGCCGGCTGCGAAGGGGGGCGATCGTTGAATTGCACGG
>DASUSZ010000253.1:0-2415 GCA_036374815.1 Vicinamibacterales bacterium | reverse complement strand
TGGTTTGCCGGGAGGGCAGCACCGACGAACTGCTCGGCGAACTGGCGAGCCACGCGCTCGACGTGCTGATCACCGATCGGCCGGTGGCGCCGCACGTCCGCGTCAAGGTCTTCAACCACCTGCTCGGCGAATCCGATACCGCATTTTTTGGCACGCCGGCCCAGGCGGCGCGGCTGCGGCGCCGGTTCCCGCGCTCGCTGCACGAGCTGCCGACGCTGCTGCCGACGCGCAACACCGCCATGCGCCGCGCGCTCGACGAGTGGTTCGAGCGCGAGCAGGTGCACCCGCGCGTGATCGGCGAATTCGAGGATTCGGCGCTGCTGAAGGTGTTCGGCGAGGGGGACGGCGTGGTGTTTCCGGCGCCGGCGGCCATCGCGCGCGACATCTGCCGGGTCTACGGCGTCCGGCAGATCGGCACGATCGCTGATGTCCGGGAGCGCTACTACGCCGTGTCCGCCGAGCGGCGCGTCAAACATCCCGGGGTGTTGGCGATCACCACGGCGGCGCGCGATGCGCTGTTTACGTAAAGGAGTCGATCGCCGGGCCGAGCATGGCACCGACGGGATCTACAATGATTCGATGAAGCGTTCCGGCGTCGCCGATCTGCCACTGCACGGCGGACGTGTGCCGCAGTGGCTGGCGACGCGGATGACCACGCTCGGCACGGCGATCTCCGAGAGCGTGCTGCACCATTACGGATCGTCGGCGCTGCTCAGCCGGCTGAGCGATCCCTTCTGGTTCCAGGCGCTCGGCAGCGTGATGGGCATGGACTGGCACTCGTCCGGCATCACTACGTCGGTGCTCGGCGCGCTCAAGCGCGGGCTCAATCCGCGCGCGCACGAGCTCGGGATCTACATCTGCGGCGGCCGCGGCAGGCATTCGCGCAATACACCGGCGGAGCTGATGACGATCGCCGATCGCACCGGCCTCGACGGCCACGCGCTCGTGCGCACCAGCCGGCTCGCGGCCAAGGTCGACAACAACGCGATCGTCGACGGGTTCCAGATCTACCTGCACGGCTTCATCCTCGCAAAGAACGGCGAGTGGGCAATCGTCCAGCAGGGGATGAACGAGGGCACGCGGCTGGCGCGCCGCTATCACTGGCACTCGGCGACGGTGAAGGACTTCACCTGCGAGCCGCACAACGCCATCGTCGGTGAAAACCATGGCGTCATCCAGAATCTCGTCGATCAACGCGCCGGGCCGGCGCAGCGGGCGCTGCTCGAGGTGGCCAACGACCACCCTCAGCGCACGCTCACCGAAGTGATGAAGATGCGCATGCCGATGCATCACGACGTGCGGGCGAAGGACGTCGATTTGAAACGGCTTGGCGCCGTGCTCGCCGTGTCCCACGATCGCAAGCTGCGCGACTTCGCGTCGCTGCTGCTGATGGAGAACGTCGGCCCGCGCACGCTGCAAACGCTCGCGATGATCGCCGAGGTGATTCACGGCACGCCGACGCGCTTTGCCGATCCGGCGCGCTTCTCGTTCGCGCTCGGCGGCAAGGATCGACATCCGTTTCCTGTGCCGCTCAAGACCTACGACGAGTCGATCGCGGTCCTGCGGCGCAGCCTCGACGCGGCAAAGGTCGGCGACACCGACAAGATCGATGGGATGAAACGCCTGGAGAAGTTCGTGCGGGCCGTGGAAACGAAGTTCTCGCCGCAAGCCGACTTCGACGCGGTGATGACGCACGAGCACGCCATCTCCAAATCACTTGATGGCCGCTCCGTCTTCGACCGTTCGACGGGTGAGGATGCGCCGCGCCGTCGTGCGCAGCTGTCGCTGTTCGACTGACGCAGGCTGATCCGTGGTTCGGGACTGACCATTCGTTCAACGGAATTTCGTAACTTATTGTCACCGTCCCGCCACAATTACATTTCATCACTGTAATATTGGCCCCTTAACAATTGCCACTTTGGTTGGAAAGGGGCTGTATGCATTTGACTTATAGGCGGATGGTCGTCGCTCTGGCGCTGATCGCGACGATCGCGGCACCGGCGTGGGCGCAGCAACAAACGGGCAGCATCAGCGGACGCGCGGAAGACACGAGCGGCGCGGCGCTGCCTGGTGTGACGGTATCAATCACGAGCGACAACCTGATCGGCGGCGCCCGCACCGCCGTCACCGATGAATCGGGCACCTATCGCTTCACGCTGCTGCCCGGCGGCAAGTACACGGTCAAGTTCGAGCTGTCAGGCTTCGGCACGTTGAACGTCGAGGGCGTCAGCCTGAGCGCCGGCGGCGCCGCGACGATCAACGGCAAGCTCGATCTCGCGACCATCCAGGAGACGGTCACGGTGACGAGCCAGTCGCCGACCATCGACCTCGAATCGTCGAAGGTCGCGGTCAACTGGGATCAACAGAAGCTCGACGAGCTGCCCTACAGCCGCAGCCTCACCGGCCTCGTCTCGC
>DASUSZ010000252.1:0-4932 GCA_036374815.1 Vicinamibacterales bacterium | reverse complement strand
GTCCTCGAGAAGCTCGGTTTCGAGCGGGGAGCGACGCTGCCGGGCGCGTTCGGCCGGACATTCAGATATGCGTTACGGCCATGAGCATCCACTCCTATCAGGACTTGCGGAACAGGACATCTTCGTCGCGCGGAAATTGTGATTTACTTCGCGCATGCGTAATTCGTCAATTCGCGTCGCTGCCCTCGTCGTAGTGCTCACCGCCGCGTTTCCGCCGTCGGTTGCCGCCCAGGAAAAAACGGTCGGCCTGGTCGCGGCGGTCCCGATCGACGCCGGCGTCTTCTGGCAGGCGAGCGAACGCCTCGCCTTCCGCGTCGACGCCGGCGTCTTTTCCAACACGTTTCAATCTTCGTCCCGGTTTCCGTCAGGGCTTGGCGGATCGACGGTGTCGTTCACGACGACATCTCGATCGACGTCGACGTCGCTTGGCCTGTCGGCGCTGTTCACGATCCGGAACGAGGACAACCTGCGGATCTACGTCGCGCCGCGAGTGAGCATGAACCTGATGCGGCAATCCAGTGAAACCGACGTCGATGGCGGGGCCGCTTCGAGCCTGACGTTCGCGCGCAATTCGTCGGACAGCTCGACCGGGTACGGCTTCGCCGCAATGGCCGGCGGTCAGTACCGGCTGCACGATCGCGTGGCGGTGTTCGCGGAAAGCGGCGTCGAGTACGTGCGCTCGGCGTTCCCGCAGGTGACAGTGTCGTTGACCGTCGCCGGCACTCCGGATCGCGATGATTCGCGCGATCGCAGCACCAGCATCGGCACAAGGGGCAACGTCGGTCTCGTCTTCTTTTTCTGATCGATGCCCACTTACGTTGGCGTGCTGCGGGCCATCAATCTCGGCTCGCATAACAAGATCGCGATGAGCGATTTGCGCGCGATGCTCGAGAGAATCGGCTGCGAGGAGCCGAACACGCTCCTGCTGAGCGGCAACGTCGTCTTCAGGACCGCGAGCACGTCGATCGAAAAAGTGGAGCGCCTGCTGGAACAGGCGTCGACGACACACCTCGGGGTCACCACCGACTACTTCGTGCGAACCGCGAAGGAATGGCAGGCGATCATCGACGACAACCCGTTTCCGAAGGAGGCAAAGGCCGATCCCGGGCGCCTGCTGATGATGTGCCTGCGTGATGCGCCGTCGACGGCGCAGGTCAAGGCGTTGCAGGCCGCAATCAAAGGTAAGGAAGTGGTCAAGGCCGTCGGCAAACAGGCGTACTTCGTATATCCGGACGGCGTCGGCCGCTCGAAGCTGACGATCCAGGTGATCGAGAAAGCGCTTGGTACGAGGGGCACAGCGCGCAACTGGAACACGGTACTGAGGATTGCGGAACTGCTGAAATGAGCCGTGCTAAGATGAGCTTGCACGGCAGGGTGCAACCCGTCCGCGGGAAGGGACTATCCCACCTGTAGCCAGACTCGCATCACCAGTCACTCTTTGCCCATCAAGCGGACGTTGGGCGCAGGAGGAGTGATGTCTCGAAATCTGCCGGCCCGTCCGAATCTCGAATACCTCAAGAACGAAGCGAAGGATCGTCTTGCCGATCTGCGTGCGCGCGATCCGCGCGCACAGCTGTCCGACGCGCAGTTTGCGCTCGCCAATGAGTACGGTTTTGCCAGCTGGCCGAAGCTCAAGGAGCACGTCGAGCAGGCTGCCGCCACGATCCAGCATCCGCTTGCCGGCGGCTGGATCGCCGACGTCGCGCGGTCGAAGCGCCATCCGGCGAACCAGTTCCGGAGCGCGCGCATCCACTTCGCGGTGCGCGGCACCACCATCGAGATCGTCGACGAGTACGTCGACGAATCTGGGAGGGCGGCGCGTGGCCGGAACACGATCGAAGCGGATGGCGTGGAGCGCGCGGTGAGCAACGGCTACGCCATTGCCGCCACGCTCGGCCCGCGCCGGCTGGCAACCGTTGCCCGGAAGGACGGCGAGGTTGTCGGGGGCGGCACCTACACCGTCTCTCCCGACGGCCAAACGCTGACCATCGCGGACGAGGGCGCCGAGTCGCTGATCGTCCTCAATCGCGTGTAAGCTTCTGGCGCTCTCGTGACTGCGCCCTTGGCTGCGATCGACGGACCCGGTTGCCTCAATTGCGGTGAACCGCTGCACGGCGCGTTCTGCGCCGCATGCGGGCAACGGGCGGTGCCGGCCGATCCCACGGTGAAGGAAATTGCCGGCGATGCGTGGCACGAGCTGTCGGGATACGACGGCCGCATCGCCGGTACCTTCCGCGCGCTGCTGCGCCCAGGGCGGTTGACGCTCGAATACCTGCAGGGCCGCCGCGCCAGATACGTCTCACCGATCAGGCTCTACTTGATCGTGAGCCTGATCTATTTCCTCGTCGCCGCCGCGGCGCCCGAGACGGCGGGCGGCTTGCGCGTCGAACTGGTGCAACCCGACGGCTCGCCGTCGATGTCCGCCGAGGATCGCGCGAAGGCACTCAAAGACCTCGAAACCGGGCCGTGGCTGCTGCGCACCTTCCTGCGCCCAATCGTTGAAGATCCGGCCGCATTTCGCGCCCGGATCTTCACGATCGTGCCGCGCGTGTTCTTCGGGATGCTGCCGCTGTTCGCCGCGATCGTCGCGCTGTTCTATCGCCGGCGCAGGTTCCCGGCCGCGCTGGTGTTTGCCGTTCACGTCCACACGTTTGCGTTCGTGATCTTTCTGGCGTCGCAGCTGGCGAAGTTCTCCGGGTCGGCGACATTCGCGGGCGTCGTGGCGCTTGCGGCGACCGTGGCATTTTCCATTTACATGGTGAAGGCGCTCAAGAACGTATTCGGCGGCACCTGGCCCTCCACTATTGCGAAGTCGATCGGTATTGGATTTCTTTACCTGGTTGTCGCCGGGCCGGCATTTTTCATCGTCATGATCTGGGCGTCGCTGTTGTAGCGTATCGCCATGCATTCCAGGCCCTTGGCGGTGTTGTGCGTGGCGGCCGCCCTGACTCTGGGTGGCGCGCCCGCGGCGCTCGCGCAGGACACCGTGCCCTACGGGCAAACGCGGCTTGGCCTCTCCGACGATCTGCGCGACGGCACGCTCTACGTTCCCAAGTCGTACACGCCGGGCACGCCGATGCCGCTGTTGATCATGCTGCACGGGTTCTCGGGTTGGGGCGATAACCTCCGATCGCTGTTCGCACTGGCCGAGGAGCTGGGCTTCCTGGTGATCGCGCCGGAGTCGCGCGACATCACGTGGGGCAAGGAAGCGCCCGGCTTCGATCAGGACGTCCGCTACATCGGCGCCGCTTTCCGCCACGTCGGCGGCCTCGTCAACATCGACTTCGATCACGTCGCGCTCGGCGGGCAATCCGACGGCGCCGGCTACGCGTTGACGATGGGGCTCGCCTACGGCGACACGTTCAACCATCTGATTGTCCTCGCCGGCGGCAGGTTGATCGAGCCGATTCGCCGGAAGGGCACGCCGAAGATCTTCATCGCGCACGGCGTCAAAGACCAGACGATGCCGATCGATGCCAGCGGGCGGAGGAACGTGGCGCAGCTGAAGCAGGAAGGCTACGACGTCACCTACGCCGAGCATCCCGGCGGCCACGGCACGCCTCGGGAGATCGTGCGCGAATCGCTGCAGTGGTTCCTTCCGAAACCGAAAGGCTGACCATGGCGGGCCGTCTGTCCAGCCTTCACTGGTGGAGACTACAATGCGCCTTATGAGACTTGTCATCGCGTTTGCCGCTGCCGCGTCGGTGGGCGTGTCGGCACAGACCGGATCGGATACGCGCAGGATTTTGTCTTTCGATCATTCGGTGACGGTGGAGTCCACCGTGCCGGCCATCGCGGGCCAGCAGGCCCAGATCTACGTGCGCGAACGAGTCGCCGAAGGCATGAAGAATCCGGCCGCCGATCGCGTCGTCCTGTTCGTGCACGGCGCCGGCACGCCGGCGGAAGTGGCGTTCGACGTGCCGTACGGTGACTACAGCTGGATGGCGTTCCTGGCGAAGAACGGCTTCGACGTGTTCTCGATGGACACCACCGGCTACGGACGCTCCACTCGGCCCGCACCGATGAACGATCCCTGCAACCTGTCCGAGGAACAGCAAAAGCAGTTTGTGCCGGGGCTCATTCCGGCGCCGTGCAAGGCAACCTACCCCGGGCAGCTGACGACGATCGCGTCGGATTGGAACGACATCGACGCCGTGGTCGATCACATTCGCAAACTGCGCAGCGTGCAGAAGGTGAGCCTGGTCGCATGGTCGCTGGGCGGCCCGCGCGCCGGCGGCTACGCGGCCCAGCACCCCGAGAAGGTGCATCGCCTGGTGTTGTTGTCACCGGCCTATAACCGCACTGCCGCGGCTGCCGCTCCTGCGCTGCCGAACAAGGGCACGGTGTTCAACACCCAGACGCGCGCCGAATTCGACGCCAACTGGGATCGCCAGGTCGCGTGTCCGGGGCAGGTGGATCCGGCGGTGCGCGAGGTGGTGTGGGCGGAGATGATCAAATCGGATCCGGTCGGCGCGACATGGGGCACCGGCGTGCGCCGCGCGCCGTCGACCACCACCTGGGGATGGAACGCGCAGATGCTTGGCGCCACCAAAACGCCCACGCTGGTGATTGCCGCCGCCCTCGACAAGCAGGTGCCCCCGGATCGGGTCCGCGCCGCCTTCGACGATCTCGGTGCGAGCGACAAGGTGTTGATCGATCTCGGGTGCGCCTCGCACAACGCGATGTGGGAAGCCAATCACCTCGAGTTGTTTGCCGCGTCGCGCGACTGGCTGATCAACGGCTCGGTTGGGAGCGTCAGGAACGGCGTGGTTCGCCTCGGCTACTAGCCGGCCGTGGCGCCGGGACCACGTCAGCCGCTCCGCCGACCCCGAAGGAATCGGCGGAGCGGCTGATGCGCGCTCAGGCAGGCGATGCGTCTGACGCGCTGGAGATCGCTGCTAGCGCTCGTCTTCAGGTTCTTCGCCGTAGGCG
>DASUSZ010000251.1:0-2640 GCA_036374815.1 Vicinamibacterales bacterium | reverse complement strand
CAAGCAGCACATCGACAAGCTGCCGTCGGCGTTGTCGGGCGGGCAGCGGCGGCGCGTGGCCATTGCGCGCGCCATGGCGGCGCGGCCGACGCTGTTGCTGTACGACGAGGCCACGACCGGCCTCGATCCAATGACTGCGTTGACCGTGGATGCGGAGGTCGTCAAGCTGCGCGACCTCGAGCAGGTCACCTCGGTCCTCGTCACGCACCAGCTGCGCGATGCGTTTTACGTCGCCACGCACCAGGCGCGCCGCGCCGCGTCCGGCGACATCGAGCTGGTCGCGGCAACCGAAGAGAAGATCGAAGAGGCCGATTTCGTGATGATTCGCGAAGGCCAGGTCGCCTTCGAAGGCCACGCCTCGGATTTGCGCAATTCGAAAGACCCGTACTTGAAAGCGTTCCTTTCGTAAGAGACTAGAGACGAGATATGCCACGGACACGTTCACTCGCCTGGGCCGAATTGAAGTTCGGCCTGATTGCGGTCTTCGCGCTGGTGATGGCCGGCCTGCTGATCTTCGCGGTCGGCGGCAGCGGCGGCTTCTTCTGGCAGAACTACCCGCTCAAGGTGCGGTTTCCGAACGTCGCGGGATTGATGAGCGGATCGCCGGTGCGCGTCGCCGGTGTCGAAGTCGGCTCGGTCACCGACGTCGCGCTGGTCGAGGGCGGCGCCGAGGTGTCGTTCAACATCCTCGAGGACGTCCGGCCGATCGTCACCGATCGATCGCGCGCGAAGATTGGATCGATCTCACTGCTCGGCGAAGGAGCCGTCGACATCGAAGCGGGGCCCGGCGGCACGCCGATCCCGGACTGGGGTTACGTGCCGACCGGCGCGCCGGCGCCGAGCATCGCCGAGCTGACGGAACAGGCCGGCGCCGGGATCGCCGACGTGACCGCGATGCTCTCCGACCTGCGCGCCGGCAAGGGCACCATCGGCAAGCTGCTCACCGACGAAGCCGTCTACCGCGATTTCAACAGCTTGATCTCAGCTGCCGATCGCGTGGCGCAGAACGTGGCGTCGGGCAGGGGCACGATGGGCAAGTTCGCCAACGACCCGAAGGTCTACGACGAGCTCAACGCGTCGGTGGCAAACCTGAACGCCATCACCACGAAATTGAAGAACGGCGAAGGCAGCCTCGGTCAGCTGCTGAACGATCCGGCGCTGGCCAAGTCGCTCAACGCGACCACGTCGAACCTCGAGGGCGTGACCGGGCGGCTCAATCGCGGCGAAGGCACCGCCGGCAAGCTGCTCACCGACGATGCGCTCTACAAGCGGCTCGATTCGTTGACTGCACGACTCGACACGGTTGTGCAAAACCTGAATAACGGCGAAGGCACCGCCGGACAGCTGCTGCACGACAAGCAGTTATATGAGAACATGAACCGGACGGTCGGCGAGATGCGCGCGCTGATCGAAGAAATCAGAAAAGATCCGAAGAAGTACCTCAATGTGAAAGTGAGCATCTTCTAATGGCGAAAGACAATTCGGGCACCGTCATGGTGGCATTCGTGATCGGCGCGCTGACCGGCGCGGCGGTTGCGTTGCTGTTTGCGCCGGCCAGCGGCGAAGAAACGCGCGAGTTCCTCGGCCAGAAGGCGCGCGAGGGCAAGCAGAAGGCGCGTGAAGCGATGGACGAAGGCCGCGACTACTATCGCAGCCAGCGCGACAGCCTCGTCACCGCCGTCGAGCGCGGCCGCGAGGCGTTCCAGCAGGCGCGCGAGCGGGGAGATCAGGTGTGAGCGATACCGGCGAGCTGTTTCTCGGCATCATCGCGTTCGCGGTGTTGATCATGGCGCTGATTCAGGTCGGCGCCATCTTCGCCGGGATCCGTCTCGCCAAGCGTGTCGACCAGCTCGCCACGCAGCTCGATCAGGAAATCAAGCCGCTCATCGCCAACCTGACGTCGATGTCGAGCGAGGCGGCCCGCGCCGCCGCGCTCGCCGCCAAGCAGGCCGAGCGGCTCGATCGCGTGTTCGGAGAGATGGTGCAGCGCGTCGACGTCACGCTCGCCGCCGCGCAGGAATTCGTCACCGGCCCCGCCCGCCAGGGCATGGCCATCATGTCCGCCGTCAAAACCGTGGTCGACGCGTACCGCGGACTCCGGGAGGCTTCCCGGCGCCGCACCGCGACGCGCGCCGCGGTTGACGAAGAAGAGTCGCTTTTTATCGGCTAGGTCGTCTTCGCCCATTGGCTACGGTGGGCAAGTGTGTTAAATGGGAGGCATGAAATTCATGACTCCCAGCCGTTGGATTCTCCCCGCCATCTTCTCTACTGTCTTCACGGTAGGCGCCGCCGCGCAGGAGCCGGTTTCCGCCGGTCCCGCGAAGGAACTGGCGCAATTGCTCGCCGCCAAGAAGCTCGAAAGCATTGCCGCGCGGATGCCCGACGACCGCGAGCAGTTCGTCGGCGCGCTGGCGTTTCCCGGACAGTTGATGGTGGTCTGGGCGAAGACCACCGCGCCCGCGGTCGTCAACGAGAAGTTGATGCGCAAGGATTACCGCGAGGTCTACATCGACCTCAATAGCGCATCGGTCGTCGAGTCGCGCCACTTCGTGACCGACCTCGGACCCGACGGCCTGCGCGCGAGGCCGGCGCAGAAACAGGGCCCCGCCGACTCGCACGACATGGGCGCGAAGAGCATGC
>DASUSZ010000250.1:0-11846 GCA_036374815.1 Vicinamibacterales bacterium | reverse complement strand
GGCCACCTCGACGAAGCGGCGCGGATGCTGGGATTGTCGCGCAAGGGCCTCTACCTGAAACGGCAGCGGCTGCAGATCGACTAGCGGCTCACCTCACTTCGCACGTCGCCGATGCGTCGCCGCTGAGCCGCGCGCAGGTGGCGATGCGCTTGTCCATCGAATCGTGCACGTCGACGGCAACGTTGCGGCCGCCGGCATCGGTCGCGGTGCGATCGGTCAGCTGCTTGAACTCGTTGATGATGCCGCCGCTCTGCATCTGCCAGGCCTGCGCGCCGTTGGGTGAAAACAGCAACACCGCGATCACGTTCTCCTTGTCTTCCGTGATCGTGACCTGCGAGAACAGCCCCATCCCGCACCAGTGCGCGCCGGCGGTCTTCAGCTGATCGGGCGCCTCCATCTTGCAGGTATGACGCGTCTCGGCGCTGTTCGACGCCTGGCCGAACGGCGCGACGCGCTGGCCGACCAGGACCAGTACGACAATGCCGGCCAGCGCCAGCAGCAGCCACGCCCAGTCCGGAATTCGCTCCATACCGCCAGCATCTCATGAGCGCGCGCCGAATCAGCTCAGCCGCGCACCCGCATCATCGGCCGGAATCAGGCCGGCGCGTCCTGGTGCGTCAGCTTCTTCACCATCCACGTCTGGCCGCAGTCGTTGCACGCCATCGTGATGGTGACGAGCCCCGGCTTGCCCTTCTCGGTGCCGACCGTTTTCACCTTGCTGGCGGGCAAGGCGCAGTGCGGGCACGCCACGTCCGGCTGCTGTTCGCGTTCCAGTGGCGGCTGCGACGGATCCTCCATCCTTCTATCGTAAACGCTGAACGGCGCATCGCAAGCGCGGCGCTACGACACGGCGCACGTGATCGCGCCGCGGCGCGGTAAGGTGGAGGACGATTGGGCATGCGCCGCCCGCCCGCCTTCGTCGAACCCATGCAGGCAAAGCTCGTGGCCGCGCTGCCCGAAGGCAGCCGCTGGCTCTACGAGCCGAAGCTCGATGGCTACCGCGCCATCGCGATCAAGAACGGCGACGCGATCGCGATTCGCTCGCGCAACGGCAAGGACCTGACCGCGGCGTATCCGGCGGTGACCGCCGCGGTGAAGAAGCTGAAGGCGAAGAGCGCCGTGCTCGACGGCGAGATCGTCGCGGTCGATTCATCGGGCGTGCCGTCGTTCCAGGCGCTGCAGCATCGCTCGGCGCGCACCGATCACCAGATCGCGTATTACGCGTTCGACCTGCTGCATCTCGATGGCGTCGATCGCCTCGAGCTGCCGCTCGATGAACGGCGCGCGCTGTTGCCGCAGGTACTCGGCAACAGCGGCGTGCTGCAATCGATCGAGCTGCCCGGATCGGCAGCGGACGTGATCGCTGCCGTCAGCGCGCTCGGCCTCGAAGGCGTCGTCGCCAAGAAGCGCGATTCGAAATACGAGCCGGGCCTGCGCAGCGGCGCGTGGCTCAAGCTGAAGCTCGATCGCCAGCAGGAATTCGTCGTCGGCGGCTTTCGTCCCAACGTCAGGACCGTCGATGCGCTGCTGGTCGGCTACTACGAGGGCCGCTCGCTGCAGTTCGCGGGCAAGGTGCGCGCCGGCATGACGCCGCGGATCCGCGCGCAGCTGTTCGACCTGCTCAAGCCGCGCGAGACGGCGCGCTGTCCGTTCGCGAATCTGCCCAACAGCAAGAGCTCGCACTGGGGCGCCGGCGTCACCGCAGGGGAAATGCGCGAGATGACGTGGGTGGAGCCAACGGTCGTGGTGCAGATTCGCTTCGTCGAATGGACCGCGGAAGCAAACCTCCGCCACGCGTCGTTCATGGGGTTGCGCACGGATAAACCGCCGAAAGCCGTGCGGCGGGAAGTGACGTGAACAGATCGGCGATCGATGATCTAAGTGATCATCCCGATTGTGCCCTGCCCGCGATGGGGGTCACACTGGCGCGGCTCCCGGAGACCCATCCCAATGGAATCGAAACACTGGCACTTTCCGATGGCGTGTCCGTCGTGCCGCGCCGCGGCAGGCATGCCGTACCGCGCCACCACTTCGGGAGCCGACGACGTGTGCGTCAGCATCCGGTGCGCGGCGTGCCGCCACACCTGGGACGAATCGGGGCAACCGGCGGTGCCGCTGATGCTGGTCAAGCCCGATCGGCGGCGCACCGCGAGTCCCAAGCACGCTCCCGCGGTGCACGCGGTGACGGCCCGCCAGGCCGCCGCCGACTAGCTACTGCTGGTCGGCCTCGACTTCCTGAAACCATTCGTGCCTGCAGGCGTGGCAGCTGATGTCGATGCGCAAGTGGCCGGCGCGCATGCGCACCGTCTGCACGACCGTCGGATATCCGGCGAGCACGCCGCACGCGGGACAGCCGACCGGGAACCGGCGCTGCAACACGACATCATCAGGCATGCCCCAGCGTAGCGAACGCGGCGCGCGCGATCTGTCGGGTAGCCGACAGAGTCAGTTGGCGGGCAGCGAATAGCGCGGCGCGGTGACGCGCTGCAGCATCCGCGTCGAGACGTGATAGCACTCGCACGACGCCGCTTCGAGGCCGGTGCGATCGATGATCTCGAGCTGGCCGCGGGTGTGATCGATGATCTGCCGGCGCTCGAGCGCGCTGGCCACGCCGGTCACCGTCTGCCGCGTCGCGCCGAGCAGCTGCGCGAGGAACTCCTGCGTGATCCGGAACCGCGGCGATTCGAGGCGATCCTGAGCCATCAGCAGCCACTTCGCCATGCGCTGCTCGACCGAATGCGCGGCGTTGCAGCAGGTGTTCTGCATCACCACGCCAAGGAAGGCCTCACCGTAGTCGTTGACCACGTCGGCGAACACGCCGCACTTGTCCATCTCGCGGCGGAAGTCGTCGATGCGCATGCGATAGGCGCACTCGTCCTCGCCGTGCACCACGATCAACGCGTTGGTCATCGCGCTCATCGCCGGTCCGGTGGCGGGGATGCCGGCCATGCCCTCGCGCCCGATCGGCGCCACTTCGACCATCGCGCCGTTACGCAGCGCGATCGCGACCGACACGAAGCCGCTGCGCGGGAAATAGACGTACTTCGACGCTTCGCCGGGATTGTGCAGCACCCGCTGGGACTCGAGGGCGACGATCTCGAGCAGCGGGCGCAGGCACGCGTAGTCCTCCGGCGGCAACGATGCCAGTAAGAGATTGCGGCTCCCGGCGCACCGTGCTGCATCCGCCATAGTGCAGTCACGCTAACACAAGGCGGCGCGGCCCGCACCTGGCTCTACGCAAGCGGCAAGCGAAATGTGAACGTGGAGCCGCTCCCCGGCGCGCTCTCAACGCCGATCGTTCCGCCGTGCGCCTCGACCAGCCGCCGGGCAATGAACAGACCGAGGCCGGTTCCCTTTCCCGGCGCATCGCCGGCCCAATGGGGCTCGAACACGAACGGCAGCGCGCCTGGCGGAATCCCTGGCGCCGTGTCACGCACCGCGACGGACACCGATCCGTTGTCGACGCGCGTGCTGACGTCGATGCGATCGCCGGGACGGCCGAACTTGATCGCGTTGCCCAGCAGGTTGCCAAGCACCTGCATCAGCCGGCCCTTATCGGCATCGACCCACACATCCTCTGCAACATCCGCCGCAGCGAGCGCCAGCGACTTCTCCTCGGCGAGGCCGCGGTGCTGCTCGACAGCCTCGTGCAGCAGCATCGAGAGGTTCTCGCGGCTGCGCCTGATCGACAGGTGCCCGCTGCGCATCGCGGCGACGTCGAGCAGATCGCCGGTCAGCTGCCGCATCTGGTTGGCCGCGCGCACGATGACGTCGACGCTCCTCGCGGCCGAGCCATCCGGGCCGGCCGGGCGTGACAGTGCGGCCTGCACCGCGGCGCCGCTCAACGAGATCGTGTGCAGGGCATTGCGCAGATCGTGCGAGACCACCGCCAGCAGCTGGTCGCGCGTTTGCGTGGCGTGGGTGGCTTCGGCGAGCAAGCGCTCACGCTCCGCCTCGAGCGCCTTTTTTCCGGTGATGTCGCGCGCAAAGCCGCAGAACAGCGGCCGGCCGTCTTCCTGCACGGCGGTGATGGTCAGCTCGATGGTCAATTCGCCGCCGCGCGCATCGATGGCCGGCAGCTCGAGGCGGCGATCCAGATATTCGCCGCGGCCGCGCTGCAGGTAGCGTGCGATACCGGCCTGGTGCGCCGCCCGAAACCGTTCGGGGATGATGAGCTCGGCGAGCGGGCGCCCAATCGCGTCGCGCGCCTCGAATCCGAACGTCCGCACCGCAGCGGGATTCCAGCCTGTCACGATGCCCTGGTGATCCATCCAGATGATCGCGTCGAGGGCCACGGCCTGCATCGCGCTCGAGGCCGCTTCGCTGCGCTGCACGCGTTGCGACACCGAGATGCGGCGGATGAATTCGGGCAGCTGCCGCGCGAGCACCCTGGTCAGGTGCGCCGCCTCGTCGTGGGCGCGGCTTCTGCGCGAGAAGAACTCGAGCACGCCGAGCAAGCCGCCGGTCTCCTCGAACAACGGGAACGCGAGCCCGCTCATCAACCCGGCCGCATCGGCGGCGGCGCGGCGATGAAAGGTGGCATCTTCCGCGATCACCGGCAGCCATTCGACGTCGCCGGCGGCCCAGGCGCGCCCAGGGAGGCCGGCGCCGTTCGCGAATGTCTGACGGGCGCCTGTCGCCCAGAACGCGGTGAAATCTCCGCCCGGCGCGGTCCAGCTCTGGTGAAACGTCAGCCGCTCCTGCTTCGAATCGCGCGCCCAGAACGCGCCGGTCTCCCAGTCGAACTGCTCGCCGATCGTCGACAGCAACGATACGATCGCGTCGTCGACGGAGGTTGCCGATGCCAGCGCCCGCATCACCGCCGCGTCGGCGCGGCCCTGGGCGAGCGAGCGCGCCCGATCGATCAGGTTGGCGGCGCGCTCGGCCAGCACGCGCAGCAGGAGGCGCTGCTCCTCGCCGAAATTGAACGCATGCCGCGATCCCATCTGCGCCACGCCGATGATCGACGCACCGAGCGTCAGCGGCACGGCGTACATCGTCTTGAGCTGGCGGGCGCGCAGCATCTGATCGTCGGCGCCGTCACCATCGATCACCGCGACGGCCGCGTGTTTCGTCGTCACGACGCGCTCGGCGAGCGCGGTTGGACCGGGTAACCGTCCGCCCACGCCGGTCGCCGCGCGCGGCATCAATCGCGAGCCCTCGCATAACAGGATCTCGACGGCATCGACCCCCTCCGCGGTGGATTCAAATACTTCGGCGAGGCGCTGCAGCAGGCGGTCGATGTCGCCCGTCGCGACCGCGACTTCGGAGATGCGGTTGAGCGCCATCAACGTGCGCTGCTGCGCGCTGGCGTAGCTCATCACCGCACGCTCGATCGTGCGATCGAGCACGCCGTCAATCAGCGCGACATCCTTCGGCGTCAGGTCGACGCCGGCGAGATCGACCTCGGCCCAGATCGCATCGCGCAACAGGCCGTATTCGCGCACCAGCTCGTCGACGGAGAATCCGAGGTCGAGCCGGCTCATCGCATGCTCGATGGCGTAGTCGTCGAAGACGCGCTCGTCGGCCGCGCGATCGGTCTCGAGCGCGAGCTCGTCGAGCATGCGCGGCATGCTGTTGCGAAGCCGCCCGCAAGACACATTCGCGGCTTTCGGATCGCGGCGGACGTGTTGCTCCCATCGCTGCAGAATGGCGTCCTTGGACTGGCGAATGAAGTTCGCCAGTTGGGGCGTCGGCGGGAGGGTGGGGGCGGAGTCCACAAGATCCTCGCACCGTCCAGCTGCAAAAGTGAGTCCACTACCCGGCCGGGGCTGGCTTGCGCGGGAGCGTTCGTGCAACCATAATGCGCTTCGCGCGAGAGCTGACTCTGTCGCCCTCTACATGCCAAAAACGATTCTCATAGTCGACGACCATGAAGACACCCGCCAGCTGCTGCAGTTCGTGCTGCAACAAGCGGGCTACGACGTGGTATCCGCGGTGGATGGCCGTGAAGCGGTCGCCAAGGTCAGGAGCGAACGTCCCGACGCGGTGGTGATGGACATCTTCATGCCGGTCATGGACGGGTTTGAAGCGACGAAGCTGATCAAGGGCGATCCGGTCATCGGGCATATCCCGGTGATCGCGCATAGCGCGAAGCCCGAGAGCTGCACGAACGACATGAGTTTGTTCGAAGCCATCTGCGCGAAACCCTGCTCTCCGGATCAGATGGTCGAGACGCTTGACGGGCTGCTCGGCGCGAATTAAGGACATGGCACCCCGCGTTCGCCTCGCGATCTACTGCCTGCCGGCGTTGGTGACGATGCTTGGCGGCTGCACGAGCGTGACCCACACCTCGTTGTGGGGAATTGGCACCGTGACGTTAGCGATCTCGGGAAAAGTGTCGAGCGCCGTGAACGGCTCACCGCTGGCCGGCGCCCAGGTCTCGGCGTCGTCCGTCGGGCTGCGCGCCACCACCGGACCAACCGGCGCCTACTCGCTCTCGGGGGAGGTCGGCGGCCTGGTGTCGCACATCGATCTCGTCTTCGAACATGCCGGATATCAGACGCGGCGTGTTTCGGTGCTCAGGACGATGACGACAATGGACATCGAGCTGACTCCGCAGGTGGCGGCCCACACCGGTCAGCGAGTCATTCCGATCGCAAGGTGACGATGGGATCGACGCGGGTCGCGCGATATGCGGGCACGAGCGTCGCGATGACGCCGACCGCAAGCATCAGCATCGCGACGATCGAGAAGGTGCGCGGATCGTACTGGCTGACGCCGAACAGCAGCGATTCCATCACGCGCACGAGCGCGGCGGCCATGACCAGGCCCAGGAAGACGCCGATCAACGTCGGCTTCAACCCTTCGATCACGATCATTCGCAGCAATCCCTTGACCGGCGCGCCGAGCGCCATCCGAATGCCGATCTCGCGCACGCGCTGGCGCACGGTGTAGGCCAGCACGCTGTAGATGCCGACGGTGGCGAGAATCAGCGCCAGCGATGCAAACGCGCCAAGCAGCAGCATCGCCAGGGGACGCTGGCCCAGCGAATCCTCCACCGCCTCCTCCATCGTCTTGATGTCGAGCACCGGCTGTTCGGGATCGATGGCGCGAACGGCATTGATCACGGATCGGGTCAGCAGCGTCGGCTCGCCCGCGGTCCGCACCACCAGCGTGGCGTCGCCGTCGCCGAACTGCGCGGCCGGCGCGTAGACGGTGGCGTCGGATTCGGCGCTGGCATCGAGCGCATCCATCTTGACCTCGCGCACCACGCCGACGATCTCCGCCGGCTCCGGCGTCATCATCTTCAGAGTGATGTGGCGGCCGAGCGGGTTCTGGTTCGGGAAGAACTTCGCCGCGGCCTTCTCGCTGACGATCACCACGCGCGGTTTGCCGAATGCATCGGCGTCCGTGAAGTCGCGGCCCGAGACGAAGCGGATCTTCGAGGTCGCAAAGTAATTGGGCGAGGCGGTCCTGACCTGCACGGTCGGCAGCTCCGAATCCTTCATCGCCGGCAGGCCGTCGTAGGTCACGTACTGGATCGAGCCGCCGCCGAATGGGATGGTGTCGATGCGCGCGGCCGACTGCACGCCGGGCAGCGCGCGCACGCTCTCGAGCACGCGCGCGAAGAACTGGTTGCGCGCCTCGGGCGTGTTGTACTTCGCGTTCGGAATGGTGATGGTTCCCGTCCAGGTGTTCGACGCATCGAAGCCGGGATCGACACCGCGCAGGGTGGCGAGGCTGCGCATCAACAGGCCGGCGCCGATTAACAGCATCAACGCCAGCGCGACCTCGGAGATCACGAGCACGTTGCGGACGCGGCCGTCACCGCTCGATGAATTGCCGCGGCCGGGGCCGATGCGGAGCGCTTCGCTCGCGTCGCGGCCGGTCAGCTGCCACGCCGGCGCGAACGCGGCAATCAGGCCCGCCGCCACCGCGATCGCCGCGGTAAAGGCAAGCACCTGGGTGTCGACGACGATCTCGTTGGCGCGCGGCAGCGCGGTGCCGAACGCCGCCTTGAGGATGTCGACGCCGAAGTACGCGGCGGCAAATCCGACTAATCCCCCGCCAATGCCGAGCACGATGCCTTCGGCCAGCAGCTGCTGGACGACGCGCAGCCGGCTCGCGCCAAGCGCGCCGCGAACCGCAATCTCTTTCGCGCGGCCATGCGTGCGCACCAGCATCAGGTTGGCGAGGTTGGCGCACGCGATCAGCAGCACCAGCGCCACGGCGCCGAGCAGCACCATCAGCGAGTTCCTGACGCCGCCGATCATGTCGTCCTGCAGCGGCCGCACCAGCGCGCCCCAGTCCTTGTTGTCTTCCGGATACTGCTGCGCGAGCCGCTCGGAGATCGCCGTCAGGTCCGCGTTGGCGCCCGCGATCGTCGCTCCCGGCTTCAGCTTCGCGATGCCGCGATAGTTGTGATTGGCGCGCTCCGCCCGCTCGCGCGGCGTCCACAGCAGCGGCACGAACACCTGCGCCTCCTGCGCAAACGCCGGCAGGTCCGGGACGACGCCGGCGACCGTGTATTGCCTGCCCTGCAGCGTGATCACTTTGCCGATCACGTTCTGGTCGCCGCCAAAGCGCGATCGCCAGAAGGCGTTGGTCAGCAGCGCCGTCGGCGTTGCGCCCTCGCGATCCTCCTCTTTAGTAAAACCGCGGCCGAGCAGCGGCTGCACGCCGAGGATCGGCAGCAGATCGGCTGAGCCGCGCAGCACGAAGACGGCGTCCGGCTCACCCTGTCCCGTCAGCGTCCACCGCCCGCCGCGGTAGATCGCCATCTGCTCGAACGAATGGCTCTGCGCTTCCCAGTCGAGGAAGTTGCCCGGCGCCAGCGCAAAAATCTCCATGCCGGCAAACGTCGATTGCGGCGGCGTGTGCCAGAGTCGCACGATGCGATCGGCCTCAGGGAACGGCAGCGGCTTGAGGACGACGGCGTTGACCACGGTGAAGATCGCGGTGTTGACGCCGATGCCGAGTCCGAGAATGACGATGCCGGCAATCGCGAAGCCGGGACTCTTCGTCAGGGTGCGGATGCCGTAACGCAAATCGCGCATCAGCGATTCGAACCACGGGATGCCGCGCCGATCGCGATAGGCCTCCTTGGTTCTTTCAACACCGCCGAGCGCGATCACCGCGCGGCGCCTCGCTTCGGCCGGCGTCATGCCGGCGCGGATGTTGTCGTCGACGTGCAGCTGCAGATGGCTTTCGATCTCGGCCGACAGCTCGCGCTCGGACTTCGAAGAGCCGAACACACCGTACACACGCATCCGGAGAGCGCGCAAAGTCTTCATCAGTCCTCATTCGCCGCGAGAAAGCGCGTCATGATCGCGTTGGTGGCTTCCCACTGCTTCGTATCGCGCTCGATCTGTTTCCGTCCGGCCCTGGTCAGCTTGTAGAACTTGGCCTTGCGGTTGTTGTCCGACACGCCCCACTCGGAGCTGATCAGGCCTTCCTGCTCGAGCTTGAGGAGCGCCGGATAGAGCGTGCCGTAATTGATCGACAGCTTCCCTTCGCTGGTCTGCTCGATGCGGCGGGCAATCCCATAGCCGTGCTGCTCGCCCATCGTCATCAGGGTGCGGAGCACCATCAGCGACAGGGTGCCCTGCCAGACGGCATTCTTCTCGAATTGAGTCATATGGTTATCCCATAGGAACGATACTGGCGCTCCTATGGGATTGCAATAGGGATAGACGGGTGCGGTGAGAAAAAGGTTGCGCGGGGCTCGACTTGACCTTGGAATTGTTCCAAGCTTTACCGTGACGGCATGATCACAACACTTCTCGTACTCACGCTCTTCCAGGCGGTCGGGCCGTCGGGCCATCAGGCCGTCAAAGATCGCGGCGCACACGTCATGGGCTTCGACCAGGACGCCACGGTGCATCATTTCCGCCTTCACGCAGACGGCGGGTCGATCGACATCGCGGCGAAGGATCGCAACGACATCAAGAACCGCGATGCGATTCGATCGCACCTGCCCCACATCGCGTCGATGTTTGGGGACGGTAATTTCGAGGCGCCGATGCTGATTCACGATACGAACGTCCCCGGCACGGAGCAGATGGCGGCGCTCAAGAACCGGATTCGATTCGTTTACGTCGAAACCCCCGCCGGCGGGCGGCTCGACGTCTTTACGACCGACCAGGAGGCGCTGGCCGCGGTGCACGATTTCATGCGGTTCCAGATCGCCGATCACAAAACAGGCGATCCGCTTACCATCACCAAACGATGACTCCAAGAGAACTGGCCGCATCCGCGGGCATCAGCACCGACACGCTGCGCCATTACGAGCGCAGCGGCGTCCTTCCGAAGCCGGCGCGGACGCGCGCCGGTTATCGGCGGTATTCGGAGGATTCGGTCGCGCGCCTGGCAATGGTCCGCCGCGCCCTCGCAATCGGCTTCTCGATCAAGGAGCTCGCCAAAGTCCTCAGGGAAAAGGAACAGGGCGGCGCGCCGTGCCGAAAAGTGCGCGCAATTGTTGGCGAGCGGCTGTCGCGGATTGATGCAGAACTGGCAGCCCTGCATACGCTGAAAGCAGACCTGACCGCCCTGCTCGAGGACTGGGACGCCAGGCTGGCACGGACGACGGGCAAACAACAGGCCAAACTGCTCGAAACACTGCCACTTAGCGCCGGGCGCGGCTGCGCGCAAAAGTGACGCGAGACCCTTGATCTGAGGGACGAGCCGCACTACTGTTTCCCGACCGGCGCCGCGCCCCTCCAACCTCGCGGCGCGCAGATACCGTGGTGAGCCAGGCGACTGTGGACTGTTTACCAGTACTCGTGCGGGACGGCATCCGTCTGCGCGAAGTGCACCTCTCGGACGCGGCGGCGTTGACGGCGCTCTTCCAGATGCCCGAGGTGTCGAAACATCTCGATCCGCCGCCGGCGACGATTGCGGACTTCGGCAGCTGGATCGCCCTCAGCCAGTCGCGACGCGCCGACGGCCGCGCCGCCTGCTACACGCTGCTCACCGGCGATGACGAAGTGACCGGCCTGTTCATGGCGCTGCGCTTCGAGGAACAGGACCGCGCCGAGATCGGCTTCGCGATCGCCCCGCAGCTGTGGGGCACCGGCGTGTTCTCGAAATCGATCGACGTCTACCTCGATTTCCTGTTCAACGAGTGGGGCGTCAAGACGCTGATCGGCAAGACGCAGGTCGCCAACGTGCGCGCGTTGGGCGCGATGCGCAAGGTCGGCGCGCGCGTCATCGAACAGAACGTGCGGAACGGCCATCCCGAATACGTCTGGACGATTGAACGCTGACGCGATCGATCTCGGATTTCGGATCGAGGGGATTTCGGATTATTTGTCGATCTTCAGGATCTGCTGAATTTCCTGACGCAGTTGCGGCGTCAGGTGCGCGTACTTCGGACCTTTGATCTCGCCTGACAGCACGCGGTTGATCTTCCCCATCACCAGGTTTTTCGGCGCTTCGGGCAGCGCCTTGAATTGCGGCGAAAAGATCATGTAGCTGAGCGGATACTTCTGCAGCCGCGTTTGCAGATCGAGCTCGTACAACTTTCCCCGCGCGCTGAACTTCTCTGCGAAGCCGGATGAGCCCTCGATCGGACTCGGCAGCTTTGCCTCGTCGACGAACAGCATGTAATCGGCAAGCGTATCGGCGGCTTCCGCGATGCGCAGGGTCTCGCCGAGCTTCGCCTCCCAGGCCGCGCGCGTGACGAGGTTGCTGAAGTGCACCTGGTGGTCGAGCACCATCAGGGCGACGATGTCGCTGTACGGCGTGAGGTAGCCGGTGAGATCGAACTGTCCCTCGAGCGATGCGCGCACGGGCGGCGGACCCGTCACGCCGTTCGGCACGATCAACGGGTAGTTCCCCATGTGGCGGGCCGGCACTTTCCTGCCGGTCACGTACCAGCCGCCCCAGCGCTCTTCGATCGCCTT
>DASUSZ010000249.1:0-2805 GCA_036374815.1 Vicinamibacterales bacterium | reverse complement strand
ACGGGATGGAGATGGAGGGCGTCGTCTACTATCCGCCCGACTACGACCCGTCGAAGCGCTACCCGCTGCTCGCGAACATCCACGGCGGTCCCGCGGGCGCGTGGACCGAGGCGTTCCCCGGCGGCGCCGGCAACGCGGCGCACGTGTGGGCGGGCGCGGGATGGGTGGTGTTCCTCCCGAACCCGCGCGGGTCGTCGAGCTACGGCGAGCGCTTCCTCGCCGCGAACGTCCGGGACTGGGGCCGCGGCGACTATCAGGACATCCAGTCGGGCATCGACTCGCTCGTCGCCCGCGGCATCGCCGACCCCGCGCGCCTCGGGCAGACGGGCTGGAGCTACGGCGGCTACATGACGGCGTGGACCATCACGCAGACCACGCGCTACAAGGCGGCGATGGTCGGCGCCGGCCTGACCAACATGTGGAGCATGTACGGCACCAACGACATCCCCAGCGTGCTGATCGCGTACTTCGGCGGCATCCCGAACAAGCAGACGCTGCCGCTCTACCTGGATCGATCGGCGATGTCGCACATCGACAAGGCGAAGACGCCGACGCTGATCCTGCACGGCGCCAACGACGAGCGCGTGCCGACCGGCCAGGCCTACGAGCTCTATCGCGGGTTGAAGGATCGCGGCGTGCCGACGGAGCTGGTGTTCTATCCGCGCGAGGGGCACGGCATCAGCGAGTATTACCACCAGAAAGATCGCATGCAGCGGATCTCCGACTGGGTGACGAAGTACACTTTAGGCACAGGTGGAAACACGACCGCACAGTAACCCTTCGACTCGCGACAGCGCCGCCATCGGCGACGCTTCCGCTCGCTCAGGGCTCGGATCGTCAGGACCCTCGGATGCAGAGCTCCTAACGATCCTCGCCGAACTGTCTCGCGAAGTCAGTTCGGTGCTGGATGTCAGAGAGCTTCTCGAAAAAATCCCGAACCTGATCGCGCGGCTCACCAGCTTCACGGTCTTCTCGGTATATCTATTGAACGAAGAGCGGGAAGAGCTCAGCATCGCCTACGCGGTCGGCTATCCCGAAGAGATCGTCAAGCACTTCACGCTGAAGGTCGGACAGGGCACGGTCGGCAGCGCGGTGGCCGAGCAGCGGCCGATCCTGCTGAACGACGTCGATCAGGATCCGCGTTATCTCGCCGTGGTGCCCGGCGCGAAGTCGCAGCTGGCGGTGCCGCTCCGCAACAAGGGCCAGGTGATCGGCGCGCTCAACCTGCTGAGCGACAAGCTCGGCGCCTTTACCGAGCGCGACGAGTGGATCCTGCGGCAGTTCGGCGCGCACGTGGCGCAGGCGATCGCCACGGCGCGGCTGTTCGAGTCGGAGCGTGAGTACGCCGAAACGCTCGAGACGCTCGCCGAGATCGGCCGCGAGATGAGCGCGATTCTCGATCCCGACGAGCTGCTGACCAGGCTGGCGCACTTGATCAAGCGCGTCATCGACTACCGCATCTTCGGCATCGCGCTGCTGGATGAAGACACGCAGACGCTGGAATTGAAAGTCACGATCAAATACGGCGACGATCCCCGCGCGATGGCCCCGGTGAAACTCGGCGACGGCCTGGTCGGCTACGCCGCGCTGCACAAGGAGGTCGTGCTCGTTCCGGACGTCACCAAGGATCCGCGCTACATCGACGCTGTTCCCGGCGTCCGTTCTGAGCTGGTCGTGCCGTTGCTGCTGAAGGACCGCTGCATCGGCGTGTTCGATCTCGAAAGCCCGGAGCCCGATGCGTTCAACAAGAAGCACGTCAAGCTGCTGACGCTGCTCGCGTCGGAAGCAGCGGTGGCGATCGAGAACGCGCGGCTGGTGGAATCGATTCGCTCGAGCGAGGCGCGCTTCGAAAAGGAGCTGCGGCTGGCGCAGCGCGTGCAGATGGCGCTGCTGCCGCAGGAGCTGCCCAAGCGCCTGCGCGGCGTGGATGTCGGCTGGCACTTCGATCCCGCCCGCGAGCTCGGCGGCGATATCTGCGACTTCCTCTCCCCCGAACCAAACGCGCTCGTCGTCGTCCTCGGCGACGTATCCGGCAAGGGCGTGCCCGCGGCGCTGTACGGCGCGGCGATCGGCGAGATGGTGCGCGGCCGCACCTTCCGGCGCCGGCTCGAGAAGCGCGAGACGACGCCGGCGGAGCTGCTGAGCGGCATGAACCGCATCCTGCACGAGCGCAACCTCGAGGAGTACTACTGCACGCTCTGCTACGCGATGTTCGAGTTCAAGAAGAAGATCGTGACGTTCGCGAATTCAGGGCTGCCGTTCCCGGTGCGATGGAAGGACGGCAAGGCGGTGCAGCTCGACATGCCCGGCACGCCGCTCGGAACCTTCGGCGGCTCGAAGTACGACGACTACCAGTATCCGCTCGAGACCGGCGAGATCTTCGTGTTGTGCTCGGACGGGATTTTCGAGGCGTTCGACGAGGCGGGGCAGGAGTTCGGCGCCGACCGCGTGATCGACGTGATCGAACGATCGCATAATCTCCCGTCGAAGGAAATCGTCAACGAGATCTTTACCGCGGTCCAGGACTTCTGCGGCGACGCGCCGCAATCAGACGATCGGACGGTCGTGGTCGTGAAGATTAATCAGCTGGGACCAGCAATCAGCAATCAGCAACCAGCAACCAGCAACCAGTAAGTAAGCAGCCAGATTGACTGATTGCTGATTGCTGATTGCCGTCAGTGCGCGTGCTGGTGCGGATGCGCGCCTTCGACGCCGCCCATCTCGTCGCCGTGGTCATCCACGTGCGTGGCGGCGGTCAGGTAGATCGCGCCGAGCGTCAGGAAGATGAACGCCTGCAGCGGCCCG
>DASUSZ010000248.1:0-4657 GCA_036374815.1 Vicinamibacterales bacterium | reverse complement strand
CTGAAAGCGGATCTCGAGCAATCAAGGCGCGACCTCAATGCCCGCGTCGAGCGGATGGCGAACGAGAAGCTGCAGAGCCATCGCGAAGAGATGGTCAACGCCGTCGCCTTCGTCGACGAGCTGTATCGATCGCCTGAAGGGCTGATGCGGCCGGGCGGCCTCTACCTGACCGACGCTCAACGCGTCGATGCAGAAGCAATCGGCACCTGGATCCTCGATGTCTACATGCAGGCGCGCATCGCGGGGAAGTCCGACGCGGAGGCGCGGCAATCGATAGCCGAGGCCATCAAGGGCTCGGACGAGTGGCGCCGGAAGCACCCTGGTAAGTAGCCGGCGCCAGCGAATAGACGCGGCCGCTGCCTTCCACGTGTTCGAGCTTCAGCTCTTTGGTCCGCGCGATGCGCGCTTCAACGGCCGGCCAGCGATCGCCGTAATCCTCGGTGTGCACGACGACGTAGTTGACGCCGACTTCCTGCAGGCTCGCGATTGACGTCGCATCCGGGAAGCCGGGCAACTCTTTGTACAACCGATCGTGGAGAGGGCGGCGAAGGCTGCTGTATCCATGAATCGTCTTTTGCCAGTGCGCCGAGGCGTGCAGCATCGCGCGGGTCTGATGCCGCTCCAGCTCGCCGAGATTCGCCGGTCCGGGCGCCGGCACTTCGGCAATGGCGAACGGTTTCGGCCTCGTGTCGAGCCAGCGATCGATCGCGGGTGGATTGATGGCGAACGGCACGCCGCGGAACGGATAGGCCGAGTACTCGGCGAGCAGCAACACCGCGATCACCGCGGATGCCGCCGCCGCCGTGCTGTTCGACAACCACACGCGAATTCGATCGACGCCCGCGCCTGCCAGTACCGCGAGCGCCAGCATCGTCAGCAAGATGAAGCGCGACGGGATGCGAATGAAGTTCAACGCCGGCAGCCAGTGCACGCTTTCCCATATCTGGAACGGCCACGACATGAACATCATCGTCGACACTATCGCCATCAGCAGGTAGAAGATCACGAAGTTGTCGCGCAGCCGGCGTCTTGCCGGCCAGCTGACAATTGCGATCGCCGCCAGCAGCAACACCAGGATGCCCGGGAACAGATACGCGTCGGGCTCCTGTGCGAAGGGCCCCAGCAACTTCGCCTGAAGAAACTGGTGGAATCGCGACGGCGATGCCAGAAAGCTTTCCTTGAGTGGCAACGCGTCGGACAGGTAGCCGCGCCGCAGCCCTGCTTCCGACTGCGAAAAGCGATAGGGCAGTATTACCCATACCGCGGGCGCGATCAGGTACGCGCCGGCGACGCCGAAATCCCTCAGCCGCTGCCGAAATGCGATTGGGGCGCCCAGCGAAAATTGCCAGGCCAGCAGCCCGAGCGTGGCCAGCGTCAAATAGGTCGCGCCATGACCGCTCGACAGCGCCTGCAGCGAGAAGAACCCGACGGCCGCGAGCAGATCGCGCCGCCGCCCGTGTTCGAAGTACGAATGCAAGAACGCCAGACAGAACGGCATCCATTGCATCGCCGTCATGTGCAGTTGGCCCATGCGGAAGAACCGCGGCGGCGCGAACGCGAAGATGATGCCGCACGCGAAGGCGCCGCCCACGCCGATGTGCAGCTTCCGCGCCAGGACATACGCGCCGAGGCCGCACAGCACTGAGGACAACAACGCCGCGAGATTCGTCGCCAGCAGGATGTTGCCCGTCAGCCAGATGATCGGCGACGACACCAGTGCGGTACCGATCAGGTTCTCGGAGTAGGCGAGCGTGTTGGCGTACGGGTGATAGATGTTGGCGTCGAAAATCCGGCCGGGCTGATTCAGAAACGCGTAGGCATCCCACCCCAGCGTCCACAGATACATGTGCGCGTCGGGAACGTCTCCGAGGATGAGGGTGCCGGGGGACAACGAGAAAGGCAATGCCATCAAGAACGTCAGCGCGGTGTACGCTGACGCCGCGAGGATCAATTCTCTTCGTCCGATGCCGCTGGTCACTGCCGGGCCTCAGTATAATCAGTCCGTGGGCTATCGCACCCCGCTCGAAGCGCGCATCGCCAAGAAGGCGACCCGGGCGATCACCGATTTCAACCTGGTTGAAGACGGCGATCGGATCATGGTCGGCTTGTCCGGCGGCAAGGACAGCTGGGCGCTGATCCAGATCCTCGACGTGCTCCAGCAGCGCGCGCCGATCGACTTTTCGATCGTCGCCGTCAACGTCGATTCGGGCTACGAAGGCTACCAGCACAAGCAGGTCGCCGCGGCCTGCGCGGAGCGCGGCTGGGAATTTCACAGCGAGCACACCACCATCGGCGCGGTGATCGACGACAAGCTCGATAGCGACGACACGCCGTGCTCGCTGTGCGCGCGGCTGCGCCGCGGTGTCCTCTATCGCCTCGCCAGGCAGACCGGCGCCACCAAGATCGCGCTCGGGCATCATCTCGACGATTTCATCGAGACCGTGCTGTTGAATTTGTTCTTTGCCGGCGCGCTCAAGGCGATGCCCGCGCGACTGACCTCGGACAACGGCCGGCACGTCGTGATCCGGCCGCTCGTCTACGTCACCGAAGAGGAAGCGCGCGCCTACTGCAAGGAGCGCGAGCTGCCGATCATCGGCTGCTGTTGCCCGGCCTGCGGCGATCTCAGCCTGCAGCGGCAGCGCGTCAAGCGGCTGATCGTCGAGCTCGAGCGCGAGCATCCGAACGTGAAGTCGTCGATGATCAAGGCGCTCGGCAATGTCATGCCGCGGCACCTCCTCGATCGCCGTCTCAACCCGATTGGCGAGATCACGGAAGAAGTCGCCGCGGAACCTGAGTTGATACCGCTGCTCACGCAACGCCCCGTCAGCCCGTAGCCTCGTAAGCCCGTAAGCCCCTATGCGTGCCGTCGTCCAGCGAGTCAGCTCCGCGCGAGTCACCGTTGGCGAGCGGGTGACCGGCGAGATCGGCGCCGGCCTGCTGGTGCTGCTTGGCGTCGAACAAGGTGATGGTCCCGCCGACCTGCAATACATTGCGGCCAAGATTCGCGATCTCCGTATCTTTGCCGACGACGCGGGGAAGATGAACCTGTCGGTGCTCGACATCAAGGGCAGCGTGCTCGTGGTGTCGCAGTTCACGCTCTCCGGCGATGCGCGCAATGGACGCCGTCCGTCGTTTGCATCCGCGGCGCCGCCGCAGATTGCCCGCGCGCTCTACGAAGATGTCGTGCGAGAATTGAGCGGCAGTGGGCTGCGCGTCGAGACCGGCGAATTCCAGGCGATGATGCAGGTGGCGCTCGTCAACGACGGCCCCGTGACCATTCTGCTCGACAGCAGGAAGACGTTTTGATGATGCGATTATTCAGCGTTGCCTTGTTCATCCTCGCGGCGGCATCCCCCTCTGTTGCGCAACAACGACCACTCAAGACCGAAGATCCGGAAACGATCGGCTCCGGCCGAATCCTGATCGAGGCCGGCGTCGACTACGACCACGATACGTTGCTGCCGGTGTCCGGATTGCGCGGCAATCTCTTCACGGTGCCGGCGTTCGGCATCAGTCTCGGCGTCAGCTCGATCGCCGAGATTCAGATCGATTGGGGCGCGTATCAGAAGCTCGACATCACGGAGCAGATCCCCGGCGCGCCGCTGTCGCGTTTTCTGTTGCTCGACGGCCCAAGCACTGACGACTTCGGCGACATCCACATCGGGGCGAAGGTGCGGCTGTTGTCGGAAACCGCCCGCCGTCCCGCGATCGGCAGCTGGTTTCGCACCCGCCTGCCGAATGCCGGCAACGAGTCCGGTCTCGGCAAGGACGTGCAGGATTTCTCTTCCGCGCTGACGATCGGCAAGACCGTTCAATCCGTTCGCGTCGTCGCCAATATCGGCATGACGATGATCGGCAAGCCGACGGAAGTGGCTGCGCAGGACGACCTGTTGATCTACAGCCTGTCGGTCGCGCGCGCGCTGACGCAGCAGACGGAAGTGGTGGGCGAGTTCGTCGGCCGCGCCAACTTCGCCAACATCATCACTCCCGGTGCAGAGGACCGCGGGTTGTTGCGCTTCGGCGCCCGCTACACGGTCAGCGGCGTCCGCTTTGATGGCGGCGTCCTGCTCGGCCTGACCTCGCGCGATCCGCAGATTGGGTTCACCGGCGGGTTTACCTGGGTCTTCGACGCGGTCAAGATCCCCTGATGCTGTCGGTCTCGAAGGCGCACGCGTACGGGAACGATTTCCTGTTCGTTCCCGCGGAACTGGTTGAGGGGCTGCGGCTCGACGAGCTCTCGCGACGCTTGTGCGAGCGCCATTCCGGCATCGGCGGCGACGGCGTCATCTATTACACCATCGCGCCGGATGGCACGGCGCGGATGAAATTGATCAACACCGACGGCAGTCCGTCGGAGCTGTCCGGCAATGGGCTGCGGTGCCTCGCGGCTCTCGTACTGCATCGACGCGAGCAGCTGCGCAGCGCTCCGATCACCGAGGTCCGCGTCGATACGGATGCCGGCTGGAAGACGCTGTCGTTGATCGGCCGGAAAGACGGGCAATACACGTTCCGCGCCGCAATGGGCGAGCCGGAGCGTGTGGCGGAAGAAACGATCACCGCCGCGGGCGAAACGCTGACGGTGACGACGCTGGCCATCGGCAATCCGCAGTGCGTGGCGTTGATGAAGCAGCTGCCGGCGCTGGATCGATTCCACCGG